>JANNMJ010000077.1:0-17756 GCA_031397815.1 Hymenobacteraceae bacterium
TGCTGCTCGCCGGCCTCGACCAGGCGGACCGCTTCGAGCTTGAAGGAAAGAGGATAATACCGCCGACCGCTCGGGGTCGACGAAAATTCAGAAACACGCATCTACGGTAAAGATGGTGTACAGCCTACGCCGGACGAGACATACAGCTTCCTTGCTGAGCTTGCACTGCCGGTGGGCTGCTCGCTAACGATGATTTCGGGTAGCGCTCTGATAGGATAGCGCACACTGGTTGAATTTGGTCGGAATGCGAAGCCGCCCAACTGCCGCCCTTTTAGTGGGGTGGCGGCCGGGCAATCTTAATTTTTTGCAGAGGGTCCTAGTTTATCTCAACTTGACCTGCCGGTAGGAGACAGGTAGCCTGAACCTCGTCCGCAGGTTTTGCAAGTACGTCTCACTACTGGTAACTGCGGCGGTCCGGTCTACTGGATTAAGCCCAGCGCATAAATATAGAAAAAATAAACCTTCTGCTCTGCTGTCGTTTTTCTTGCGGTTGCCGTATACAGGGGATTGCGTCGCTTAGTATGCTGCTGCCGTACTTGCGCGCGCTGGATGGCGGGCGATTCCGCTCCGTGTCCTGTTTTGCGGCTCCTTCCTGTTAATTATTAGCGGCAATCACGTACAAAATGAAAGAAAACGAGGAGCGGTATCACAGCCTGATCGAAGCCAGCCTTGATCCGCTGGTGATCGTTGATCCGGAGGGCCGAATTACGCAGGCCAACGAAGCGATGGTCAGTATTACTGGCATTGCCCGCGAAGCGCTGGTAGGCTCGGCCTGTTTCGGCTACTTCACCGAGCCAGATAAGGTGCGGGAGGTGTATGAGGAGGTGTTGCGAAGGGGCAAAGTGACCGATTTCCGACTGACGATCAAGGACCAGGAAGGGAAACTGACCGAAGTTCTGTTCAACGGCTCGGTCTTTCGCGACGATGGCGCGAACATTCTGGGAGCCGTGATCGTGACCCGCAATCTGGCCGAGCGCAAGTGGGCCGACGAGTTGCGTATCGCCAACAAAGAGCTGGCGATTCACAACGATGAAAAAGAAAAACGCGACGACGAGCTAAGTATCGCCAATGAAGAGCTGGCGTTTCAGAACGACGAAAAAGAAAAGCGCGCCGACGAGCTAAGTATCGCTAATGTCGAGCTGGCGTTTCAGAATGATGAAAAGGAAAAACGCGCCGATGAGTTAAGCATCGCTAACAAAGAATTGGCGTTTCAGAACGATGAAAAAGAAAAACGCGCCGCCGAGCTGAGCGTTGCCAACGCGGAGCTGGCTTTCCAGAACGACGAAAAGGAAAAACGCGCCCAAGAATTAAGTGTCGCCAACACAGAGTTGGCCTTCCAGAACGACGAGAAGGAAAAACGCGCGCAGGAGCTGAGCGTTGCCAACACGGAATTGGCCTTCCAGAACGACGAAAAGGAAAAGCGCGCCGACGAGCTGAGCGTCGCCAATATCGAGCTTGCTTTCCAAAATGACGAAAAGGAAAAACGTGCGGCCGAGTTGAGTATTGCCAACACCGAGCTGGCTTTCCAAAACAACGAAAAAGAAAAGCGCGCTGCCGAATTAAGTATTGCCAACGCCGAGCTGGCGTTTCAGAATGACGAGAAGGAAAAACGCGCCCAAGAGCTGAGCATTGCCAACACGGAGCTGGCGTTCCAGAATGACGAAAAGGAAAAACGCGCCCAGGAGCTGAGCATTGCCAATACGGAGCTGGCGTTTCAGCACGCGGAAAAAGAAAAGCGCGCGGATGAGTTGAGCGTTGCCAATATCGAGCTGGCTTTCCAAAATAACGAGAAAGAAAAGCGCGCCGCCGAATTAAGTATTGCCAACACGGAGCTGGCGTTTCAGAACGACGAGAAGGAAAAACGCGCCCAAGAGCTGAGCATCGCCAACACGGAGCTGGCGTTTCAGAACGACGAGAAGGAAAAACGCGCCCAAGAGTTAAGCATCGCCAACACGGAGCTGGCGTTTCAGAACGACGAGAAAGAAAAGCGCGCCGCCGAGCTCGTGATTGCTAACAAAGAGCTGGCGTTTCAGAACGACGAAAAAGTGAAGCGGGCCGCCGAGCTGCGGATTGCAAATTATGCCAGGGGCTTGATTGAAGCCAGTCGCGATCCGTTGGTCACAATCAGCCCGGAAGGCAAGATCACCGATATGAACCAGGCGACGGTAAATATCACCGGCATTGAGCGAGAAACGCTTCTGGGTTCTGATTTCTTTGATTATTTCACTGACCAGCAGATGGCGCGTGAAGTATACGAGGAAGTGTTTGCGAACGGCTCCGTGGCCGATTCGCCCCTCACTTTACGCCACAAAGACGGCAAGCTGACGGACGTGCTGTTCAACGGTTCGGTGTACAAAAACGACAAAGGCATCGTGCTGGGGGTGGTGATCGTGGCGCGCGACGTGACTGATCAGAAACGCATTGCCACCGAGCTGGTGGTGGCCAAGGAAGCCGCCGAAATGGCCACCAGCGTAGCCGAAGATGCCAAAGCGAAGGCCGAAAAAGCCACCTTGATCGCCGAAGACGCGGTGAAGGCGAAGCAGCAGTTTTTGTCGAATATGAGCCACGAAATTCGGACGCCGATGAACGCCATCATCGGGTTTACGAAAGTGCTGCTGAAGACGGAGCTCTCGGACAAGCAGCGGGAATACTTAAGCGCCATTAAAATCAGCGGCGACGCGCTGATCGTGCTCATCAACGACATTCTCGATCTGGCCAAAGTAGATGCCGGCAAGATGACGTTCGAGCAGATTCCCTTCAAGATGGCGACTTCCATCTCGGCGATGGTGCATTTGTTTGAAACCAAGATTCAGGAAAAAAACCTGACTCTGGTGCAGGAATACGACGCCCGGATTCCGGACGTCCTGCTCGGCGACCCCGTCCGGCTGCACCAGATTATCCTGAACCTGATCAGCAACGCCGTCAAGTTTACCACGGTTGGCCGCATCACAGTCAGCGTGAGGATGCTGGTGCAAGATCCGGAAAATGCCATCCTCGAATTTGCCGTCACTGACACCGGTATCGGCATCGAGGCGGCAAAGCTCGGCAGCGTCTTCGACGATTTTCAGCAGGCCACCAGCGGCACCTCGCGCCTGTACGGAGGCACCGGCCTGGGGCTGGCCATTGTCAAAAATCTGGTCGAACCGCAGGGCGGGTCTATCAATGTCCGCAGTGAATACGGTCAGGGCTCCACGTTCAGCTTTATCCTGAGCTTCCGGAAAACACTGGAAAAAGTAGAAGAAATCCATCAGGGAGTGGCCTTGGAAGAGGGCTTTAAAGACGTTCGGATTTTAGTGGTCGAGGACATTGCCCTCAACCAGCTGCTGATGCAAACGTTGCTCGAAGAATTCGGCTTCCAGATGGATGTCGCCGGCAACGGCAAGATTGCCATCGAGATGCTGCGAAAATGCAATTACGATATCATTCTGATGGACCTTCAAATGCCCGAAATGAACGGCTTTGAAGCCACCGAATTCATTCGTAGCAACCTGAAGTCGCGCACCCCGATTATTGCCTTGACGGCGGACGTGACGACCGTAGACGTGGAAAAGTGCAAGGCGGTTGGAATGAACGATTATATCTCAAAACCAATTGACGACAAGCTGCTGTACAGCAAAATCATTAAATACCTTAAAAATCCGGAGTACAACCAAAATCGCCCGGACGTGCTGCCGCCTACACCTGCCCTCAGCTGCGTCAATTTCGATTATCTGCAGCGCATCACCAAGAGCAACTCCAGGATGATCCAGCTCATAGAGCTTTACTTACAGGAAATTCCGCCGCTCGTGCAGAAAATGAAAACGGCGATTGAGGACAAGAACTGGGCAGACCTGAAGATTTCTACCCATTCCATCATCCCCACTTTTTCGACGATGGGCATTCACCCAGAGTTTGAGGAGGTGGCCAAATCCATTCAGGCGCGGGCGGCCAGCTTGATCGAAGGTGGTAAAGGCAAAGCGGTAAGCCCGGAAACCCTTTCTTTTCTGCGCGCGCAATACCTGAAAATAGAGACGATTTGCGCCCAGGCAGCTCAGGAGCTGGAAGCGAAACTGCGGGCGATGGACATGCCGCTAAAATCCTGATATTACGCAGCGGGGTAGCCGGCAGTGCGCAGCGCCACTTTGGCCGACCATCACTTTCGGTACCCCCACACTCACTCGTTTCCTGCCCGACGGCGACGCGCTTGGCGGCACCGTGTATCTGGATACCAATGGCAACGGCACCCACAACCCCGGCGAAGGCATAATGCCGACGCTGGTGGTAGTAGAAGTGCAGCCAGGGCCGCTTTACGTTTCTACTAAGCCAGGCGACTTACTTTACAAGTTGCACGCTCTACTTTCATCTTCTGACCTCCCTCGCTGAAACGGTCTTTGCGAAGGGTTTCTGTAATGGGCTAGCTGTAAGACATTGCGCACACGCACGTTCGGGGTATCATACCCGACGTTAGGCTTGTTCCTGATTCTTTCCGCTCAAGTGCGACTACCCTAGGCATCAGCTGGGTTACAGCGCTTACCGCAGCCAGCCAATGATGATCGACAACAGGCTAGTATTCGACTTTTTTTTGCTAGCCGTCTCCTCTTCTTGACCGCCAAGTCGTTCTAACTTGGCCTTCCAGTGATCAAGTGTCATGCTAGCATCACCACGCCACGGTTCAGTCTGTGGTATGTTGACCTGCATTTTTTCTATGTCTTTCTTTAGCTCTTTACGGCGGGCATTTCTAGCCTCAGGGGTCGTTAAAAAGCCAATGACTCGAATGAGCGCTACGTCCTCTTTGCCAAATACTTGCTGTGTATTGTGTTTTTTATCGCGGCTTAATGGATTTGACGCGAGGGTGTCGATGTAGTTGATCTCGAAGACCCCTTCATCGTTTGGCTTAGGAAAGACATCACCACCGCGATAGCAGAAGACTTCAGCTTCGGGATCCAGCTTGCTTAACTTTTCCAGTAATTCTCGAACTTTCATAATGCGACCTGATAGCGTTTCAAATTTAATGACTCTTTATGATAGTAATCGTCGCCGAATGAAAATCTTGAGTTATTCATCTACCCGACCGCCATCTTGCCCGCGTCGTGCCAGAGAAAACCGGGCATCGTTGTAGCCAGCTCCCACGTGATTTGCATCGGCCGCGACCCTTGGTGACGCACGTAACGCACCGGCCCGAGGCAGACATATGGCACCGTCAGGCCGGCGTCGGTCTGGTTTTGCTCGCGCACGAAGAGCAGAATGGTTTTTCCCCGCTGCGCGTGCTCGATGTAGGAGCGGCCTTTGGGCGTTTCCTCGCCGGTCGCGTTCTGCGATTCCCAGTGAAACAGCGTCTCGCTGATAGCGTAATCGTGGTAGAGCGTGCTGGGCGAGTAGTCTTTCGCTGATTTTTGCAACGTCACGAACAGCAGCTCGGCGTTGAGCGCCGGGAGATTCAACACACCCTCACGCTGGGCGGGCGCCCGCTCAAAGGTCCAGTACCCGACGGCGCACAGGATTTCGTCGCGCGAGTAACGGGCGTGCAATTCCAGTGGGGAGGGGAAAGGCACGGCCAAGGGCTGCGGGGGAATTTCGACGCGGTTTTCACAGACCTCCAGCACTTCGCGCGCTTCGGTCGCGAGGGTAGGGGCGGCGCGGAAGACCGTGAGGCTGTCGGCTAGCGTAGCATACCCGTTTTTTGGTCCAGGCTCCTGAACGAGCAGGTAGTGCAGCATCAGCCCCAACGCGTGACCGTGCGTTTGGTCGAGTAAATCGGTAATGGGAATTTCTGAGTCGAATACGGCTTTTGCAAATCGAATCAAGCCCGGCGCGTTGAGCTGAGCCAGGCGCCAAACGGCCGCTATTAAATGCGCTTCCTCAGCGGATACGCTTGCAGCGGGTATTACTAAAACGTTCGCGCGACGCTTGACGGCGTACCAGCCCCGGTCTTCGCGGGCGCGATTGCGGTAAATATCAGCCATCGAAAAGCCCGTGTGCGCCAGAAAATACGGGAGCGTGAGCGGCAGCGGCGATTCGAACGAAAAACCTTCGACCCGGCGCACCAGCGTGCGGAGATTAGCGCCGGTTGCGGCGCGAATATTTTCCAGAATGGCGGCCATCGCCTCGCGTTCGAGCTGGATGGAGCAGCCCGGCGGCAGATGGCCGAACCCCGTTTCTACTTCGTGCTGCACGGTGGTGCCCGTGCGGCCCACCAGCGCCCGAAACCGCTGCTCGTAGGAATATTCGGCGCGGGCCTGACCGACGAAGTCCAGCACGGTGAGGCACTCTTTGCTCTCGTGCAGGCGCAGCCCGCGGCCGAGCTGTTGCAGGAAAATGGTGAGGCTTTCAGTGGGCCGCAGGAACACGACGGTATCCACTTCGGGAATATCAACGCCCTCGTTGAACAGGTCCACCACGCACAGGTAGCTCAGCTTTCCGCTCCGCAGCTCCGCTACGGCCACGAGGCGGTCGGCCGCGGCAGGGTCGCCGGACGCCAAGTAAGCGGCTTTATAACCGGCCGCCTGCAGCGCGTCGGCCATTCGGCGGGCGTGCTCGCGCGAGACGCAGAAGACGAGCGCGCGCACGGCGTGCGGGTCGAGCAAGTAGCGCGGCAGGGCGTCGAGAATGGCGGCCGTGCGGGCTTTACTGGCGGCATAGAGCTGGGTTAGTTCCTCCGTCGCATACTTGCCGCCGCTCCACCGCACGGCGCGGTAATCGACGGGATCGGTGACGCCGAAATACTGGAACGGCACCAGCAAGCCGCGCGCAATGGCTTCGGGGAGACGGATTTCGGCGGCAATAGCGTCGTCGAAATCGGCGAGAATGCTCGTGCCATCGGCCCGTTCCGGCGTGGCGGTCAGGCCGAGGAGAATCGTGGGGTGAAAGAGCGTCAGCAGCGGCCGGTACGAGGCGGCGGCCACGTGATGCACTTCGTCGATGATAATGAAGGCGAAGTGCGTCGGCGTTAATACCCGCTCAAAGAACGTGGTGCGCTGGGCATCAAACGTCTGAACGGACACGAACAAATGGTCGTACGCCGTCGGCTGCGCCCCACCCACCCACAGCTCGCCAAAATTGGCTTCGCCCAGAATATGGCGGAACGTGGCCCGCGCCTGCCGCAGCATCTCCTCGCGGTGGGCCACGAAGAGCAGCCGGGGCAATCCGCCGATCTGCCGGGCGAAACGGGCATAGTCAAACGCCGCCAGCACCGTTTTACCGGTGCCCGTGGCCGCGACGACCAGATTGCGGTGGCGGCCGTGAAACGCGCGCTCCGTGGCGAGCCGGTCCAGCATTTCCTGCTGATAGGGGTACGGTCGCAGATGGAAATTCGGGAGCGTCTCGGAATCCCCAGAGACACTGGCGCCGGCTTTTTTCAGCGCTTCCCGCAGCTTCTGGCGGTGCTCCTCGGTATCCGCAAATGGCTCAAACTCGGCCGAATTCCAGTACGTCTCGAACGTGCCGCCGAATTTGGCCAGAATCGTCGGGCTGTCCTGCGCCGTGAGCTTGACGTTCCATTCCAGTCCGCTGGTGAGGGCCGAGCGGCTCATATTACTCGATCCGATGTAGGCCGTGCTCAACCCCGACCGCCGCCCGAATAGGTACGCTTTGGCGTGCAGCCGCTCGTGGGCGATGTTGTACGAGACGCGCACCTCCGCGCCGGGCAGACGGGCCAGCCGCTCGACGGCTTTGAAATCGGTGGCGCCCATATAGGTCGTGGTCAGCACCCGCAGCTTATGCCCTTTTTGGGCAAACGCTTCCAGTGCGGGCAGCAACAACCGCAGCCCGCTCCACTTCACAAACGAGACGATCAGGTCAATAGAATCGGCCGTCGCGATCTCTTTGCGCAATTCGGTATCGAGCGAAATCTCCGAATTGCCGCCGCTGAACAACGCGGATTGCGAAAAGCGTAAGGCTGGTTCGATGCCATCCAGATGCTCCGCCAGGCGGTTCTGGAGCGCGAGCGGCACCTGCACACGCGGAAGCACCGCCCGCAGCAGCGCCCCAGCAGGTTCGATGAGCAGGTCGGGTGCCACGTGCTCCGCCTCCGCTTGCAGGTAGCCAATCAGCCGATTGACGAGCTCAATCTGCGGGGCCACCTCGTCGTTTTTCGCGAGCTGCCCGAGTAGCTGGCCCACCAGGCCGCTGAGGTAGCGAGTCAGAAACAGCGCGGCCCGGTCGGGGTTCAGCGGCTGCTCGGCTACGGCGAAGGTGTCCAGGTTAACGGTCTGGAGCTGCGTGCGCAGGGCTTCGGTAATCAGGTTTTCGTAGTGGCCGGGCTGCACGGAAGGAGAAGGGGGTAGAAGTAAACGGGCGGGCAAGCTAAAGTGTCGGATGACTTCCGCGCGTCAGAAAATATTAAAACCTCTGAGCGAATTGATTACTGCCTCGGCCGGAATCTGCTCCTGCTCCAGCCGCTCGTTCGTCGCAAGTAACTCTTGATACAAGGCCTGCTCCGCGGGGTACAAGGTGGGTAGGGGCACTGCGTTGAAATTGCTGCCGTGGTTGCCTTGGCGGAAGGTGCGAAAGGTAGCTAGGTCCATCAACAGCGATTGTACACTGGGATAATAAGCCCGGAATTGCGCCAGAATCTGAAAGCCGTGCACGTCGATATCACCCCAATAAAACAGCTCTTTTTGCGCCAGCCACGGCACGTCGGCCAACTGGCTGACAGCAAACCCGCCGCCCCAAATCGCCAGACTATCGGCGACGGCAGGGAACATCAGAAACGAGGTGAGATTCTCAATCACAAATACCCGGCTCCCGAGTGGCGCTAACTCCCGAAACTCGCTCACCCAAACGCTCAATTGCGAGAGGGCCGGATGGAGGCGGAGACGCTCATCCAGAAAGCGTAGCCGAATGCTGGAATCCTCGATTTGCAGGTGAAAGCGGCGAAAGAAATTGGCGTCGTCGGCGTGTTGGTCGGGCGGGACTACCTCATCGAGCAGGATGCGCAGGATGGTCTGGTGGCGCTCGATGAACTTCGAGTCCAGCCCCACGATGGCAAGGCTGCGCACGTATTGCCGGGGCTGCGGCGTGGCCTGAAAAAACCGGCATACGGCCAGCAGCTGCGGCCAGTCGCCGGCTTGCTCGTTCACTAGCCGCGGGGTTTGAGCCAGCCGGGGCAGCAGTTCCGGAAACTCGGCGCGGATGAGCGCCGCATTGCGCGCGAAGACGGCGAACTCGTCAGCCTTGCCGATAAAATGCAGTAAATCGGCCGGAGTAGGGAAGCTGATGCGCCGAATCTCGCTTTGACGGGTTTTGGCGTTCGGTTTCAGCTCCAGCTCATAACCGAAGCCGGTTTTATGCTTCGAATGCGCCAGCAGCTCCTGTTGTTGCGCGAGCAGCTGCGTCAGGCCAGCTGCGCGGTCGAGGGTCTTGTTGGCGCTGATCGGCAGCGGGAATAAGGCTGCCTCAGTGCCCAGCAGGTGCGCGCTGAGCAGGCGCTCGTAGTAGCGAGCGGCGCGGACGCGAAGCTCTGGTAGCGTAATCATTCGCTGATTGAACTGGCGGAATTGGCGGCTTCGGCGGCTTCGGCGGCGATGATTTCGGCGCGCACGCTTTCATCCTGCCGGTAAACGCGGATCGGAATGTCGCGCACAACCGACGTGCGCGGGTCGTGCTTGCCGCGCGTTACCCAGTGAATGACGGCCACTTCGGCTTCGAGGAGCTGAATCGACGTTTGCGGCGTCACGACCATCAGCTGCAACCCCAGGTTACGACAGAGCTGCAACAGGTAGCTCGATTTCGTTTCATCGAGCTTACTGAACGCTTCATCAATGACGATAAATCGAAACGAGCGCTGCTGTGCCCCACTGTTGCCGCCGTCGCGGTCGATGCCGAACTGGTAGGCGATGGCCGCGCCCAGCACGGTGTACGCCAGCTGCGCGCCTTCGCCACCCGAGAGGTTGCCGGAGCTTTCGTAGACCTGCTTCAGGAAGTCGTCGGCGCGGTAGTGCTCGCGGGCCTGAAAGGCCGACCAGTTGCGCACATCCGTCACGCGCCCACGCCAGGCAGTTTCCTCCTGCAATTGCCGAATAAAGGGCTGGACGTGTTGCCGAAAATGCTCGATTTCGAGGTCTTTCGGGTTTTCGGCGAGCTGATGAAGCGTGAGGTCCGGCTTCCAGCCATTAAGCTGCTGTTGCCGGAAAGTGCGAATTTCCTGCGCACGACTGTCAGTGCGTACCAGCTGAATATACGTATCCGGGTTGCGGTTGTAAGCGATACCGCGCAACGACGAGTTAATGTGCTCTACAGTATCGCAGATGCGGTCGTGCTGCAATTCCAGCGCATCGCAATATTCGGCGAGCGCCTGTGTAACTCCGCTCTTGAATTCTTCGCGGAACCGAGTTTCCAGCTCTGCCAGACCGTCGCCGCGCAATTGTTCGTAGCGGTCGATGTATTCGGGAAGCTGATCGACTTCGGCTTTCAGATCGCGGACGTCGCTTTCCCAATCGGTGAATTGCTGCGTGATTTCCGCTCCGGGCGTCCGGAAGGCGCTCATCGCGGCGCGTATCTGGCGTTCTTGCTCCGTGAGCTGGCGGTGCAACCGCGCGAGCTTTTCGCTGAGCGCATCCGTTGCTTTGGTGCGTTGCTGGGCGAACTGTTCGTAACGCAGCTCCTCACGGAAAGCAGCCAGCTCATCGGCCAGGAAAGGTTGCAGGTCGGCGTGGTCGGTGGGGGGAGCGTCGGTGAGGAGCGTTTGGTGTTCCTGCACCTCCTGACGTAAGGTTTTCAATAGGCGCTCCGTATCGCGAAAGGCATCGCGAGCAATATCCCGCTGCTTACCGAGCGTTTCGAGGTGGGCTTTAAGCGCAGTCAATTGCTGCCGAAGCACCAGCAGGGCATCGCTGGCTTGTTCGAGCGCTTGTTTTTGTTCCTCCAAACGCGCTATTGCAATGGCGTCAGATTCCCAGTCGAGGCGCGTATAATCCTCAACGTCCTGAAATAAGCTGAGGCGTTTTTGCTGGGTTTCGAGGTGGTCCTGCTCTTTGCTGATCTTATCCAGCGCGCGGTCGAGCTTGCTCTCGGCGGCTTGTTCTTCGCGGAGCTTACTCGTGAACTCGCGCAGCAGGGCCTTGTTATCCCAGCCAAGCTGGGGGCGGTGGTGGGTATCGTCGCGCTCGTTGCGCTGGCGGTTGCGTTGCAGGCCAGAGGGCAGCAGGGCTTTTTCGGCGCGCTCGTAAATAGCCACGTCAGCCGTACACAGCAAATCGAAGCGGTGCGCGACGGTGTTCTCTACCCAATCGGCATACGGGCTATCGGGATTAAATTCGAGTTTCGTGACTACCGAATCAGCTGTCGGAAATAATACCGGCGGCGTCCGCGCTTCCACGCGATGGTAAACAATCTTCCCTTTTAAATCGGGGTGACCGTTGATGAAAGCGTTTACTTCTCGGTACAGGCGCTCCGGCACCAGCAAGCTCAACCCGAAACTGTGTAGCAGCTTCTCGATAGCCGCGCCCCACTGTTTTTTTTCGGCCGTTCTCACTTGCATCACTTCCGCCGCGAACGGAATTTCCTCCTCCGAAACTCCCAATGCCGCCAGTAATTCCTGCCGGATGAATGCCGGACGCCCCGTAACGTTGCTACGGCTGTTTTCGAGCTGCGCCAGCTCTGCGCTCAGCTCTTTTGCGGCTTTTTGATGCGCTTCCTGCGTCTTGCGTAAGCTGTATTTTTGCTCATCAGCTTCCTGACCTTGGTGCCTAAGTTCCAGTTCAAGTGCCACGGCGCGCTCATAAGTGATGGTAAACTGCGCGGCGTCTGGGGATTCGGGTAGCCCTAAGCCGCGGGCGAGCTGATTATATTGGCGCAGATTCTTTTCCTTTTCCGCCCGTGATTTTGTCAGCCCCTGAATGTCTTTGTCGAGCTGCTTTAATTGCTGAGCGGCTTGGTTAGTATTCAGCTGCGTTTCCAGATCGACGCGCTGCTCGTCGGTTGCGGTCAGCTCGTCTTCCCGCGCACCCAACTCCCGTTCTAAACGCGTCAGCTCCCGGTCCTGCCGGGCCATCTCAGCGCTCCATAGCGTCACCTGCTCGCGGGCGAGCCAAAGCGGGAGCAGCTCGCGCTGCCGCTCGGCGCGGACTTGCTGGCGCTGAAGGTCGTAGTAGCTGACACTCAATGCTTGCACCGGCGTCAGGAGCTTCTGCTGGGTTTGGGCTTTTTCGAGCGCCCGGTAAGCCGTCAGCAGCGTCTGGTACTTGCCCATCAGCTTCGCGAACTCCTCTTCGGCGGTGCTCTCTTCGAGCATATTGGCCCGGATGAATTCGTCGAGATCGCCCAATACCTTCATTCCCACGGTGTGGTTGAAGAGGGTAAGGGCTTTTTCATCGCGCATGCCGAACAGCCGCTGAAAGGCGGCGGCGTAGCCGCTGAACGAGTCGAAGCTGTCGAGGCGGTCGGGAAACTGCTTTTTGAGCTGCCGCAACCACGTGCCATCGGAGCTATACCGAATGTGCTCGGCAATCGACAATTCGGCTCGCACAACTAGGTAGCGCCGCTGTATGCCGGCGCCACCCGGAAATGCCCGCACCTGCACCAGCGTAATCGGCACCGAATGTGGACTTACAAATACACCCAACACCACCGAATGCACCTGCGCGCGGTTCGGGCGCAGCTTCTCAATCCGCGCCGACGTTTGCTCTTCGCCCTGCGTGCGCCCGTAATGACCTTCCACGTACGAATCCTCTGAGCGCTCCCGCGCACTGCGGGCGCCCGACGACTGGTTGAAGAACCGTTTCTGCGTAGGCACCAAAAGCGCCAGCAGCGCATCAACGAGGGTGGTTTTACCGGCGCCATTCGCACCCGTCAGTAGCGAATTCTGGCCGTCGGGTTGCACGCGCCAGACTTGCTCGCCTTTGCTGCCTTCGTGAAAAGTCCCCCAATTGAATACTTCGAGCGTTTTCAGGCGATAGCCGGGCGGCAAAGCGCCGGGGGTATGATCAAACAGACTGCGCATAGCGGCGGAGGGAGGTAAGGAATGTTTCGAGCTGGTCGTGGCTGATGCGGGCTTTGAGCAGCGGCCGGATTTCGTACTGCGTCAGGTCGGCGTTGGCATCGTCTTGCCGATTCAACTTCAGCAAGCCGTGGTCGACGAGGCTTTTAATCACCCGGTCGAGCTTGCTGAACAGGGCTTTCTGATTGGGTTGCTGCTGAAAAAACAGCTCAATGCGTTCCCGAATCGCCGCCTGCGTAGCGAAAAGCTTCGGGCTGATTATCTCCGGGTTGCCTTCGTGCTCTTCGAGCCATTTGCGCAGCACCACGCACAGCAGACTCTGCTCATATGTGAGGCGGGTGCGCCGGAGGAGACGCAGCGGTTGGTCGGGCGTGCCGACCTCCTCCGTATCAGGTTCGCCGTCGGTGGTTTGCGTCAGGCGGGCGTACCCATCGGAACGGTTAACGTCGACTTTCACGCCGATCTGCTCGAAATACGCCTGCACGGCGGGTTCGTGGACGAGCAGCATTTCCCAGTACGGGCGGTCGTCGATGGCGTAGAGGGCGTGGCTTTGCAGCAGCTTCACCACCACCGACGCGTACGGTTGGGGAGTTTTCATCGTAGGAAAATTAGAAAAAATAGAGAAGAAAGCGTCTGACTTTTTGAAGCTTTTAGGCGCAGAATATTACTTCCGGAAAATCGCAGATTCGCTCGCCATCGAGCACGAAAGGCGCCGTGCGCGCATCATTGATGACGTGTTTGGCTGTGGAAGCCGCCAGACCGCCGTATGCCAGCAATTCGGCCACGCCAAAGCGCAACCCGAACCGGTCGACCACTTCGCGCAGTGTTACCTGCGGTTTCTCGCGGAGTAACTGATGAATGCGTTCCTGCAAAACCGTGATGTCGAGCACCGGCCGCCGAACGAGCTGTTCGTCGGCGTCTTCAGCGCTGAGGGCGGCTACGGCCAGCGAGCGCGGCGCAATTCCGGTTTCGCGCTCGGTCAGGCTCACGTAAGCTTCGGTTTTATTGAGTGTGGCACTGCCTTCCAGCACCAGTCCCACGGCATCGTCAGCGGCCGGTGGCTCGGCCAATACATCGAGCGCGAGCCGCCGGATTTCATTGATGAGCAGCAGCGACCGCCGCCGCTCGCGCAGCCCCTTATCGGTGATGAGCTTTTCGAGCTTCTGCGCCAGCTGGTAAAACGCGTCGCTGACCTTCCGGCCCTCCTGGTGTAAGTAAAATCGGAGCTTGCGCAGAAACGGGTCGTGCACGGGCAAGCCGCGCTCGGCGAGCAGCCCGAACACCCGCGTCACCAATTCTTCAAGCTCAATGCGCTGACGCGGGTCTAGTAGAAGTTGATAAAATGCCTCAAAGGAGCGCCCTTGCGCCGTCTGGCGCAGGGCATCGAGTGCGTCGAGGGCGGCGCGCACCAGGTCGCCGCGCGAGTGGAAATGCTCGGTTTGCTGCTTGTAGAGCTGCTGTGTGATCTCCCGAAAATTGACCTCTACCTTCCGGAAATCGCTCAGGAGGCTGCGCGCTACTCCGCTCACAGTCGCAAACCGTTCTTCGACCTGATAATCGTCGTACGTCGGCACGGCGCGTGTTTCGCGCAACATCAGTATCTGCTCGTCGAGCCGGGCGCGCTCGGCTTCCAGCGCGGCCACGCGCTTGAGCCAGTCGTCGTCGGTGTTTTGCACCAGCTCGCGCAGCTTCTGCATAATATCCAGAAACCGCGATTCAGTGCCCACGAACGTGGGTTTTTCGAGCATTCCCGCCACCCACTGTAACGCCGTTTCAAGCTCGGGCGTGAGCGTGTGCTGGTCGTCGCCGTGCTCGTCGGAGTAGAGCGTTAGGTAACGGTGCTCGACCCACTCTTTAATCAGGCGGGCCGCTTTGGCTTCCACCGGCTGCCCGAGCGTCGTGGCGTCACCGTCTTCGTCCCCAAGCTCCCAAGTCTCCAGAAAATCAATCAGCAGTCCCGTCAGCCGCACGCCGCTAATCACCGGCGCGTACGCCTCCGCCTTAAAGCTCTGGTGCAGGAAGCACAGAATCAGCGGCGCCTGCCGTGCCCGCAGCACCCGAATGGCGGGGTAGGGGGTAGTGGGATGGAAAAGGGCTTGGTAGGTGGGGTAGGGGAGCATGAGGCAGTAACGTCTCTATAAGCTTAGAGCGCGGTAGGTTTTTAGGATTTAAATTAAGCGGCCGACCAGAAGTTATCGAGGATTTTGTCATTGCGAGGAGGAGGCTTGGAGCCTGCCGCGAGCGAAGCGTGGCGGACGACGTGGCAATCCTCGTTGTACCGGGAACGCGGCTGAGCAAACGTCCCTATCCTACGAAGATTGCTTCGTTCCTCGCAATGACAAATGCGGAAAAATTTTCGGTCAACCGCTTAAAAACAGTTCACGTGAATACATTGTGGCGGTAATCTCATAAATATCACTCGCGAATTTAGGAGCTATAAGCTAGGCTTACGACTGCTTATTTTTTTTGGGCGTGGGCCGCACCCACAGCAGCAGCGTGGTGGGCGGCAGGCCGAACCAGGCGAGCAGACGGCTCATCCGCAGGGCGAGGTGCGGGGCCGAGAGGTTGACTTCAGCAAAGAAATCGGGCGCGATTTCGAAGGCTTCGCGGAGCTTGGCCGGGGTGGGCGCGAAATCGGGGTGTCCCTGCTGAGAGGTGAATTCGGGCGCTGGCAGGCAGGCGCTTAGCCGGGCCGCATCGCGCTGATAGAGGTGGTGCAATACCCACTCGTACACCGCTCGGTGGGCGCGCTGCTTGAGGCCCGTGCCGATGCCGTAGCGCTGGCCTTCCCACACGAACGCCTCGGGCCGGGTGTTCTTGAAGGGATGGGTGAGCGGGTGCGGGCCGGTGGTGTCGGGTGGCAGCGGCGCGGGCTTCGGAGCAATGCTGATCAGCGGCTCGGCTGCTGCTGAGGGCGCGGGCAGCTCAGGGAGCAGCAGCGGCCTGAGTACTGCCAGCGCGCTTTCCACGGCGTGGGTGGCAGCTTCAAACTCCAGATAAGCCGGGTACTCGGCTTTGTGGTTGGCAGGGGTGAGCGCCGCGAAACGCGTGGCGCGGGCGGCGGCAAGGGCGGCTTCGAGCTGCGGCAGCAGGGTAGACAGCGGTGAGGTAATAGGCATCGTGCTTCAGACGGGGATGAATTTGTTGTTTTTCTAGCGATTAAAGAAGCGCATCGGCGAGGAGGTCGAGGTCAAGGTCGAGGTCGAGGTCGGCGGTTTCGGTAGGAGGGAGGAAGGCAGACATCAGGATAGGTGACGTGGGGGAAAAGGGTCGGGAAAGGGTCGGGAAAGGGTCGGGCCACGGAGCAGAGCGAAGATAGCTCGCCCGCTTTTCCAGTGACCGTTGCACACGTCCAAAGATCAATGGTTACGGGCAAAGCTGTTCCACCACCACCACCACCACCACCACGCCAGCGGTAGGCCTCTCAGCACGGTAAAACGGTCAGCCAGAAGTTATCGAGGATTTTGTCATGGCGAGGAGGAGGCTCGGAGCCTGCCGCGAGCGAAGCGTGGCGGACGACGAAGCAATCCTCGTTGCACCGGGAACGCGGCTGAGCCAACGCGCCCATCCTACGAGGATTGCTTCGTTCCTCGCAATGACAAATGCGAAAAACACTCGGTCAGCCGCTTAAAACGGCCAAAAACGCTTCGGAAGGCATCCCAGACCTCTGGGATACCTTCCGAAGTGAGTTTTGGGGCATCCTAGAGGGAGGTTATGCCTTCCGAAGTCACTTCTTTGGTCATCCTAGAGGGAGGTTATGCCTTCCGAAGTGAGTTTTGGGGCATCCTGGAGGTCTGGGTAGGCTTCCGAAGTGACTTCTTCGGTCATACTGGAGGGAGGTGAAAATGGACGGATAGAGGAGTCGGGTATATATTAGCCCCTGTTAAGGGTTTCTATTCATCAAACCCCCTTTTCTGTCTATATGACGAATCTGAAAACGGTCTTCGACGCCGATTATTTCGACGACGTTGCCATTACCCTCAAGCGCCTCCACAAGTTTACCGGTGAGGTACTTGGGCGCCTCCTCGCCGACTCTCTCGGCGGTAAGCTCACGGCGGTCGGGGCGGAAATCACCGACCACGCCACCGCTCTGTTCGGCGCCATGCAAACCGTGGATATCGGGATCGGCACCCGGCGCGGCAATGCCCGCCTGATGTGGGAGGCGCTGCGCGGCCTCAACGCCCAGCTCGACGCCGACGACGAGCTGATCTGGCTCAAGGCGAAGAAAGACCCCCGCATCGGGACGGCGTTTTTCCCGACCGGCTCACGCGCCGAATACACGCGGGCGTCGCTGCTGACGGCGGATGTGCTGTTTGCCCGCGTCCGGAAAGCGGCCCACGAGTACGCCGCCGTCTTGGGCGCCGACTTCAACCCCGCCCTCTACGATACGCTCGCCACGCAGTTCGACGCCGCCCGCGGCGATACCCGCACCGCCGACGCCGCCACCGGCACCGGCCGCGCCGATTCCGCCGATGAGCATCGCCCCGCCCTCACCCAAGCCCTGACGCGGGCCGTGAAAACGGTGGCCCAGCTGCTCCCCCACGACCCCGCCCGCGCCGCCAAGTACTTCCCCACGGAGCTACTCCTGCCCGGCAAATCCGCCGACAACTCCGACTCCGACTCGGACACTGACCCCGCTGACCCCACCGGCCCCACCCCGCCGCCCGCCGGGTAAGGACCCCGCCCATCAGCGGGCCGCG
This sequence comes from Hymenobacteraceae bacterium, assembly GCA_031397815.1. Lineage (GTDB taxonomy): Bacteria > Bacteroidota > Bacteroidia > Cytophagales > Hymenobacteraceae > JANNMJ01. The sequence goes on from JANNMJ010000077.1 coordinate 17,614, forward strand.
TAAAAACGCCCCGCCGCTGTTCCCTATTCTCGTCAACCCATCAGGCATAAGAACCTGAACGGGCTGGTGAGGAGAAGGAGCAGCGGCGGGGCGTTTGGGTGTTTGGGGTGGATTGGGGGGGGGGAGTGGGGGAATTCCAGTTG
>JANNMJ010000096.1:0-25091 GCA_031397815.1 Hymenobacteraceae bacterium
CCCTGGGCTGCTGAGATAAAACCCCTTCGGGGTACCTATCCGACGTACCCGGCACCATCTTGGTGCCGGATTAAACGCGGGCCTTGACGCGGGGCCAGAGCCCCGCGTGATTCGTCGCGGCATTATTCGTTTGAAATACCCCGAAGGGGTTTCCTATCCGCAGCCCGGGGTTGCCGTAGGCTACCCCGGGCGGGCGCAGGCTTCCCCAGGCAGGCGCGTCGCGGGGTTGATTTCTCTCCCCCCTACCGCTTCACCAGCTCCACCCGCCTATTCTTCGCTTTCCCCTCCTCCGTCGCGTTATCCGCCAGAGGCTTGGTTTGGCCGAAACCCTGCGCCGTCAGGCGGTCCGCCGCGATGCCTTTGCTCACGAGCGCCGCCCGCACCGCCTCCGCCCGCTGCCCGGAAAGCTGCTGGTTGCGCGCAAACGCCCCTTGGTTATCGGTGTGACCTTCGACGGTCAGCTTCAGGCCGGTATCGGTGGTGAGGAGCTTCACGATTTCGTCGACCGTGGTGGCCGCATCGGGACGCAGGGTGGCTTTATCGGTGTCGAAGTTGAGGTAGAGCGGCACGTGACCGTCCTTATCGAGCGCCGCCTTTAGCTGCGCGGCGTCGAGGAGCTTGGCGGTCATGGGGAGCGCCTTGCGCTCGACGACGGTGAGCCAGTACTCGTCGGCGGGGGTGTTCCAGGGCTTGTAGACTTCGGCCCAGATCTCGCGGTCGGGGAGCCGGGCTACGTAGACGCCCATCTCGTCGTTTTCAAGGTAATACGCCCGATGACGGCGGTCGGCGAACTTCACCTTGAGCGCCTGCATCGCGTTGCCATCCCCCTCAAAGACCGTCACGCCGCCCATATCCTGCACCAGCTTCTCATACGTTTTCCGCACCTGATGGAACGACGCGCCCTTGCCCAGCGCGCACACCGTATACAGCCGCCCCTCCACCGCAATCAGCCCCGTACCGTCGAAGAACTCGTATTTATCGAACGCCACATCGTGCAGGTGTTCCTTCGAGGAGCGCCCCGGCTGATTCTTGGGCGTCATCGCTTCGTACCCATCCAGAAGCGAGAAATACGGCCACGCGCCGAGCTTGGCCGTCTTCGAGACGGGCACCTGACTGATATCGAAGCCCGGCGTGGCCGTGGACGTATCTGCGGGCGCTGCCGCCGGCGCAGCAGCCGACGGTGGCGGCGTGGCAGCGGGCGGCGGCGTGACCACCGCATCGGCGGCGGGCGTTTGCGAAGTTTTGGCCTCGTCGGTTTTACCCGAGCAGGCCGCCAGACTCATAAGCGCCGTGAAGGCCACTGTGGTGGCAGCCAAGGAAATGCGTGACATACAATAAAGGAGAAGAGGGGATGAAAAAGACCGCCGCAAGATACCCACCGCCTCCCCCGACACCTTTCCCCACGGCGGCGCGTTGGGCAGGTTCGCCCCAACTTTGCTGCACCCAACCCCACCTCCCCACCCGAACCTAGCTTTTCGCACAATGGCCGAACTGACCACCGTCCCCGCTTCCTCCTCCGCCGACCACAAGCTGCGCCTCCGCCAGCTCCGCCAAAGCGATTACAACGCCATCCGCGACATCATGGAGCGCGTTTACATCGGTTTCGACGACGGCGCCTGGACGCGTAAAGAATACCGCGCCCTCCTCCAGAACTTCCCCGAAGGCCAGATTTGTATCGAAGACAAAGGGCAGGTTGTGGCAGTGGCGCTCTCGCTGGTCGTCGCTTATTCCGACTACGGCGACCGCCACACCTACGCCCAAATCACCGCCGACGGCACCTTCACCACCCACAACGCCGACGGCGACACCCTCTACGGCGTCGACGTCTTCGTCGACCCCGATTACCGCAACCTCCGCCTCGGCCGGCGCCTCTACGACGCCCGCAAGGAGCTGTGCGAGAACCTCAACCTGCGCGGCATCATCGCGGGGGGGCGCATCCCCGGCTTCGGCTCCCACGCCGACGCCGACGGCATGAAGCCCGCGAAATACATCGAGAAGGTGCGGAACAAGGAAATATTCGACCCCATTCTCACCTTCCAGATATCGAACGGCTTCCACGTCCGGAAAATCATCAAGGATTATTTGCCGTACGATGCCGATTCGCGCGGGTACGCCACCCTCCTCGAATGGATTAACGTGTATTACGACGAGCAGTACGAAAAGCTCATCGGCAACACGAAATCGAACGTCCGGATCGGCGTTGTGCAGTGGCAGATGCGCGCCGTGCAGGACGTCGAGGAAATGATGCAGCAAATCGAGTTTTACGTCGATACCGTATCGAGCTACAAGGCCGACTTGGTGCTGTTCCCCGAGTTCTTCAACGCCCCGCTGATGGCGCTCTCGAAAAGCTCGCACGCCCCGGAATCCATCCGCGAGATGGCGGCTTACACCGAGCCGATTCGGCAGAAAATGGCCGAATTGGCGCTCTCCTACAACATCAACATCATCGCCGGGTCGATGCCCGAGGTGATGGGCGATAAGCTCTACAACGTCTCGTACCTCCTGCGGCGCGACGGCACGTTCGAGCGCCAGTTCAAGCTCCACGTCACCCCCGACGAAGCGTATTATTGGGGGATGCGCGGCGGGCAGAAATTACAGGCCTTTGATACTGACTTCGGCCGCATCGGCATTTTAATCTGTTATGATGTCGAATTCCCCGAGCTGGCGCGCTTGCTCAGCGAGGAGAAGATGAAGATTCTGTTCGTCCCGTTCTGGACCGACACCAAGAACGCCTACCAGCGCGTGCGGTGCTGCGCGCAAGCCCGCGCCATCGAGAACGAGTGTTACGTAGCCATCACCGGCTCCGTCGGCAACCTGCCGCGCGTCGAGAACATGGACATTCAGTACTCGCAGTCGGCCGTTTTCAGCCCCTCTGACTTCGCCTTCCCCCACGATGCCACCATCGCCGAAGCCACCCCGAACACGGAGATGGTCCTCATCGCCGACCTCGACCTCGACCTCCTCAAAGACCTCCACACCGCCGGGTCCGTCCGCAACCTCCGCGACCGCCGCAAGGACCTCTACTCGCTCCGCTGGGCCGCCGCCAAAGCCGTCCTCGAAGAAACCGACCCCCTCAATCTCGACGACCCCCAAATCGTACAAGCCAAACCGACGACTCCCAAGCGCGGCGCCCGCGTGACGTCGCATAACGGCGTTTCGGCGGGGTAATAACTATTTTCAGTACTCCGGGAAGCCTTTGCTCCCGGGTTCAAGTCTGGTACGGGCAGCCTCAGCGGAAGCGCAGGGGCTGCCCGTTTTGTTTTTCTCTCCTACTCCCCTTTCGCTGTAATGATGAAGAAATATCTCCTTTTCGCCTGTCTGATATTCGGTTGGAGCGCAGCAATAGCGCAGCTTTCTACTGCTCCTGCTACCCGCATTCAGGAAATTGATGTGAATGACTTCAGAGGCCCCGTTCAAGCCAACGGGACACTTTGGTGGGATTACAGTATGGGTTTAGGTTTAGAAATCCCTAAAGCGGCTCCCGGAGCTCCAAGAAAGATTACCGTATTCGTAGCTAATCTCTGGATGGGCGGGGTCGATGCCTCCGGAACGATACGTTACTCGGGCGAGACTTATCGCCAGACAGGAGCAGGTTTCGGTCCTGATGCTTGCTTCTTTACCGGGCCGATTGCTACAACCTACACCAATCAAGTACCCCTGATTGGTGATACGACGTTCAACCACGTCTGGAAAATCAACCGGACGGAAGTACTGGATTTTCAGCTCCACCACCAGCAACCGGGCTATCAAATACCGTCAGCAATTGCCACTTGGCCAGCGGAAGGCAACATAACGGGTGGCCGCGCCCCTTTCATCGACACCAACAGCGACGGGTTATACAACCCAGCCGTTGGCGATTACCCATCCTTCCCCGGTGATCAGGCGCTCTATTTTATCATGAACGATGAGGCGCAGTTTAGATTCCCCGTTAGCCCCGCCTTTGAAATGGAGACGCAAGGCTTTGTCTACTCCTTCGATACCCGCGGCAATAGCAGCAACCTGTACGACCAAACGATTTTCGTTCGCTACATAATGACGAATCGTTCGCCCAACGATTATCACGATTTCTACTTCGGCCATTTTGTTGACTTCGACCTTGGATACTACAATGACGATTACATCGGCTGCGACCGCGCCCGTCAGATGATGTATGCGTATAACGGCGACAGCTTGGATGAAAGCCCAAATGGCTACGGTGCCAATCCACCGGCGCAAGGCGTCGTGTTACTGAGCGATTCGATGGCGGGATTTATGTATCACGAAAATGATTTTACTCCTTATGGAAACCCGGTCCAGGCCGGACATTATTACAACTATTTGCGAGGACTTTGGAAAAATAGCCAACCCGTCCACACAGGCGGCGACGGTCATTCAAGCAACGGTCCGATCACGAAGTATATGTTTGATGGCGACCCAGTAGCGGGAACCGGCTGGACCGAACGAAACGCCGGTAATTTACCCGGCGACCGGCGCGGGATTATGTCAGCGGGACCTTACACCTTCGCACCGAACCAGACCCGCACGTTTGACTTGGCGTATGTATTCGCCCAATCGCCGCAATTCGGCGTAAATCCGTCGATTCTGTTGCTGCGCCAGAAAGTTGACCAGCTTCAGGCGCAATACGCCGCCGGTGTCCTCAGCACCCCACGCGCCCAAGAAACCGCCACCACCTTCACCCTCTCCCCCAACCCCGCCACCCGCACGGCCACCATCCACGTCGCCCTGCCCGCCGGGACCGCCACCGCCACGCTCACCCTGCGCGATGGCCTCGGCCGCACCGTGCGCACCATCGCCGTGCGCGAGGCGGCGACCAAGCTCGATTTGCGCGGCCTTGCCGCCGGGCTCTACCACGCCACCCTCTCCGCGCCGGACGGCCGGGCGTTGGCGCGGCAACGGCTCGTCGTGACCACCGCAGCGGGTGAGTAACCGGCCCTTCTGAGTTACGAAAACCAAAAGCGCGGCGCTCGATTTAATTCGAGCGCCGCGCTTTTTTGTATTCATTCCCGCTTCCGAGCTGCGAGCTTTATTTCGCTTCTTCCTGCGCCGCGAGGTGCGCGTGGTCGCGTAGAATGGTGCCGAGGAACCACGGCATCGGCTGAGCCACCGGGCCGATGCCGGTTATCGCCTGCACGCGCTCCACGGTTTGGCGAAGGAGCTGTTCGTCGCCGCGCCGCAAGCCTTCGGTCAGGAGGCGGCGGATGATGCTGGCGTCGCGGTCGGAGAGCTGCGCGGCTTGCGGAAACGTCACCTGATACTGGTCGACGGCATCAATCGCGGCGAACGTGGTGGCGCGCAGGCCCGAGCGCGCGCGCATCATCACGACCACCGTCCCCGCCGCCAAATCGCCGAGGCGCTGCACATTACCCGTCAAAAGCATCGACATAATGCCAATACCGCCGAACGGCAGCAAATCAACGGGAATCAGCAGCCAACGAAGCAGAAAATCACCCAGCGACGGTCGCGCCCCATTCGCCTTGACAATCTTGAGATCGCGGGCGTGCTTGCCGAGCGTCCGGCCGTCCAGAAACACCTCACACGCGAGCGGGTACAGCAGCACCGGCAGCATCATCATCAACCCGCCGATGGGGCCGAGATTAATATTCCCCTGCGAAATCAAGACACCGACCACACCGAAATAGGCCAGATAAGTCGCCCAGTCAATAATCGTCGCAAGGATACGGTCACCCACCGAAGCCACTTCGTACTCAACGGTGACGTTCTGGGTGGTTTGGATTCTGATAATCGGCATAGCAACACGAATGTAGGGGTTGGGGGAAGATGTGGGGGATGTGAAGATGTGGGAGATGTGGGAGATGTGGGAGATGTGTGGTAGGCGCGAATAATACGAGAACAAATAAGTGCAAAAACGAATTAGGCTCAGCCGCATTTGCAGTAGCCACGTTCCCCAGCCAAATCGATCACGTAACGCCATGCGGATTGCACCCCACGCTCACATCTCCACATCTTCCACATCTCCACATCCCCCACTTCTCCCCCCCGCCCCTAACTTGCTTGCCTGATGCGCGAAGCTGTCTTTCTTAACCGCAACCGGGCTCGCTGGCAACGTTACCAGCAGGAGCCTACCACTGACCCTGATGAGTTGGCGGCGCGTTTCGTGGCCCTCACCGACGATCTGGCGTTTGCCCGCACGTTCTACCCCGACTCGCCGATTACGCAGGATTTGAACAATCTGGCGGGGCAGTTTCACCAGAAAATCTACCGCAACCGCCGCGAGCGAAGCGACCGGTTTTTCCGGTTCTGGCGCACCGAACTGCCGTTGGTAGTGGCGCGCAACCACCGGACGCTCGCGTTTGCGCTGCTGTTTTTCACGCTCTCTTCCTTGATCGGCGCCCTATCGGCGGCCCTCGACGATACGTTCGTGCGCCTCATTTTGGGGGATGGCTACGTGAATATGACGCTCGACAACATCAAGCGCGGCGACCCGATGGCCGTTTATAAGGGCGAAAACGAGAGCGTGATGTTCTTCCAGATCACGTTCAACAACGTGATGGTGGCGTTGCGCACGTTCTCGGCGGGGATTCTGGCAGGCGTCGGCACGGGGTATATCTTATTTGCTAACGGCTTGATGCTGGGGGCGTTTCAGTATTTCTTTTATCAGCACGATGTGCTGGCGCAGTCGGTGCTGACGATCTGGATTCACGGGACGCTCGAAATCTCGGCTATCGTGCTGGCCGGGGGCGCGGGCTTTCTGCTGGGTCGCGGGTTCTTGCTGCCCGGCACGTACTCGCGCAGCGTGAGCTTCCGGCGCGGCGCCCGCGAAGCCGTCAAGCTCGCGCTCGGCGTGGTGCCGATTCTGGTGGTGGCGGGCTTTCTGGAAGGCTTCGTGACGCGCCACACCGAGATGCCCATCTGGGCGAGCCTTTTCATTATTGGCGGCTCGTTGTGGTTCATTATCTGGTATTTCATCATTTACCCGCGCCAAGTGCTGGCGGCGTTCAACTCGGAATCTGCTTCGTGAGCTCGTACCAAAACCCGTATTCTTCCCCCGCCGATTTTCAGCAGACCCGCGATTTCGGTCAGAAAATCAGCGCGACGTTCGATTTTATTCGGGCGCATTTCAAGCCTCTCAGCCTGTGCTTGCTGTACTATGTGCTGCCAGTGCCGCTGGTGGGACTGGTGGCGGAGGGCGTGGCGCAGAAGATGTTTTTTCAGTCGTTCGGGAGCGATTTTGTTGAGCCGAGCCAGATGCTCGGCCTGACGCCCGCCATTCTCCTCTCCTACATCCCGCTCGTGCTCGGGTACGTGCTGCTGATTACCACGGTGTACGGCTATTTAATTCTGCGCCTCGAAACGCCCGCGCACCAACCCGTGGAGCCGCCAATGGTCGGCGCGTGGATTCGGACGCGCTTCCTGCCGACTCTCGGCGGCGGCGCGGCGCTGGGGGTAGTGATCATACTGGCATTTTTACTGCTCATCATTCCCGGAATCTGGCTGACGGTACCGACGTCGCTGTTTTTCTTCGTCCGGCTCTACGAAAAACGCAGCATCGACAGCGCCATGACGCGATGCGTACAACTCGTCAAGAATCATTGGTGGCCGACGCTGGGACTGCTCATCGTGGTGGGTTTTATCCGGATGATTGTGCCGTATATCGTCGGGATTAGCTTGGGGCTGGGCACTGCATTTTTCACTACGCTTCAGTGGTCAGATGGCGGTCTGTTCTACTTTTTCTTCGTTGAGGCGGTTACGAACCTGCTCGCGATGCTCACTTACACGATCACGCTTCTGGCGTTGGCGTTTCAGTATTTCCACCTCGTGGAGCTGAAGGAAGGATTGGGCGTTTATGCGCTCCTAGACCAGCTCGGTAAACCCGCCGAAGCGAAAATATCGAGCAATCGGTACGGCAGCGGGTTTGAGCACGACGAAGAAGGAGAATATTAATTAATCATTAAGAATTAATAATCCTGGACTGACTATGGGGCGCTTTTTTGGCGATGTGATTCGTTTTAGGGGGCTGCTCGGCGGTCGGCTTATGGGGCTGATGCTGAGTGTGGCCTTGCTGGTGGCGATGCCTGCTGCTTCTGCGCGCGCCGAGCAGGTGGTGCCGCGTGTGCGCGTGGCGCGGCGCGATACGGCCGTGCGCTCAATTATGCACGTGAGCCGAGCGGCGGAGTTTCGGAAGCCGAGTGCGACGCGGTATGCGGCGCTTCGGGCGCGGAAAGACTTGCAGTATCGGCCGCCGAATTACCGCCCGGCCCTCTCGTTCTGGGATCGATTCTGGAGCCGGATCTGGCACGCTATCGATTGGCTTTTCAACCGGCCCGGCACCGGCGTGGCCTTCCGCTGGATTTGGTACGCCTTCCTGCTGAGCGTCGTGGTTTGGATTGTGGTGAAAGCGCTCAAGCTCGATGTAGTGGCCGCGTTTGGACGGTCGCCGCGGTCAGCGCCTAAATTTGAGCTGGAAGACGTCGAATCGCCGTTTACCGACGATTTGGCCGACCGACTCGCCGAAGCCGAAGCCGCCGGGAATTACCGCCTCGCTGTGCGGCTCGGCTACCTGACGTCGTTGCGGACGCTTGCCGACCGCGAGATGGTGCGCTGGCTGCCCGACAAAACCAATATCCAGTACGTCCGCGAACTACCCGTGGGCGCCCTCCGCGAGCAGTTCGCGCGCCTCACCCGGCAGTTCGAAGTGGCGTGGTACGGCGAGCTTTACCCCACCGCCGACGATTACGCGACCGTCCGCGAAACCCGCGCGGCGGTGGCGCGGGCGCTCGGCGCGGCTTCCTCTTTTTCCGCTCCGGCTGCCGCTGCCGCTTCTTCTGCCCGATGACGCCTCGCCTCCGCCTTTACCTCATTGCGCTGGCTGTGCTGTTGGTGTTTTACGCCTTCGCCGAAGCCAATCGCCCGAAACCCCAGAATTGGGAGCACACCTATCAGCACGACGATAAAGTGCCGTACGGCACGTACGCGCTGTTTGATTTGCTCCCGAGCTTCTTCGACACAAAAAGCGTCAGCGTCACGCGGACGCAGCTTTACAGTCAGATTGAGCAGGAATTGGGCAACGCCGACAAAGCATTCGGCGCCAAAACCGACGATGAAACCAACCGCTCCGACTCGGTATCCGTTGACCTATCCGGCGTTTCCGACGACGACGAAGCGCCCGAAGAAGCGCCCTCGACCGAGGTCGTAACGGCAACCGATGCACCCGAAAATCAGGCTGATACGACGGTGGCTTCCACTCAGCCTTCGGATTCTGAATCAGGTTTTGACACTGAATCCGACGAAGACGAAGACGTGGCGACCACTGTAGACACAGTAGGCGCCGAGGCGGAAGGCTGGTCGGAATGGCCGAGCCAAATGGCGCCAGAGTACGCGCCATATCAAACCACGCAGCCGATTAATTATTTATTCGTCGGCCCGAACGTCACCCTCGATTCCCTTGACGTTCAGCAGCTGAAGTGGTTTGTTTCGATGGGGCACCACGTTTTTATTTCCACCGAAAACCCACCGCAACGGCTCCTGAAAAGCTTGCGGGTAGTTACGCGCTATTACGCCCCGCCGACCCTCGTCGCGCGTGACACGATTCGCGTCCGCCTCATCGGCGATTCTACTGACCGGCGCTACCGGTTCGCCGCCCGTGCCATTCAGTACGATTTCAAGCGGCTCGCCGCCCTGCCCGGCGATTCGGCCGGTCAAACCGCGCGTATCGAGACGTTGGGGGCCGATGAGGTTGGCAATTCCGTTCTGATTCGGGTGCCGTACGGGCACGGCGATTTCACGTTCTGCTCCATCCCCCTCGCCTTCACCAATTATTATTTGCTGCGACCGAGCAAAGCGGGATTTGCGTGGGGCGCGCTGAGCTACTTGCCGCAGGGGCAGGTTTGGTGGGATGAATTCGAAAAGCAGGGCACCGAGGAAGACCAGTCGTTTTTGCGCGTCATATACAAGCACGACGCGCTCCGGATTGCGTTTTATCTGCTCCTCGTCGGCGGCCTGCTATTGCTTTGGATTGGGGGAAAACGACGGCAGCGCGCTATTCCGGTGGTGAAGCCGCTCCCCAACAACACGCTGCAATTCGTGAACACGGTGGCAAGTCTTTATCGGCAAGGTGATAACCACGCCCGAATCGCGCACCGTAAAATCGATCTTTTCCTCGATTTTATTCGCTCCCGCTACAACGAAAAGACCGACGACCTCAGCAACACCGATTTTCGTCAACTCGTGACCCTAAAATCCGGCCTGCCACGCGCCGACGTAGATGAGCTGATGCGCCGCGTCGCCCTCATCCGCACCGCCGATTGGGTGAGCGACGGCGAACTCATGTGGCTCAGCCAAGCAATGAGCGAGTTTCGAAAGAGATAAATCGTTCGTCATAAGCCCGTCGCTACTTCCCTCCTTCCCCGTCCCCCAAATTCCGCTTCCCGTATTATTTCCTCCCGATGACAGCCTTTCCTGACGACCTCGACCCGAATCAAAATCCAATGGATTCAGCGCCTGAATCTGCGCCCAAAATAGCGCCCGATTCTGCGCCTGAAATCGCACCCGAATCCTCTGAGACAACTCCGGCGCCAATGTCGGCGCCAACGTCGGCCCCTACCTCCGCTCCCGCCGATTTCACTGATGCCGCTCGCACCGATTTGTCGCGGCTGTCAGCGTCGGCGGCCCGGGTTCGGGAAGAATTGGCGCGGGTTATTGTCGGGCAGGATGATGTTATTGAGCTACTTTTGACGGCCATTCTTGCCGACGGGCACGTGCTGTTGGAAGGCGTGCCGGGCGTGGCGAAAACCCTGACGGCCAAATCTTTGGCACGCACGCTGCAAGTGCCGTTCGGGCGCATCCAGTTCACCCCCGATTTAATGCCCGCCGACGTTCTCGGCACGTCGGTTTTCCGGCCTACGCAAGCCGATTTTATCTTTCGCGCCGGGCCGATTTTCGCGTCGGTGGTGCTGATCGACGAAATTAACCGAGCGCCCGCGAAGACGCAGGCCGCCCTTTTTGAGGTGATGGAAGAGCGGCAGGTGACGTACGACGGCACCCGGCACGCGCTGCCGTCGCCGTTCGTGGTGTTGGCTACGCAGAACCCGATTGAGCAGGAAGGCACTTACCGGCTGCCCGAAGCCCAGCTCGACCGTTTTATGTTCAAAGTGCGCGTGGGGTATCCGCCGCTCGACGATGAGCTAAAAATCCTACAAGCCCACCACGCCGGGCGCGTGGAAGCGGCCTCCGTTCAACCCGTGATGACAGCCACCGACGTGGCCGCCCTGCGCGAGCAAGTCCGGCGCCAACACGTAGAGCCGAAGCTGCTCGATTATATCGCGCGGCTCGTGCATACCACGCGCACGCACCGGTCGCTGTATCTGGGGGCGTCGCCGCGCGCGTCGTTGGCGCTGCTGAATGGCTCAAAAGCCCTCGCCGCCCTCCGCGGACGCGATTTTGTGACTCCTGACGATATCCAATTCCTCGCGCCATCCGTCCTGCGGCACCGTATCCTGCTCACCCCCGAAGCCGAATTGGAAGGCACCACGCCGGAAGACGTCGTGAAACAGCTGTTGCAAAGCCAAGAAGTGCCGCGCTAAAATTCCTTCCCCAAACCCGGAATATTTGGTTGTGCCGCGGAGCAAAAGCTCCGCGCTACAACGCGCCGCCAAGCCCTACCTCGCGCACGTCAAGCCAATTATTAATTCTTAATTACTAATTATTAATTGCCCCCATGAAATCCATCTTCCTCACTCCCCGTTTCTTTCTGGCGCTGCTGCTGCTTGTGGTGGGGTTCGTGGTGGGCTTTTTTATTCCGTCGCTGCTGCCCATCGTGAAGGTGGCGCTGGGGTTGCTGGGCGCGTTGGTGCTGCTGGATGCGGGGCTGCTGTGGGGGGCGGGGCGGGCCATTGTCGCTCGGCGAACCATTGCGGATAAGCTTTCAAACGGGTCGGAGAACCCGATTCGGATTTACCTCGAAAACCGCTACCGCTTTCAGGTCAGTGCTGAGATTATCGACGAGACGCCGGAGCAGCTGCAATGGCGCGATGCGTCGTTTGAGGTGACAGTGGGGGCGGCGCAAACCGCCGTTATCCGCTACGATATTCGGCCGACGCGGCGCGGCGAATACGCGTTTGGGGCGGTGCAGGTGCTGGTTTCTTCGCCGCTCGGGCTGGTGCGGCGGCGTTACACCGAGGCCTCTGAAGCACGGACGGTGCGCGTGTATCCGTCGTTCGCGCAGATGCGGCAGTATGAGCTGCTGGCTATTTCGAACCGCCTGACCGATGTGGGTGTCAAGCGGTTACGTCGGATCGGGCATTCGATGGAGTTCGAGCAGCTCCGCCCCTACACCATCGGCGACGACCCGCGCACCATCAACTGGCGCGCTACGGCGCGGCGGCGTGCTTCCGGCCCCGACCAGCTCATCGTGAACCATTATCAGGACGAGCGCGCCCAGCAAGTGGTTTGTCTGATTGATAAAAGCCGGGTGATGCGGATGCCGTTCGAAGGCCTCAGCCTGCTGGATTACGCTATTAACGCAACGCTCGTCCTCTCAAATATCGCCCTCATCAAGCACGATAAGGCGGGCCTCATCACGTTTGCGGAAAAGATCAGCGCCATCGTTGCGCCCGAGCGCCGGCCTGACCAGATTCGGCGTCTGCTCGAAGTGCTTTACCATCAGCGGACGCGCTACCTCGAATCGGATACCGAGCTGCTGTATGCCACCGTGCGGGCGCGGGTCAAGCAGCGGAGTCTGCTGGTACTCTTCACCAATTTCGAGAGCCTCGCCGCGATGCAGCGGCAGCTTCCGTACCTGCGGCGGCTCGCCAAAAACCACCTTTTACTCGTCGTTTTCTTCGAGAATACCGAGTTGGCGGGGCTGCTCACTACGCCCGCTTTCACCACGGATGCGGTTTACGAGCAGACCGTCGCGGAGAAATTCAGTCAGGAGAAGCGGCAGATTGTGCTGGAATTGCGGCGTTATGGGATTCACGCGCTCCTCACCGCTCCGGCTAACCTGACGGTTAGCGTGATTAACCGGTATTTGGAATTTAAGTCGAGAGGGTTGATTTAGGCATCCTATTGTATGTGATGGCCTATTGATCTGTCATTGCGAGGAGGCTTTGCGACAAAGCAATCCTCGTAGAATTAGTGCGTTGACTCAGCCGACGCGCCGTTTCCCCGATGATTGCTTCGCTTCGCTCGCAATGACAAACTTCTCTACACTTACTTCTGCAAAAGCACTTAGCAAACTGGAGGAAGAATCAACAAAACAAAAAATCCCCGGCTTCGCTTGACGCGAAACCGGGGATTTTTTTATTACATTCGACTCAGCGACGTAAACAAGCTACGTCAGAGCCGACTCGCTTAGATATTCCGGAATTTCGGACCGTATGGGTCGTCGATGAGGCCGGTTTTGATGAGCGAGTAAATCTCACGGATACCGTCGGGGACGGTTTTGGTGATTTTGAAGCCCAGCTCGTTCGTGATTTTGTCGAAGTTCACGCGGTAATCGCGTGGGTCTTCGGTGCGCTGCACGTAGCTGACCTGCATTTCGGGCGCCACTTTCGCGATTTCTTCCGCGAGCATCCGCTTGTTGTAGTTCTCGTCGGTCGAACCGGCGTTGAACACTTGACCGGCCACTTTATCGGCGGGGCTTTCAAGCACCAGCACCACAGCCCCTGCCAGATCGTCGACGTGGCAGTATGGGCGCCAGAACTGCTCCCCGAAGATGACCAGCTCTTTGCCGAGGGCCACGTCGCGGGTGAATTCGTTGACCGTCAGGTCGAAGCGCACGCGCGGCGAGAAGCCGTAAACCGTCGAGAAGCGCAGGACGGTGGTGGTCATCTCGGGCGTAGAATTCGCCATCAGGAACTGCTCGAACGCCACTTTCAGCTCGGCGTAAAGCGAGACTGGCCGCAGCTCCGACTCTTCCGTCACGAACGAGCCGCCTTCGGCCATCTTGCCGTAGTTCGAACAGGTCGAGGCGAAAACGAATTGCTGCACCCCGGCCGCCCGCGCCTGACGGAACAGGTCTTCCGACGCCGAGCCGTTCACTTCGCGCGCTTCATCGGCGAATTTGCTGCACGCCGGGTCACCCACGATAGCGGCAAGGTGGCAAACGGCGTCCATTCCGGCCACCGCTTTCGTCACGTCCTCCGGGTTGCGAAGGTCGCCCATCATGAACTCGAAGTTCGGGTGCATCAGCACCTCAAACAGAGCATCGCCGCCGAATTTCAGGCTATCGAACGCCCGAACGTGGTGGCCTTTATCGAGCAACTGGCGCACCAGCACCGACCCGATATATCCGGCGCCGCCGGTAACAAGTACTTTTTTCATCAGAGGAGAAAATACACTGAAAACGCTGCCGACTATAATCGCTCCAATAGAGTGAATTCAACCGGCGTCGCGAATTACAAAACGTTAAATAGCCGTCCAGCCGCCGTCGACCATCAGGTTGTGACCCGTGACGTAGGTAGCAGCGTCGGAAAGCAGGAACACCACGCCACCGGCCATCTCGTCGGGCTTGCCCATCCGCCGGAGCGGCACTTTCTTCTCGTAGTTCTCGACGAAAGTGGGGTTCTGGTTATCGAAGATGCCGCCGGGGCAGAGCGAGTTGACGCGCACGTTGTGCTCGCCGTAATACGACGCCAGGTAGCGCGAGAGCTGCAAAATACCGCCCTTGATGGCCGCGTAACCCACCGGCGACGTCAGCGGAGTGCCTTCGTAGATGGTGAAGTCCGGCGCGACCACGCCGTACGTGGAGCCGATGTTGATGAGCGAGCCGAATTTCTGCTCTTTCATCACCGCCAGCGCCTCTTTGCAGCACAGGTAGTAGCCGTTGAGGTGCCAGTCGACGTTGAGCCGCCACGATTCCATCGGCACGTCTTCCTGCCGGGCGCCCCAGTCTTTGGTGCGCGGGTAGGCGTTGTTGACCCAGCCGTCGAGGCGGCCGAATTTGGCTACCACGGCCTGAATACACGCCTTAACCGAGTCTTCGCTGGTGATGTCGAGCGACCATTCGCCCGCATCCAGATCGTTCTTGGCGCTGATGTCGGCGTTGATGCAGGTGCCCCCGGCTTCCCGAACGGCCCGCACGTAGGCGCCGCCAATCAGGCCGTTGCCGCCCGTGACGACGATGATTTTGTCTCGCAGATGAATCATAGAAAACGTAAAAACGGCTGATACCCAACCGAAGCGACCGGGTCAGACCAACTGCGGGCAAAAGTACCAACCGAAATTCGGTCGGCGGCAATAGGTCATATTAGCGGTGGATGGTTCGGCCCCTCACCTACCAGCATCGGGACGGCGACGGGTGTGTAGGGGCACGACCTTGCGCCCGCCCGCATGCGGCTGGGGGCACTAAACTTCTTGTGCTCAGCCGCATTGCCCAACCGCGTTCCCCACCCCGCCCCTGCGGGGCACCCCTCCCCCTGCGGGGTTGGGGAGTTCGGGCTTTATGTGAATTACTGAAAAACAGGCCGCTGTCACACAATTCCGGCGGCGGGAAGCGCGTTCTTCTGACGGCAGGCGACGCGGTTGCGCGTGCTGACTGTCTGGGACCGGGTTTTCTGTGAAGCGAGCGCGTCGGCACGGTATCCGGCGCGCTCGTTCCGTTTCAGGCGCTCCGTTTTAGGCGGGCACGTCTTCCAGTAGCACTTCCCACGGTTCGAGGAAGGCGGCGTAACGGGCGGGGTCGAGGGCGGTGACGGTGGCGTCCGGGGTGAGGGCCGTGGTGGTTTGGCTGACGTGCGCGCGGATAGCGGCCTCTTTGCACGGCAGGAACGGCGCGATATCGACGCGGCGGCCCGTTAGCTCGCCGATTTGGGGCAGGTCGGCGGGAGCCGATTGGGTCCAGGCGCTGACTAGGTATTCGAACCGGCGGCCGTGCCATTGCGTGGCCTCGATGGCGGCCGTGACGATGTGCCACGCCGCGCGATGGTCGGGATGGAAATCGCGGCGCCACGGCAGGACGATGGTGGCCGGGCGCACCCGCTGCAAGCACGCCGTGGTGGCGCGCACCGCGTGCGCAAATCCCGCTTGGCCGAGGTGCGCCGGGAGGGCGCCGTCGGGCATATAGAGGGCGTGATAATCAGTGGCGGGGTTGCAGCCCAAGCGGCTGAGCGCGATGCACAGCTCGGTTTCGCGGAGCCGCGCCAGCTCGGCGGGCGGGTAGGTTTCGGACCGGCGCGAGGCGGCGCCGTCGGTCATCACCAGTACGTGAGCTGCGGCGCCCAATGACCGTAGCCGCGCAATCAGCCCGCCCACGCCGAGGGTTTCGTCTTCGGGATGCGGCGCCACGACCAACACCGGTCCCAGCTGCCGCAGCTCGTCATCGGGGAGGTCAGTGAAATGCTCGCGGGCATACGCGAGCGAGAGCGGCGACGTGGGGGTCGGCGGAGTAGCGGTGGACATTGCGGGCAGCAGAAGGGGAAGGTGGTTTTGCCACCTACGAGGGCGTGGGGGAAAGGTTTTAGCGCGCTTGATGTGGGGTAGATTTCGTTGAAATCAGCCCGTCGTGCCGTGCCCGTGGCAGATTTTTCAAAGTCAACCCCAAGCTGCAAAAAAGAACCCCTCCCGAAGACGCTCCACTAACCTGCCACCTGATTTACTTGCTCAGCCGCATCCGGTAGTGCGGGATTTCGCACTCATAGAACAGCTCGCCTTCGGGGAGGAAGCCGTGGCGCTGGTAGAACCGCTGCGCCTGCACCTGCGCGTGGAGATAGAGCGAGGCGTCGGGGTGGGCGGCGAGGGCGTCGGCCATCACCTGCCGCAGAATCACCCCGCCGACGCCCTTGCTGCGGTACGGCGCCAACACGGCGAACCGTTCGAGCTTGACGCCCTTTTCCGTCGGGCGCCACCGCGCAGCCCCGACGGGCTGCCCGTCGGCCCACGCCAGATAGTGGTGCGCGGCGTCGTCGTACTCGTCGTACTCGTCCTCGCGCGGGACGTGCTGCTCATCGACGAAGACTTGCTCGCGGACGCGGAAGGCAAGGTCGCGGTCGCCCTCGGCGACGGCGGTTTGGACGGTAATGGTCATCAAAGTCGGGGGTAAAGAAGGGGTCAGAAGGAAAATAAAACCGGGGGCAGATTCGGGCTGAATCTGCCCCCGGCTTCTTTAAGGGCTTCGGCGCTGCTTAGTAGCGGCGGGGGTTGCGCGGCAAGCGCCCGACGCCGTCCTGGTTGCGCTCATCGTCACCCTGATGGTCGGGGTGCTGGTTGAAGCGGTCGTACGCGAGGACGATGTCCTTTACGAGGCGGTGGCGCACGACGTCATCGGCCGTCAGCTCGACGAACCCGATGCCTTTTACGCCTTGCAGCACTTCCAACGCTTCGACGAGACCCGATTTCTGCCGATGCGGCAGGTCAATCTGCGAACGGTCGCCGTTGACGAGAATCTTCGCGTTCGGCCCCATCCGGGTCAGAAACATCTTGATCTGCGACGGCGTGGTGTTCTGGGCTTCGTCGAGGAGCACGAAGGCGCCGTCGAGCGTCCGGCCGCGCATATAGGCCAACGGCGCGATCTCGATCGTCTTGTTGGCGTAGTACGCGGTGAGCTTTTCGGGCGGCAGCAGCTCTTCGAGCGCATCGTAAATCGGCCGGATGTACGGGTCGACCTTCTCCTTCATATCCCCCGGCAGGAAACCGAGGTTTTCCCCCGCTTCCACTACCGGCCGCGAGATGATGATGCGCCGAACTTCTTTGTTTTTGAGCGCCCGCACGGCCATCGCCACCGAGATGAAGGTTTTGCCGGTGCCCGCCGGGCCGAGGGCAAAAACCAGATCGTGGTTTAGAATAGCATCGACGAGGCGCTGCTGATTAGGGGTTTTCGCACGAATTACGCCTCCCCGCGCACCATACAGAATCACGTCCGGCGCGCCCTGCGTCTGGCGGAGCGCATCGGCTTCACTCTCCGAGGCAATCAAGCTTTCGACTTGCTGATCGGTGATGTTGCCGAACTGGTGATAATGCTCAATGAGCGAGGCGAGAATTTCGGCGATGCGCGTAACGACCGGAGTTGGGCCTTGCAGCTTGATTTCGTTGCCGCGCGAGATGATTTTCGAGCCGGGGAAAGCCGCCGAGAGCTGGCGGATATGCTGGTTACCTGCGCCGAGGAAATCGACGAGTGAGATGTTTTCCAGCGTAATCGTTTTTTCGACCAAAAGCGGAAGCAGAAAAGAATGTGAACAATCAGGAGCAAAACCTGCTCAGGCACTACTTGGCTACGCGGACGGGCGCGCGCCGGTTACCCGAACCACCCGGCACCAAAACCCGTAGGCGGCGCCGATAGCTACACAAGTATAAGCCGAAGTTAGTTTCGGCTCGGCAACCCTCCTTTCCATGTCCGCTCCGCTTCTCACCCTCCTGACCGATTTCGGCACCGCCGACCACCGCGCCGCCGTCCTGACGGCGCACGTTTTACGCCATTCGCCGCCCACGGCGCGCATAATCCCGGTTACGCATCAGGTCGCGCCGTTCAATCTCGCCCACGCGGCCTACGTGCTGAGCGCCGCTTTTCCGGAGTTTCCGCTTGGCACCATCCACGTGGTGGCGGTGGCGGGGCACACCGGCGGCGTCGGGGAAGTGCTGGCGGCGGAGTTCCGCGGACATTTTTTTATCCTCCCCGATAACGGCCTCCTGACCCTGCTCACCGACGGCGCCCCGGCGGCTGTGGTGCGCCTGCCACGCCACCCCGGCCCGGCGCGGGCGCTGCTCGGCATCGCGGCGGGGCATCTGGCGAGCGGCCGTCCGCTGGAAGACCTCGGCGAACCGGCGGAAACCGTCGTCGAGTTGCGCAACCGCACCGTTCGCATCACCGACGACCGTCTGAGCGGCCACATCATTCACGTCGATCACTTCGGCAATCTGGTCACGAACCTCACCCGCGACGCCATTACCGCCGTTGGCGCCGAGCGGTCGTTCACGGTGCGCTTCGGCCGCGAGGCCGTCCCGACGATTATGGCGCATTACGGCGAAGCCGAACCCGGCGATATCGCCTGCGTCTTCGACTCGCGCGGCCACCTCTGCATCGGCCTCAACCGCGGCCACGCCGCCGAGCTACTCGGCCTCACCTTCGATGGGCCGGTGGAAGTGGTGTTCCGGAACGCCTAGAAACGGCCCGACCCAACGGCCATATCCGCGCCCGCGCACCAGCTTTGCGCCGTGCTTTCTGCTTCCCCGCTCCCCGGCGTCCTCGATGCCACCACGGCCCTTGCCGTCCGGCCGCTGACTCAAACTGAGGCCGAGCTACTCGGCGCCGCACCTGAATGGCTGCTTACAGACGGCGTGCCCGCGCATTTCACGCACCCCCAGCGCCGTCGCGAGTGGCTCGCGGGGCGCGTCCTCGCTGCTGAGCTGTTGCGCGGGCTGCTGCCTCCGGCCCTCGCCGATACGCACCGGATTGCGGCGGATGCTTTTGGGCGCCCGCGTCTGCTCGATGCGGCGGGGGATGTGGTGGGGGCCCTCTCGCTCTCGCACAGCGGCGATGCGGTGGCCGCCATCGTGGCGCTGGGGCCGGGCCGTCGGGTGGGCTTGGATTTGGAACCAATTCGAGTCAAAACCCTCACCCTAGCGCCCCGCTTCCTCAGCCCCGACGAGTGCGCCGCCCTCGGCGACAGCACCGCCCGCGCCTCGCTGCTTTGGAGCCTGAAAGAGACGCTTTACAAAGCCTACGGACGGCGGCAGCTCGATTTCCGCCAACACCTCCACCTCGATACAAGCGAGTGGCCCGCCCTTCCGGCGCCCCTCCCCGCAACGGGCATCGTGCGGGGCCGTATCACGCACCCGACCACTGGCCACGTCTGGCAGCACACGCTGCACTACCGGACGGTGGCGCCGGGCTCGGACGCCGGTTCACTTGCCGGTTCGGGCGCCGGTTCCTTCAGCGGTTGGCTCACCTATTGCGTAAGCTGACCCGAGGCCACTGACTTCCTCTTTACTTTCGACCTCAAACATTCCATGAAAAAGCGCGTCATTCTTCTCTCCGTGCTGGTTTTGGGCCTTTTGGCAGCCGGCACCTTCAGCGCCCGGGCGCAGAGCGGCTACGCGATTGGCGCGCAAGTCCCGGCGTTTTCGCTGAAAACCTCCACCGGTCAAGCCGTCTCGCTGACTGATTTTGCTTCCGCGAAAGCCGTGGTGGTGGTGTTCACGAATCCGTATTGCCCGTACACGAAGCTGTATGAGTCCCGCTTGGCGGCCCTCGCGAAGGCCGGGGCGGCGCTCGGCATCCGCTACGTCTTCATCAACCCCTCCCCCGGTGAGAAGCCGACGGCCGCGCAGCAAGTAGCCGCTACTGGTTCCACCGACGGCTTGGCGGGTTTCCCGTACTTGGCCGACGAAGGGCAGAAAATCACCAAAGCCTTTGGGGCCACCAAAACCCCCGAAGCCTTCGTGTTACAGCCGAGCGGCGGCCAGTTCGTGATGCGCTACAAAGGCGCCATCGACGATAACCCGCAGGTGGAAGGCGACGTGCGCGAAGGCTACCTGCGGCAGGCCGTGGACGCCGTGGTGGCCGGGAAGCTCGCCGCCATTACCGAAAAGCGGGCGCCTGGGTGTATGATTAAAACGTTCTAGCGCGCCCCAACGCTCGGCAGCTACTGCCTCTTGGCCCCTGACCGCTCGCGTGGTCAGGGGCTTTTTTTGTGGGGATTTTGTTTTCCTTGACCACGTTTCACGCGCCGTGGAACATTTGGGTAGCGTCCCGACTTTACCCCGGCCGTACCTTTGTCCAGCGGCGCAGCTTGCGGCGGGATGCTTACCCGCTCTGGTCATCTGAAGTCGTTTTCTGTTTTTTTCTCCCTACCCTTATTTAGCGGCACCCGTGCGTACTTCGGAAATAACCTGCTCCTTCTGCGGCAAAGACAAGCGTGAAGTCGGCGTGATGATTTCGGGGATGGCCGGACATATCTGCGATGCCTGCGTGGGGCAGGCCCAGCATATTCTGCAAGAGGAGATGCCGCTTGAAGGTGGGCAGGGCCAAGATGCCGATGCGCCCGCCAAGCCCGCGCCGCTGCCGAAGCTGCGGCTCATCAAGCCACGCGAGCTGAAAACGTACCTCGACCAGTACGTGGTCGGGCAGGATGAGGCGAAGAAGGTGCTGGCGGTCGCGGTGTACAACCATTACAAGCGCCTCACGCAGCCGCGCCGCGTCAACGACGAGGTGCTGATTGAGAAGTCGAACATTCTGCTCGTCGGCGAGACGGGTACGGGGAAGACGTTTCTGGCGCGGATGCTCGCGACGGCGCTGCAAGTGCCTTTCTGCATCGCCGACGCCACGGTGCTCACCGAGGCGGGGTATGTGGGGGAAGATGTGGAGAGCATCCTCACGCGCCTGCTGCAAGCGGCGGATTACAACGTTGAGGCCGCCGAGCGCGGCATCGTCTTCATCGATGAGGTCGATAAGATTGCGCGGAAGTCGGATAACCCGTCGATCACCCGCGATGTGAGCGGCGAGGGCGTGCAGCAGGGGATGCTGAAACTCCTCGAAGGCTCCATCGTGAATGTGGCGCCGCAGGGGGGCCGCAAGCACCCGGAAGCCAAGCTGGTGCCGATGAACACTGAAAACATCCTCTTCATCTGCGGCGGCGCGTTCGTCGGGATGGACCGGATTATCAAGAGCCGCCTTAACACGCAGCCTATCGGGTTCGCGAAGATGGGGTTCGAGGAGAAGGTCGATACGCAGAACATGCTGCGCTACCTCAACGCGCACGACCTGCGCGCCTTCGGCCTGATTCCGGAGCTGATCGGCCGGATGCCCGTCCTGACGCACCTCCACCCCCTCGATAAAGCCACGCTGAAGCGGATTCTGACGGAGCCAAAAAACTCCATCGTGAAGCAATACCGGCGGCTGTTCGAGATGGAAAAAATCGCCCTCGAATTCACCGACGACGCGCTCGATTACATCGTCGATAAAGCGAGCGAGTACAAGCTCGGCGCGCGCGGCCTCCGCTCCATCTGCGAGACGATTATGACGGATGCGATGTTCGAGCTGCCTTCTGAGCCGGGCACGCACTCGTTTGAGGTGAGTGGGGCGTATGCGCGGTCGAAGTTTGAGCAGTCGCCGTTGGTGCAGCTGCGGCGGGCGGCTTAAGATTGTTGATGTGGGGATGTGGGGATGAATCGTGCGAAAATCGCGTCTGAATCGCGCGGGGCTCTGCCCCGTGCGGGCTATTTGCGGGCCTCTGGCCCGCCACCCCAATCGGCGCATTCCTACGTATCCGGCACCGTCTCGGTGCCGGTGGTTGGAAGCCAATTGGAATCAGCAGCTCCGGCACCGAGACGGTGCCGGGTACGTAGGACGACGCCCCACATCTCCCCCCAAAACCCTTCTACCCCAGCGCCTTCAAAATCAAATCAGCCGTCCGATTAGGCGCGCCGGGTTGGCCGATTTTCTCCATCAGCTCGGCGTAGCCGGCTAGTTGGGCTTGGCGGGCGGGGGCGGATTCGGGGAGGAGGGCGGTTAGCTCGTCGAGGAGGTTGGGGGCGTTGAACTCGCGCTGGATCAGTTCGGGGACGACTTGGCGCCCGACGATGAGGTTCACCAAGGAGATGTATTTCACCTGAATCAGCATCCGCGCGACCCAGTAGGAAATGGCGCTCGTGGCGTAGCAGACGACTTGCGGGACGCCGAAGAGGCCGGTTTCGAGAGTCGCGGTGCCGCTCGTGACGAGGGCGACGCGGGCCTCGGCGAGGAGGTTGTAGGTGTCGTCCCAGATGAAGCGCATGTTGGGGGCGCGGTTCTCGTAGGGCGCGTAGAGGGCGCGGTCGAGGTTCGAGACGCCCGCTACGACGAACTCGTGATCCGGCACGGCGTGGACGACGGCCGCCATGATGTACAGCATCTCCTCGACTTCCTGCCGCCGCGAGCCGGGCAAAACGGCCACCAACGGCCGGTCTTCGGCGAGGCCGTGGCGGGTGCGGAACGTCGGGTCGGGCGGGTGCTGCGCGACGGCATCGGCCACGGGATTGCCTACGTAGGCGGTTTTCGTGTAGCCCTTCTGCGCGTAGAATTCTACTTCGAAAGGCAGAATCAGGAACATCTGCTCCACCGTTTCGGCGATGGTTTTGGCGCGCCCGGCGCCCCACGCCCACAGTTTCGGCGAGATGTACCAGAACACCCGGATGCCGAGCCGCTTGGCGATGCGCGCCACGCGGAGGTTGAAACCGGCGAAATCGACGAGGATGATGGCGTCCGGACGGTTCGCCACAAGGTCGGCCTCAATCTCCTTCAACAGCCGCCGAAACTTGAGCAGCGCCCCGGCCACTTCTACGAACCCCATCATAGAAAACGTGGCGTAATCGCGGACGATTTCGGCGCCGGCCGCCGCGAGCGCCGCGCCGCCCCAAGCACGCACCCGCAGGTCGGGCCGCTTGGCGAGAAGCGCGGTCACGAGGCGCGCGGCGTGCTGGTCGCCGCTGCGCTCACCGGCCAATAAGAATAAGGTCATGAAGCGGGAGAAAGAAGCGAGGGGCTGAGCAGAAGTCGGACCGAAAACGGGCGTTATTCTTCTTCGCCGAAATACTCCACATAGTTGCGCGGCGTCTCGTATAGCTTGAGCGAGTGAAGCTTCGCCGAAGGCGAAAGCGTGCCGATGGCGGGCGCCAGAATCTTCCAGAAAGCGAGCACGAGGTTCTCGGTACTCGCGAGCTGACCGGCCATAAAGGGCACGTCGAGGTTGAGGTTTTTGTGGTCGACGTGGCGGATGATGTCGCGCCGAATCAGCTCGGAAAGCTTTTTCAGGTCGACGATGAAGCCGGTTTCCGGGTCGGGGCGCCCCTTGACGGTCACGATGAGGTCGTAGTTGTGGCCGTGCCAGTTCTCATTGGCACACGGGCCGAATACCTCGCGGTTCTTCTCGGCGCTCCAGGCGGGGTTGGCCAGCTTGTGCGCGGCGTTGAAGTGTTCGTGACGACTGAGGTAGATCATGAGAAGGCGTGGCTGGACGGGGATTGACGGGTGGGTGGAAAGGGTGAGGCGGTGGTTCGGGCTTGAGCAGAGCTTTGCGGCGCCTGCCATCAACAGCCAGAACTAAAAACTTACTTCCGCCGCAGCAAAGATAAAAACGCGGGCACCCCCACCAGACTCGTCACCAACCCGACGGGCAGACCGGCGGGCGGGTACAGGAGGCGCGCCAGCCCGTCGCACGCCACCAGCAGGACGGCGCCGAGGAGCGCCGCCAGCACCGGCCCAGCCGGATGCGCCACCCCGAGCAGCCGCCGCGCCGCGTGCGGCACGAGGAGGCCGACGAACCCAATCGGGCCGGTAAGCGCCACCGTGGACGCCGTGAGCAAGGTGGCCGCGCCGAGCAGCCCGAGCCGCTCGCGGGTGATGCAGACGCCGAGCGCGGCGGCGCGCTCATCGCCCAAAAGCAGGACGGGCAACACGCGCCGCCGGGCCGCCGCCACCGTCAGCCCCACCACCAGCGCCCCCGCCGGGTAGGGCAGCGTGGACCAATCGGCGCGCTCGAAACCGCCGAACGCCCAGAACACCACCGCCCGCAAGGCGCCCTCGCTCTGCGAAGCCAAAAACGTGAGTAGCCCCGTGACGGCGCCAAGCAGCGAGCTGACCGCCACGCCCGCCAGAATGAGCGTCGGGGTATCGAGCCGTCCCCGGCGGCTGCCGAGCGCCAGCACCGCCAGCGTGGCGCCTAAACCGCCCGCGAACGCTGCCAGCGGTGGCGCGTAAATGCCCCAAACCCAGCCGCCGCCCGGCAGCAGCGCGTAACACGCCACGGCCCCGGCACTCGCGCCCGCCGCCGTACCGATGAGGTAGGGGTCGGCGAGGTCGTTCCCGACGGTGGCTTGCAGCAGGTAGCCGCTGAGCGCGAGCGCGCCGCCCGCCACCGCCGCCAACAGCAAGCGCGGCAGCCGCAGCTCCCAAACCACAAACGCGACGGGGTCAGTGGCGACGTCCGCGCCGGGATGCGTGAGGGCGCGGAGGAGGTCGGCCCACGAGGTGTCGTAGGAGCCGAGGCGGAGGGCGGCGAGGAGCAGGAGCGCCAGCGCGAGCAGCGTCAGCGGGAGGAGGTAGCGGGCGGTCATCGGGCGAACGCTCATCGGGCCGACGATGCCGTAGGGGCGGGCCTTGTGCCCGCCCGTGCCGTTGACTTGGCGCTTGTTTGGGCACCTGTAGCGCGGGTTTGGGCGGGCAC
>JANNMJ010000166.1:0-34394 GCA_031397815.1 Hymenobacteraceae bacterium
GCTACCCTGGGCTTTCGCCGGGCTACCCTGGGCTTTCGCCGGGCTACCCTGGGCTTTCGCCGGGCTACCCTGGGCTTTCGCCGGGCTACCCGAATCAACACCCAACATCACGCCCCCAGTTTCGCAAAACCCTTTCCCCCCAATCTCAATGCAACGGCTTCCCCATAGACCGCGCAGGCGTGTACTGAAACCGCAGCGCGAACTGGAGGTAGCCGTCATTACGGGCGTCGTTACCCCGCCGCTTCCCCACATCGTCGAGGTTATCGGAGAAGGCGAGGCGGTAGGTGACTTCCGGCGCAATCCAGAGCAGCGGCGAGAACCGTAGCCCGATGCCCGCGCCAATCGGCACGACCGTCGTGTAGGCGGGGTATTTCTGTTCCGGCGTATTGGCTACGCTATCGGGCAGCAGCACGGCCGGGCCGCCGGTGGTTTTCGCCCACCACAGCGCCTGCCCAATCCCGACCACCACGAACGGCCGCCACCACCGGCGCTTCCCCTGCTCACGCGAATCGAGCGCAGGGTCGAAGTGATACTTCTCGATGTAATACCGCCCCAGTACCACGGCCTCGAACAGCCGCGTGCTCATCTCATACCCGCGTCCGGCGACTTGGTCCGTCGCGGCTAGGCGGATGTACTGCACTTCCACAGCCGCTTCCAGATTAGGAAACACCGTACTGCTGAGCGCCAAGCCGATGCTCGTACGCGGCTTTGGGCCTTTGAACAGCCCGCTCGTGAGGTCGCCTTGGTACCAGGTTCGGCCCAAGCTCCAGCCAATCTTCAGCGGTCCCCGGTAATAGGGCTGCTTCCAGAGGAGTTGGTCGTAGTGCCGCACGCGGCCTGCCGTTACCTGCGCGTAGCTCGGCGCCGCCGCCAGCAAACCGAGGAAGAGCGCCCCGGTCAGGCATCGAAAGGAAAATGAGAGCTTGGATGTGAAGTGAAGCATGGAGCCACAAAAAAAGCCCCGCCCGACCGGATGCCAATCGGCACCCCTTCCGAGTCGCTTCTCTCCGAAGACTTTCGAACCCTTACTGAACGCTACTGCGCGCTCGGCTGCACCACCAGCCGGACCGTGGCTCCTTGCTGCCCCGCCGCCTGCACGGTGGCGAAGTACACGCCCGACGCCCACCGGCGCACATCGAGGCGGGTGATGCCGGCGGAGCTGGTCAGCGGCTGCGTGGCGATGGTGCGGCCCAGCGCATCGCGGATGAGCAGCGTGGCGCCGCCGTTATTGGGGACGTTGGCGTAGGAAACGGCTACCTGCCCGCTCGTGGGGTTCGGGTAGAGGCTGAGCGACGGCGCCACCGCCGGGCTCGCGTCAGCCAGACCAGTGATGGTGCTGACCTTTTCGACCAAAACATCATCGATATTCAGGCCGTCGAAGGTATTCTGGAAGTCGGCATTCATCGAGAAGCGAATCAGAATCTGCTGCCCGACAAAGTCGTCGAGCGACATTGTTTCCTTCACCCACGAAAGCTGAAACCCATCGTAAATCGGCTCATCGAGCTGCTGGAAGCCGTTGCCGGGCCGCGTGTAGCGCCCGCAGAGCGGCTCCCAGCTAACGCCGTTATCGGTCGAAGCGAGCACCTGCGTATAGTCGAAACGCGTTTCGATGGCCCAGCGCGCCCAGAACGTCAACTGCGCGTGCGCCACGCCGCGCAGGTCGATGCGTTGGGCGGTGGTGAGGGACGAGTTGGTTTGGTCCTGATAATCGAATCCGGGGGAATCGCCCAATGACCACGGCCCGGAGTGGAATGTGGTGTTGTCGATATCCCAATCGCCCTGCGTCGTCCAGCCGGTCGTCGTCGAGCCATTCGAGGTAAACGCCACCACGGGGGTGCCGAAAACCTTCTCAATCGTGTCGCGCCGCGTGAACAGGCCGTTACTCACGCTCAGTACATACCGAAACGATTGACCGCTGCTGAGGCCCGCGGGCAGCGTGAGGGCAATGGAATCTAAGCGTTCTTGGAGCACGCTCGTCAGCACGTAATTCTTGGCGGGGCCAGCGGTACCGGCGCCGGTCAACGGCGTCAAGCTCACGGTGTAATTGCCCGGCAGCTTCATCCCGAGCTGCTTGAGAGAATAGCGCGCAAACGCCGCCCGTTGGCGCACAAAGCGCGGCCCAACATCGGTGAGCACGGCGTCGGCGAGGAGCAGCCGAGCGGCGTCGAGGTTGCGCGTCAGGTTTTCGGCGCATAGCGGCTCGATGCGGAAATCGGGCGGCCAGAAGCCTTCCGACGCCTGCCCGACTTCCGGCGTAAAGCTGAACGCCTTCGGTTTCGGCGTCTGCACGGTGCTGTACTGCCAGTCGTTGGCGTCGCCGTTGGAGATGTACCCGAGCACTTGGTTGCAGGTGCCGAAGGTGTAGCGGTCGTCGCGGGTCAGCCAGCGCCCATAGTCCGTGAACTGCGCCGAGTCGGGGGTGTAGATATTCGGCTGATAGCCGAACGGGTAGATAAAGACGTTGCCGAACGAGTGGTAATTCAGCACCACCTTGAACTCGTGCTGAAGGCTGAAATCACGAATGGCTTGGGTCTCCGGCTCCGAGAAAGCACTGGTTCCCCGATAAACTTCACTGAACCCGTCCGGCGAGGAGCCGACATCGTCGAAGCCCCAGCTCGTGCCGTAGTTGCGGTTCAGGTCGACTCCTTCGGTGCCGTCGAGGTTGATCCGGCGGTTCTTGCGCCACATACCGCCGCCTTGCGGGTCGGTGGTTTCGTTGTAGATATAACCGTCCGGGTTGAGGCACGGCAGAAAGTACAGCTCGGTGTTATCGACGATGGCGCGCACTTCGGCGTTCGTCGAATAGTTTTCGAGCAGGTAATACATGTAATAAATCAGCTGCGCGACCGACATCGGCTCCCGCGCGTGGTGCACGCCGTTGTAGAGCATCTCCGGCTCCGGCTCGTTCACGGTGGGGTTATCCGAAATCTTGACCCAATAAATCGGTCGCCCTTCAATGGTGCGCACCGGGCCAGTCGGCTGCTTCACCGTGATGAGGTTCGGCCAGCGCTGCTGCATCTGGTCGAGGTTCTGCAAGATTTCATCGTACGTAAAAAAACCGCCCATCGACCCCAGCACGAACGACGAGGGCGCCGGGTACGCCGTGCGCGGATCGCAGGTGAGGCCCGACTGCACGCGCGCAGCTTGGGCGGGAGGCGCCGAATGGTCGTTTTGCTTTCGATAGAAGGCCTTTACATCCGGGATCAGCACGTCGCACCGGCGCCCGGCGGCCCGCATCCGACCCAGCTCCGCCGCCGAAAAGTCCGATTGAAACCAAAAGCCCGCCTTGCTCTCGCCGTGGTCGACGGCGACGCCGAGGGCCGCCAGCTCGCGCAGCCCTTGCGGCCCCAGCCATATCCGGGCGCGGGAATAGGCGCCTTCTGTTTGTTCCGCTGCCTGTCCCGCCGTTGGCCTTGCCGCCTGACCGAAGGCGAGCGTCGGCGCCAGCAAGCAGGCAGTCACGGTCAGTCGCAACGCCCGCAAGTGTCCGGTTAACTTCGGAAAACGAAAAGTAAGAGTACGCATCGCGCAAGCAAAAAGAAGGATGATACAGCGTCCAAATCTACACTCACCTGCTACCGACTGGTCGGCGTAACAGAAGGTTGCCCGTTCCCCGGCGAATGTTTGCGTAATTTTGTGCGCCTCAAAGCGTATGAACCTGACCCCTACTGACCTTCGTCTAGGCCTAGCCTTCGTCTGGGCATTTCTGGTTGCGATTTTCGCCGTGCCTTCGGTCATCCGAATCGCTCACCAGAAAAACATGCTCGACCAACCCAACGGACGAACGGTCCACGTTTCGCTCACGCCGCGCCTCGGCGGCGTGGCCGTGTACGCGGGATTCCTATCGGCCCTCACCATTTTCGCCCCCTTGGAAAACGGCGTTCAGCAGCTACTCGCGGGCTGCACGGTGTTGTTTTTTATGGGCCTGAAAGATGACTTGGTGACGGTCTCGCCGTTCAAGAAATTCGTCGCGCAGCTCCTCGCTACCGGCATCGTGATGTTTATGGCCGATGTGCGCATCACGAGCTTCCACGGCATTTTCGGCATTCAGGAGCTGCCGTTCGGTATGAGCTACGCGTTTACGTTCGTCGTAATCGTCGGCGTCACCAACGCCATCAACCTCATCGACGGCCTCGACGGCCTCGCCGGTTCGCTAACCATCATCATGGTCAGCATCTTCGGTGCATATTTCTACCGCTACGGCGGCAGCGATTACGGCAACTACGCCTACGTAGCGCTCTGCCTGATTGGCGGGATGCTCGGCTTCCTGCGCTACAACTTCCACCGCGCCACCATTTTTATGGGCGATACCGGCTCGCTGGTCTGCGGATTCATCGTTTCCGTCCTCGCCATTCAGTTCATCGAGCTGCATCCGGTGGGTCCGTCGGCACCGTCGGTCGCGCTTGGCGTCCTGTTCGTGCCCCTTTTCGACACGCTGCGCGTTTCCGTGATTCGGGTGCTCAACGGACAATCGCCGTTCTCGCCCGATAAAAACCACATTCACCACCGGATTATGGCGATGGGGTTCAAGCAGATCAGCACCGTGCTGATTCTGTGTACGTTGAGCTTGGCCGTGAGCCTGTTCGTAGTCGCGTTCTACCGGCTCGGTAATCTGAACCTCATCGGTGCACTCCTGCTGATTTCGCTGGCGCTGAGCGCCATACTTGGCGTTTATCAGGGCCGGGGCAGGCAGCGGCCAACGGTCACCACGCTGGAGGAATAACCCCGCAGCAACATTTTGACTGCGGCGTCTGATTTTAGGTCTCTTCGGCGGTGGCTTTGGAGCTGTTTGGCGGCCTTGAGCCTCCTGCTCACGCACTCAGCGCACGCGCAACGCCGGGTAGCCGCTCCTCGGCCGCTCACGGAAGGCGTTGGGGAAGCGTGGCTTTGGTTCGACCCCGCCACCAATGAGCTACGCCCGTTTCTGCCCGGCTACACGCCCCGCCAACGCGCGCTCTACCACCGGATTCGCATCGCGCCGCACAGTCCGGAAGGCTCCATTCGGTTTCGCGCCCGGGCCGGTCAGTGCCTCTTCCTCGATAACGAGCTGATTTTCGCCGCGCCCGTCTCCGGCAGCTACGTCCTCGATCTGCGGAAGCTCGTGCGTACCCCCGGCGTGTACCTGCTGGCGTGCTGGCATCCCACGATTCCGCCCGACCCCGCCTCCTTCGAGCAGCATTTGGTCGCTACCAACCCGACGGTCGCCCTCGCGCAATCACTGCCGCAAGCCCGCCTCCCCGCCGACCCCAATCGCAACGTCTTTATCGTGCTCCTTCTAGCCGTCGGCCTGCTCTACGGCAGCTTACGAGCTATTTTCGGCATCAGCTTGAGCCACTTCCTGCGGCTGGAGCTAGCCACCCGCCAAGGCGGCGAGCTACGCCTCACGGCCGGGGCACTCCCCAGCACGCCGGTTACGGTGTTGTTCGGGTTCGGCTTTGCGCTATCGTTCTCGCTGCTGATTGTGCTCGTGCAGGCCAACTTCGAGAACGCCGTCATCCTTCGGTATCTCTTTCCCCTCTCCGACGCTGATATCCTGCTCCGCGTCGCGCTTTACACGGGCTTAGTGGCGGGTTTCGTCCTGCTGCGATACGTTTTCCTGCTCGCCGTCGGCTACGTCTTCGACCTCACCATTCTCGTCAGCACCCAATACGCGGCTTTCGTCCGCACGCTCCTGTTAGCGGGCGCTTACCTCCCGCCGACCATTCTCCTCCACTTGGTTCTGTCCGACCTCGCGCCCGATCTCGCACTGCGCTTGTCTAATGCCTTACTGGCTTTGCTGTTGGTCGTGGTAGTAGTGCGTTCTGCTTTAGCGCTGCACGCTCGCTTTCCTCTGTACAACCTGCACTTGTTTGCGTACCTTTGTGCCACCGAAGTCATCCCCCTTCTGGTGCTGTTCCGGCTGATCGTCTTCCCACTTTTCTGAGATTTTCTCCTCGCCCCGCCCCAGACCCTGTGTCTGAAGCGGGGCTTCGTGCCGTACAGTAGCGCGAGCCCTCATTTTCATTTCGCCTATATTCCCTTTTCTACGCACTTCCTTCTTGTGAAAATGGCTGCCAGCACCGACTCGACCGGTGCCGCTCCGAAGCGGCAATTTCCCCGTATCTCTAGCTTGCTCGTCACCCAGCCCAAGCCGGCCGGCGACGTTTCTCCGTATTTCACCATCGCGCAGAAATACGGCGTCAAGGTAGATTTTCGGGAGTTTATTCAAATTGAGCCGGTTTCTTATAAAGAATTCCGGCGCGATAAGATTAACCCCCTCGCCTACACCGCGATTATCTTCACGAGCCGCAATGCCGTGGATCATTTCTTCCGCATTTGCGCCGAAGCGAAGATCGAGATGCCGGCCGAGATGAAGTATTTCTGCATCTCCGATCAGACGGCCTATTACCTCCAGAAGTACATCACGCTCCGGAAGCGCAAGCTGTTCGTCGGCGAGAAGACCGCCAGCGATCTTTTCGATGTGATGAAAAAGCACAAGACGGAAAAATTTTTGTTCCCGTGCTCGAACATTCGGAAGAACGACATTCCGGATTTTATGCGCGCCAATAATCTCAGCTTTACCGAAGCCATTGTGTACCGGACGGTCGCGAGCGACCTTTCCGACCTCGCCGAAGTAAAGTATGATTGCATTGCCTTTTTCTCCCCGTCTGGCATAAGCTCGCTGTTTATCAATTTTCCTGATTTTCAGCAAAATGAGACCAGAATCGCTGCTTTCGGGCCAACTACCGCGCAAGCCGTCCTCGATGCCGGGCTGCGCCTCGACATCGAAGCTCCTCACCCAAATGCTCCCTCGATGACCGGTGCTATTGAGCGCTATATCATTGAGCACGGCGGCGGTACGCCCTCCAAAAACGGCAAGGGATAGCCCTTGGTGCTGCCACATCCGCAAAGATTTGCCGAACGCTTGTTTGGCCTTTAGCGCGGTTTTGTGCATACATTTGGAACCGCTGTCACAACAGCCCATTTCTTCCCCCTACCAGTCGCCTCTCCCGCTTCACCACGACGATGCAGAAACGCCTACTCTTGGCCGCCAGCCTGATGGCGCTAGCCTTCGGCGCTCGCGCTCAGCAACAGCCTCAGTTCAGCCACTATTCCTTAAATGGAATGTATCTGAGCCCCGCTTATGCTGGTATCAACAACCACCCCGAATTCACGTTCATTGGGCGGTACCAGTATGCCGGCTACACGGCAGCTTTCAACGATAGAGCGGGTTCTCCTCAGACCTACCTCCTGACCGGGTCGATGCCCATCGCTGCTATCGGCGGCGGCTTGGGCTTCAGCATCCACCGCGATGACATCGGCGCCACCAAGACCCTGAACGCGCAGCTTTCGTACTCTTACCACATCAAGATCAACTCGGGCAAGCTGGGTATCGGGGTGCAGGGTGCGTTCAATAACATTGACAAAGGGCAGTACCGTCCAAAAGACGCCGGTGATCCGAATGTGCCTTTCAACAGCGCGGACCAGAAATTCGACGCCGGTGCGGGCCTCTGGTTCCACAACGACAAGCTCGACGTCGGCTTGGGCTTGAGCAACTTGCTCGCCAATAAGTACAAATTTGAGTCGCAGGAAACGAATCCGGATGGCTCTAAAAAAGAGTCGTCGATCACCGGTGAGCGTCACGCTTACCTGACGGCGGCGTACAACATCGACATCTCCGACAACTTCGTCCTCACGCCTACGGCCATCGGTAAGATGGACTTCGCCGGCGCTGGCAAAAGCATGTCGATCGAAGTAGGCGCCCGCGGTACGTTCAACGACCGTTTCTGGGTTGGCCTCGGCTACCGTAACCAAGAAGCCGCTACCGCAATGGCTGGCGTGAAGTTTGCCAAAGACAATCGCCTCTGGGTCGGTTACGCCTTTGACTTGGTCGTGACCAATCCGGAAGCCCGGGAGCGTACCTCGCACGAGATCATGCTCCGCCTGCGCTTACCAGAGCAAGTGGTGCGTGTCCGTCCGGCAATCCGGACACCGCGGTATAGTTTCTAAGTCGCTGAACCTTTCCAAGGGCAGTGAACTTGCGCACATTGAGTGCGCGTATGGCAGCGGCTAGCTTCGTTAATTGACATACGAAGCAACCGCTGTCTTGCGTTATCAGCTTGTCCAACGGCAAAAAGCCTCCGTTCGTCCGGTTTATCCGTAAGCTCATCGAATCGGTTTGATTTTCTGTCAGTTGTTTCGCTAATTTTGTGACCCTCAAATTTTTACCTCTAAGGTCGGTGGCTCACCGTAATGGGCAAGTCTGCCTCAAAAAAATGAAAAAACTCGTTTCCTTGTCACTCTTCGCACTTTCTGCCGGTTTGCTGGGAGCGTGCGGTGGCTTTGGCCACGGGCCGCAAGGCGACCTGACGGGGGTCGAGGACCGTCCAGTGTACAACCCTCAAGCCGTTCCCTACGGGATGGTGCCCTGCCCGGGCGGCACGTTCCATATGGGACAAACCGATGAGGATATCGCAGCGTCGATGACCAACATGAACAAGCAGGTCACGATCGGCGGGTTCTACATGGACGAGACGGAAATCACGAACAATGAGTACCGTCAGTTCATGGACGTTATCCGCCAAGACTCTATGGACGTCTTGGGGCAGGAATACGTGATGACGGAGCTTTACCCGGATACCACGGTGTGGGTGCGTGACTTCACGTACCACATGGGTGATCCGATGATGGAGTACTACTACACCCACCCTGCATTCGACGATTACCCCGTCGTTGGCGTGGATTGGTTTGCGGCGCAATACTTCTGCAAGTGGCGCACGAAATTTAAGAATCAGTTCCAGACGGATAACGAGCTGGCCCCATTGCCAAACTTCCGCTTGCCTTCCGAGGCGGAGTGGGAATACGCCGCCCGTGGTGGCCGCGATCTGGCAACGTACCCTTGGGGTGGCCCTTACCTGCGGAACACCAAAGGCTGCATGCTGGCTAACTTTAAGCCCGGCCGCGGCGATTATTACAGCGACGGCTTCTCTTACACAGCCCCTGTAGGTGCTTTCTTTCCGAACGACTTTGGCCTGTATGATATGGCCGGTAACGTGTCGGAGTGGTGCGAAGATGCTTACTACGAAGCATCCGTACCCGTGGTCTGGGACTTGAACCCGACCTACTTCAACGATAACGAGCCGCGCAAAATCGTGCGTGGAGGCTCTTGGAAGGACATTCCGTACTTCTTGGAGACCGGGACGCGCAACTTTGAGTATCAGGATTCGGCCCGCTCTTATATCGGGTTCCGTTGCGCGATGATCTACTTGGGCCGCTCCTCCGGCTCGGAGTTTGGCGGTCAATAAGCCGAAAATTTGCGAATTCTTGAAGGGTTCGCTTGCTTTTCTGACAGATTTTTCTTGCTAACTTTGGGGGCGGCTGGACTTGTTCAGCCGTCCGCTTTTTTCGTCCACTTCACGTTTCTTCGTTAAGGGTACCTAAGAACTACCCACAATTCTTCGTTTTTCGCTCCGTCTTCACTTTCACGAACCCCCCAACCCCTCAACGACAATGGCCAAGAGAGAAAAGAGCTTGCTGAACGATGTGATCATGCCGAAAGTGTACGGCTTAGGTGCGGCCGTCGTGATCGTGGGTGCTCTGTTCAAAATCCAGCACTGGGAAGGTGCTGACTGGATGCTTATCATCGGATTGGGTACGGAGGCTGTCATCTTCGCACTGTCGGCTTTCCAGCCTGTTCCGCACGATCCACAATGGGAGCTGGTGTACCCGCAGCTGGCCGATGACTACAATGGTCCGGCAATCGGCGGTGGCGACGAAGGCAACGGCACGGGTCTGACCCGCAAGCTCGACGATATGCTGAAAGACGCTAACGTCACGCCTACCACCATCAACTCGTTGGGTGATGGCCTGCGCCGCTTGAGCGATTCGACCGAAAAGATGGCCGACCTCGGCGATGCTACGGTTGCAACGCAAGATTACACGACGAAAATCCGCACGGCGTCTTCTTCGCTGGAGCGCATCAACGAAGCTTATTCTTCGACGGTTGATGCGATCTCGCAAATGGCGGCTGCTTCGGCTGATGCCCGTGAGTACCACGAGCAAGTGCAGAACATCACCAAGAACCTCGCTGCCCTCAACGCAGTGTATGAGATGGAGCTGTCGGATGCTAACAAGCACATGAGCTCGCTCAACAAGTTCTACGGTACGCTCAGCGTGGCTATGGAGAACATGGTCGACGCCAGCAAAGACACCGAGCAGTTCAAAACCGAAGTCAGCAAGCTCACGGGCAACCTGCACTCGCTGAACACGGTGTACGGCAACATGCTGAACGCAATGCGCGCTTAAGCGCCGCGTTTTAGCTACTGATAATTTGGGTTTCCCACAAACAATCGCTGCATAACTACGCTCTGAAATGTCAGGAGGTAAGGAAACACCGCGGCAGAAGATGATCGGGATGATGTACTTGGTGCTGACAGCTCTGCTGGCACTCCAGGTTAACTCAGCCATCCTGATGAAATTCCGCCTGCTCGACGACTCGATGATGCTCGCCAACGAAAAGACGGCCGCGAGTACTCAAGCTCAAATCGATGACATGGAAAAGAAGGCTGGCGAGACGAAAATCGCTACCGACTTAAACCGTGTAAAAGTTGGTAAAGATGTACAGGCGAAAGCTGATGCGCTCGTCGCTTACATCCGTACGCTGCGTGAGAATATCATCAAGCGTTCGGGAGGTATGGCGGAGGACAAAATCAACTACGCCAACATCAACGCAGAAGACATCGTGGCGATGGAGATGATCGGCGCGGGCAACAACAAGAACCCTGGTAAAGCCAAGGAGTTGAAGACCAAGCTCGACGAATTCTCCAGCTACATCAAGACGTGGGTGCCGATGGCCCAGCCGATGGCTCTCGACGCGAAGGACGACCCAGTCGCGCGGATCGACGAGCACCAGAAGGGTAAAAACTTCGCCGAGCTGAACTTCGAGAACACGCCGATGGTAGCTGCTCTGGCCGTACTGTCGCAGCGCGAAAACACCGTTCGCCGGTACGAATCGGAAGCTTTGGCTGCTATCTCGGGTCAGCTCGGGAAGGAAATCATCAAGTTCGATGAAATCCACGCAGCCGTTAGCGCGGAGTCGAAAGTGGTTGCAGCAGGCACGAAGTACATCGCTGAGATGTACCTGACGGCTTCGTCGAAAACCATCACCCCGACGATGACGATGGATGGCCGTTCGATCCAAGTGAAGGATGGCAAAGGCAAAGTAGAGTTCACGGCGTCGCCGGGTGCTTACGACAAAGACGGTAACGCCAAGAAGACGTGGGCTGGTAAAATCACCATCAAGCGTAACGGCCGTGACTCTTCCTTCACCGTGAAGCAGGAGTACATCGTCGCTAAGCCGGTGGTGCAGGTGCAGTCGGCTTCGGTACAGGCGCTTTACCTGAACTGCGGCAACAAGCTGAACATCCAGGTGCCGGCCCTCGGGTCGACCTACGAGCCAAGCTTCTCGGCTTCGGGTGCGCAAGTAATCCCGGGTGCTAAGAAGGGTGAAGTAACGCTGATCCCAAGCGCGAAAGAAGTTAACCTGAACGTTAGCTCCAACGGCAACAAGCTCAGCACCGAGAACTTCAAAGTGCGTCTGATCCCTAAGCCGGAAATCATGATTCTCTCGGGCGGTCGTCCGATGGACCTCAAGAAAGGCTTGACGGCTCCTGGCCCACGCGAAATCTCGCTCGTTGCGAAGCCTGATGAAAGCTTCAAAAACTTCTTGCCGGAAGATGCTCGTTACAGAATCACTTCGTTCGAAATCGCTTTGGTGCGTGGCCGCCGTCCGGTAGGCGCTCCCCAGACCGTGAATGGTAGCCAAATCAACCTCAACTCGTACGCCGCCCAAGCGCAAGCCGGTGACCGTTACATGGTAGAGGTGAAAGATGTGAAACGGATGAACTTCCGTAACCAGATCGAATCGGTGTCGGGTATCCAGAATACCTTGTTCAATATTCCGCTGAACTAACTTTTCGTGCTGTTCCGTTTGCCTGTTATGCGTATCGGTCTTCTTACTGGTGTTTGCGTAGCTGCCCTGTTGCAGCTTCCCGCCTTTGCTCAAGAACAATCCACGACGGCGGCGTCGTCACCCACGGTTCGGCCAATCCCGAACTCGGACGTGATGTACCGCAAGACGATCTGGCGCGTGATTGATCTGCGTGAGAAGCAGAACAAGCCGATGTTCGCGGCAAATCACCAGATCACCAAGATTCTCATCGACGCCGTAAAGCGTGGTGAGCTGCAGCCCTACAAATCAGACTCGTTGGCCGGCAATTTCACGCTGGAAGAATTCAACAAGAAGCTGATTATGCCGGATGCCGCTCCGACGCTTAGCGACGAAGAAAAGAAGCTCGGCTTTGAGGATGAGAGCGCGAGTGGCGGTGGCTGGGGTGATGATGCCGCCGCTGGTGGCGCTGCCAAACCAGCCGCAGCTACTGCTTACGAATACCTTCCAAAACAGCTCTACCAAATGGAGATCAAGGAAGATATGGTGTTCGATAAGAAGCGCTCGCGGATGTACCACGAGATTCAATCGCTGTCGTTGATCATTCCGGCTGGTGAAACCGCCAAAGGGTATGACTTGCCGATTGCGACGTTCAAGTGGGCTGATCTGGTGAAGGTGTTCCGGAACAATCCGGAGTCGGCGATTTGGTTCAACGGTAGCAATACCGCTCAGCATAAGAACCTCGCCGATGCATTCGATCTTTGGATGTTCTCTTCGTACATCACCAAAGTGTCGAACCCGGATGACAAGCCGCTCTCCGATATCTACGGTGGTGAGCAGCAAGGCATCTTGGCCGCCCAGCAGGTAGCAGGCGAAATGATCGAGTACGAATACAACCTCTGGTCGTTCTAATCTTCGACCAAGGATTAATAAAACGCCCCGTCAGCTTAGCTGACGGGGCGTTTTGCTTTTTCGGGCTAACTGGGCTTGGTTGAGCGTGATGTGGTTTAGATAGATGCGGCAGATTATAGTCCGTGCGCTCTCTGGGCATCCTCACCCCCAGCCCCTCTCCAAAGGGGGGAGCCTTATCGGGAAGGTACATCGACTCGGAAACCGAACAAGCACTTACACTGCCGGGTGCTCGGCAAACCAAGCCAGCAGGATGCGGGCTTTTGAGGCGCCGACTTCTGTCGATAGCTCGCTTTCTGATAGCTCGCGGATTTTCTTGACGGATTTGTACTTCGAGAGAAGCTTATCGGCGGTGATGGGACCGAGGCCTTTGACGTCGGTTAGCTCGGTTTTGAGAGTGGCGGCGTCGCGGAGGCTGCGATGGAAGGTGATTCCGAAGCGGTGCGCTTCGTCGCGCATGCGTTGAATCAGCCGGAGAGTTTCGCTCCTTTTATCGATGTAAAGCGGGTGAGAATCGCCGGGGACGTAGATTTCTTCCAGTCGTTTGGCGATACCGATGATGGGCATCCGGCCCCATAGGTTGAGGTCTTTGAGCGCTTTTACGGCCATTCCCAGCTGCCCTTTGCCGCCGTCGACGATGATGAGCTGCGGGAGTGGCGTGCCTTCGTCGATGAGGCGGCGGTAACGGCGGGTGACGATTTCGTACATCGAATCGAAATCGTTCGGCCCGACGACGGTCTTGATGTGGTAATGACGGTACTCTTTCTTGGCGGGCCGGGCGTTGCGGAACAGCACCATAGCCGCGACCGGGTTATCGCCCTGAAAATTTGAGTTATCGAAGCACTCAATGTGGCGCGGCAGCTCCGTGAGGCGTAGGTCGCGCTGCATCGTCTCCATAATCCGCACCTCATTCACGTCTTTCGAGCGCTCATTCATCGACTCTTTCTCTTTGCGGAGATAGAGCGCGTTCTTGAGCGCCAGATTCAGGAGCTTCTTCTTATCGCCAATCTGCGGCACGTGGACCGTCACGCCTTTCAGCGGCAATTCGAGGGCGACGTTGACGAGAATCTCCGGTGAATCGCTCTCAAACTCCTGCCGAAGCTCCAGCAGTAGCGAGGGCAGAATATCAGCGTCAGCTTCGTCGAGCTTTTTCTGGATTTCGAGCGATTTGGTCAGAATCACCGACCCGTTCATTACGCGCAGAAAATTCACGAACGCGAACTGCTCATTCGACGCGATGGCGGCGACGTCGATATTGGTGAGCGTTTGGGAAACGACGGTGGAGCGGGTCTGGAAATCGTCCAGCCGGTCGAGCTTGACTTTGAAGGCGTGCGCCTGCTCAAAGAGCTGCTGCTGGGCGGCGGCGCTCATCTGGTCGCGGAACCACGTGCGCGCCACCGTGAGGTTGCCGGCCAGCAGGTTGCGGATTTGAGTGATGTAGCTGCTGTAAGTGGCTTCATCTTCCAGGGCTTCGCACGGGCCTTTGCAATTGCCCAAGTGGTATTCCAAGCAGACTTTGTATTTACCGGCCGCCACGTTTTCGGGCGACAGATTATACGTGCACGTACGCAGCGGATATAGCGTCCGAATCAACTCCAAAACCGTGTTCATGGCGGTTACGCTGGCGTATGGGCCATAGTATCGGCTGCCGTCGGGTAGCTTCTGACGGGTGGCCAGAAGCCGCGGGAAGCGCTCGTTGGTGAGGCAGAGGTAGGGGTACGACTTGCCGACTTTGAGCAGGATGTTGTACTTGGGCTGATGCTGCTTGATGAGATTGTTCTCCAGCAGGAAAGCATCCGATTCGGAATCGGTAATCTGAAACTCCAAGCGGCGGATATTGGCCACCAGCCGCTTCGTTTTGGTGTTGTGCTGGGTCGAACTATTGAAATACGACGACACGCGGTTGCGCAAATCAACGGCTTTGCCGACGTAGATAATCCGCTCGTCGGCGTCGAAATACTTATAAATGCCGGGCTGGTGGGGCAGTCGGGCAACCTGCTCTTTGAGCGTCATAAATCAGGGTAGACGGTCGTCGTCGGGGGGCAAAGCGACGAGGGAAGGGAAGACGGCGTGAGCCTGGGTTTATAACAACCGAAAAGGCTCAAAATTGGCTAACGAGCGGCACATTCTCAGGGTTTGGAGCCGCTATTTCTTCGGTAATAAGTAACGAAATCGGGGCCGATTTGCTCCGTGGCGTATGGAGCGAATTGCGCGGGGACGACGGGAGCCGGTACGCCGTCGGGCAGCTTCAAGTGCGGGTTGGTCAGAATCCGAAGCTCGTCAACAAAATCACTATCAAGAAAAGACGTAAGGACGGCGCTGCCGCCTTCCACTAACACGGATTGAATACTCCGGCGATGCAAATCGTGGAGCAAAGCCGGGAGCGCCGTGGAGTCACCGGGCAGCTCGGTGAGCGTTACGTGCGGACTGGGAGTAGGCAGCGACGCTATAGCCTGATGCGAACCGTAAATCAGCACGGGAGCGCGCGCATCGGTCAGCAGCCGTAATGTGGGCGGAATAGCCTGCGCACCCGCCAAGACTACCTTGACAGGCGCCGGGCCGGGCCAATGGCGCGCATCGAGGCGCGGGTCGTCGGTGCGGGCGGTGGCGGCGCCGATGAGGATGGCGGCTTCCTCGGTGCGCCAACGGTGGACTAAGCGCCGCGTCAGCTCGCTGGTGATGGCGACGGGTTGCCGCGACGGGCCAGCGATATGACCATCGGCCGATTGCGCCCATTTCAAAACCACCCACGGGCGCTGATGCATCTGATTCATCAGAAACCGCCGATTCTGCCAGCGCGCTTCATCTTCCAGCAACCCGATCCGCACGCGGCACCCCGCCGCTTCCAAGCGCGCGATTCCCTGACCCGCCACGAGTGGATTAGGGTCAAGGGTGGCGACCACCACGTCGGTTGCGCCCCGGCGGATGAGCAAATCGGCGCACGGCGGGGTCTTGCCGTGGTGGGCGCACGGCTCCAGCGTCACGAACACCTGCAAGCCGGTCAGGCTCGCCTCTGGCGGTAGCGCCGCGATGGCGTTCACCTCTGCGTGCGGGCCGCCGTAACGCTGATGCCAGCCCTCGGCGCGGATGTGGTGGGTGGCGGCGTCGGTAATCACGCACCCGACCAGCGGATTCGGCCGGGTAGCCGTGCCGCCGAGCGCCGCCAATTCGAGCGCACGGCGCATCAACAGCGCTTCGGAATCAGAAAAAGCGGACGTAAGTGATGAAGTCAAAGGAAAGCAATGAGGCCGAACGACAAACGTAGATAAGGACACCCGCACCAGCCGCCGCGCCTCGGCGTAAAGGCAGCGCTGATGCGTGATGGGGAAGGTAGAGTATTGAAATAAGGTTTTGATGCGGGCCGAGTTTCGGTTTTTATCCCGTAGTTCGCGTTCCTAATGACTATTGCTACCCAACTCGCTCATCTGGCTCAGCGCCTGAGCGAAATTTATTCTGCTCCCGAAGCCGCTTCTGTTGCGCGCTGGGTGGTGGGCCAGCGCCTCGGGCTGGAGAATCACGAGCTGCTTATGCGGCAACACCAAGCTGTGTCGGAAGACACTGAGCGCATTTTTGCCGCCGATCTTGACCGTCTCCTGCGCCGCGAACCCGTGCAATATGTGCTCGGTTCGGCGCCGTTTCTGGATTTGGAGCTGGAGGTGGCGCCGGGCGTGCTCATTCCGAGGCCAGAAACCGAAGAGCTGGTGCAACTCATCGTGCAGGATTGGCGGGCGTACGTCGGCACCTGCCGGATGGTGGATGTGGGCACCGGTAGCGGGTGCATTGCGGTGGCGCTGGCGTGGTATCTGCCGCAGGCGGAAGTGGCGGGGATTGATATTTCCGAAGAAGCCTTGGTCATCGCGCAGCGCAATGCCGCCCGCTACAGCGGAAATGTGACGTGGTTTTCCGCCGATATTTTCGGCGCCGCCGAAGACCTATTCAGCCCGCAAAGTCTGGATGTGCTGGTGAGCAACCCGCCATATGTGCCGCTGGGGGAGTGGGATGAGATGGCCCCCCACGTGCGTGACCACGAACCCGCGCTCGCCCTCTTCGTCCCCGATCACGACCCGCTCCAGTATTATCGCCGATTGGCCGAAGTCGGCACCAGTTGGCTGCGCTCTGGCGGGCTGGTTTATCTGGAAACGCACACGCTGTACGCGGCCGAAGTAGCCCAGCTTTTTCAGGCGGCGGGCTACGCTGAAACCAAGGTGCATAACGATTTTACCGGTCGCCCGCGGTTTGTTACGGGGCTCTGGGTCTGACGTCTCCGTCAACCTTCGACGGATGCCCTACCTTTGCGGCCTGAAACTGCCTGCGCCGCTCGGTGCCGTTCCATGTCCATCGTCACCGAAAAGCCGTCTGCTGCTTCCTCGCCTACGTTCATTCATCCGACGGCCGTCGTCGATGAGGGGGCGGTATTGGGGGATGGCTGCCGCGTCTGGCATTTTGCGCATTTGATGCCGGGGTGCGCCCTCGGCGATGGCTGCTCGATTGGGCAGGGCGTTTTTGTGGCGGCGGGCGTGCAGCTGGGGCGCAATGTGAAGGTGCAGAACAATGTGTCGATCTACGAAGGCGTGACCTGCGAAGACGACGTTTTCCTCGGCCCTTCCTGCGTGTTCACCAACGTCCGCAACCCGCGCTCGGCGGTGGTGCGGCGCGGCCAGTATGCGCTGACGCACGTTCGGCGGGGCGCCACTATCGGCGCGAATGCCACCATCGTCTGCGGCGTGACACTGGGCGAATATGCCTTCGTGGGCGCCGGGGCCGTGGTGACGCGCGACGTGCCGCCTTACGCCTTGGTAGTGGGCACACCGGCCACGCAGATCGGCTGGATGAGCCGTTTCGGCCAGCGCCTTCATTTTGATTCCGTAACCGGGCGCGCCCGTTGCCCCGAAGGCGGCGACGAATACGCGCTCAGCCCTACCGGCGCCGTGCGGCCGGTAGTCGCCGCCCCCGACGATCAGCTGTAAAGCCGCCACTGATACGGGCGCATCTCCTTCGATTCCAACCTTTGTAATAGCTACTTACGCCGTGACCACGACGACACCGACCACCTCTACGCTCTCGCCCACGCTTTACGACGAGCTGCTCGATAAGCAGGCCACGCTGGCCGTTATCGGCCTCGGCTACGTCGGCTTGCCCATCGCGCTGGCTTTCGCCCGGAAGATTCGCGTCATCGGGTTCGATATCAACGCCAAGCGCGTAGCGATGATGCAGAACCGGCAAGACCCCAGCGGGGAGCTGACCGCCGACGCCTTCGACAACTGCGATATCACGTTCACCGATTCGCTCGATGTGCTGCGTGAGGCGCGCTTCTTCATCGTCGCCGTTCCGACGCCGATTGATGAGCACGCGATGCCCGACCTCAAGCCGCTGCTCGGCGCTTCGACGACCGTCGGGAAAGTGCTCAAAGCGGGCGATTACGTGGTGTATGAGTCCACCGTGTACCCCGGTTGCACCGAGGAAGACTGCGTGCCCGTGCTGGAGCGCGAATCAGGCCTAAAATTCCACACCGATTTCAAAGTCGGTTACTCGCCCGAGCGCATCAACCCCGGCGACAAGGAGCATACCTTGGAGCGCATCATCAAAGTGGTGAGCGGCTGCGATCCGGATTCCGCCGAAGTGGTGGCGAAAACCTATGAGCTGGTCATCGACGCGGGGGTGCATCGGGCGTCGTCGATTAAAGTGGCCGAGGCGGCGAAAATCATCGAAAACACGCAGCGCGACGTCAATATCGCGTTGATGAACGAGCTGTCGCTGATTTTCGACCGGATGAATATCAACACCTACGAAGTGTTGGAAGCCGCCGGGACCAAGTGGAACTTCCTGAAATTCTTCCCCGGCCTGGTGGGCGGTCACTGCATCGGCGTCGACCCGTATTACCTGACTTACAAGGCCAAGGAACTCGGCTACCACGCGAAAGTCATCCTGTCGGGCCGTACCACGAACGATGATATGGGCGCCTACATCGCCCGTAAAACCGTCCAGCTGATGATTAAGCAGGGCAAAGACGTGAGCAAGTCACGCGTTCTGGTGATGGGCGCGACGTTCAAGGAGAACGTGGAAGACATTCGGAACTCGAAAGTCGTCGATGTAATCGATGAGCTGATCAAGTTCAGCGTGACGGTCGATGTCATCGACCCTTACGCCGATTCCGAAGAAGTGCATCACGAATACGGGTTCCGGCTGGCGCCCGAAGTCGGCACGGGGTACGATGCCGTGATTGTCGCTGTCGGTCACCGCGAGTACGTCAGCCTCGACGAAGCGCATTTCCAGCAGCTGATGGCAGCGCCGGGCGTGCTGGTCGATGTAAAAGGGATGTACCGCAACAAAATCAAAGGCCTGACTTACTGGAGCTTGTAGGCGCCACGCTTCGCCAAGCGAAGTAAAGCGCCGTCCGGCTTGCCGCGTC
This sequence comes from Hymenobacteraceae bacterium, assembly GCA_031397815.1. Lineage (GTDB taxonomy): Bacteria > Bacteroidota > Bacteroidia > Cytophagales > Hymenobacteraceae > JANNMJ01. The sequence goes on from JANNMJ010000166.1 coordinate 19,245, forward strand.
AGAGCTGCTTTCGGAAGAGAACGACCGAAACTCAAAAACCCACACAATGAAAATACTTGTCACCGGAGGTGCCGGCTTTATTGGTTCGCACACGGTGGTTGCACTGGTGGAAGCGGGCTTCGAGCCGGTCATCGTCGATAACCTGCATAATTCGAGCACCCGCGCCCTCGATGGCCTTGCGGCGATTGTGGGGAAATCGGTCCCGTTTTACGAAGTAGACTGCACGAATGAGGCGGCGCTCGACGACGTTTTCACGAAGGAAGGCCCGTTCGCGGGCGTGATTCATTTCGCGGCCTATAAGGCCGTCGGCGAATCGGTAGCGCAGCCGACGAGCTATTACCGCAACAACGTCGGCTCGCTGCTGGCGCTGTTGGCGGTGATGGAGCGGCACGCGTGCCGGGCGCTGGTTTTCTCGTCGTCGTGCACCGTTTACGGGATTCCCGATGCGCTGCCCGTCACGGAAAGCGCCCCGACGCGCCGGGCCAACTCGCCTTACGGCAACACCAAGCAGGTTTGCGAAGACATCCTGACCGACTTGGCCGTCAGCGGCAATAGTGCTCTGCGGACTATCTCGCTGCGGTATTTCAACCCAATCGGCGCGCATCCGTCGGCCCGCATCGGCGAGCTGCCGCTGGGGGTACCGAACAACCTGATTCCGTTCGTCACGCAGACCGCCGCCGGCCTTCGTTCGAAGCTCACCGTTTACGGCACCGATTACGACACGCCCGACGGCTCGTGCATCCGCGATTACATCCACGTAACCGACGTAGCCGACGCGCACATTCAGGCCTTGAACCGTCTGATTACGCCGCAAACCGCTTCGGCGGCAGCGTATGAAGTCTTCAATCTCGGCACCGGCAACGGCAACTCCGTCCTCGAAGTAGTCCGCGTTTTTGAGGAAGTGAGCGGCGTGAAAGTGCCGATTCACTTGGGTGAGCGGCGCCCCGGCGACGTGCCTGGCATTTACGGCGACGTTACGCTTGCCGCCGAAGTGCTCGGCTGGCGTGCCCGGCGCTCCCTCGCCGATGCGCTTACCGATGCGTGGCGCTGGCAGCAGACGCTGGGCCAGAGTTAGCGTCAGCAGAAAGAGCCTGCTTAGCGCAACCGGCTCAGTAACAAATAAAAACGGGCCGCGAGGCTGACCTTTGTAGCGAATCGGGGCGCGTTCTGATACGCTCCGCTCGACTTCCCCTTCATCGCATCGTATGCAATTGCTTATCACCGGCGGGGCCGGTTTCATCGGCTCGCACGTCGTTCGGCTCTTCGTTCAGAAGTACCCGCAATACCACGTCTTCAACCTCGATGCGCTCACGTACGCCGGTAATCTGGCGAACCTGACCGATATCGAGAACCAGCCGAACTACACGTTCCTGAAAGCCGATATCACCGACGCCGCCACCGTGCAGCAACTGTTCGCGGAGCACCGCTTCGATGCTGTGATTCACTTGGCGGCCGAATCGCACGTCGACCGCTCGATTGCTGACCCGCTCGCGTTCGTGCAAACCAACGTCATCGGTACCGTGAACCTGCTGCACGCCGCCCGTAACGCTTGGCGCGACAGCGGCGGAATGGCTGGTCATCTCTTCTACCACGTCAGCACCGACGAAGTCTACGGCTCCCTGCCCGACGACCCGGAAGTAATGTTCACGGAAGAAACTTCCTACGACCCACGCTCGCCGTATTCGGCCTCGAAAGCGGCTTCTGACCATTTCGTCCGCGCGTGGCACCATACGTATGGGATGCCGGTCAAAATCAGCAACTGCTCGAATAACTACGGCCCGAATCACTTCCCGGAGAAGCTGATTCCGCTCGCGCTGCACAACATCCAGCAGATGAAGCCCGTGCCGGTGTACGGCAAAGGCGAGAACGTGCGCGATTGGCTCTTCGTCCTCGACCACGCCACCGCGATTGATGCCGTTTTCCATCACGGGAAAGAAGGCGATACGTACAACATCGGCGGCGTGAACGAGTGGAAGAATATCGACCTCATCCGGCTCCTGTGCCGCGTGATGGACGAGAAGCTTGGGCGCGAAGCGGGGACGTCGGAAAGCCTGATTACCTACGTGAAAGACCGTGCGGGCCACGATTTGCGGTACGCGATTGACTCGTCGAAGATTATGAATGAGCTGGGCTGGAAGCCGTCGGTGACGTTCGAGGAAGGGCTGGCGAAGACGGTTGATTGGTACTTGGCCAATCCGGAGTGGCTCCACAACGTCACGTCCGGTCAATACCAGAATTACTACCAGCAGCAGTACGTCAACCGATAGCCTCGCATCGGCTTGCTCGGTGGCCTGTACGGCTCACGGCAAGCTCGCGGCGGTGTTCATCCACGCAATAAAAAAACACGTGTACGAAAATCCTTTTCACGGCGCGCCCCTGACGGGCCAAGCCTTTCTGGTCACGGGCGGAGCGGGCTTTATCGGTTCTAACCTCGTTGAGTATCTGTTGAAGCACGGCGCCGGACGGGTGCGGGTGCTCGACAACTTCTCCAACGGCTTCCACAAAAATCTGCGGCCGTTTCTGGAAAACCCCGCTTTTGAGCTGATGGAAGGCGATATCCGCGACCAAGCGGCTTGCCACGCGGCGTGCGCCGGAATGGATATCGTGCTACACCAAGCGGCATTGGGTTCGGTCCCACGGTCCATCTTCGACCCCGTGACGAGCAACGAAGTCAACGTCGGCGGTTTCGTGAAGATGCTGGTTGCGGCGAAAGACGCGGGCATCAAGCGGTTTGTGTACGCTGCTAGCTCCAGCACCTACGGCGACTCGCCGCATCTCCCGAAGGTGGAAGACCGCATCGGTCGGCCGCTCTCGCCGTACGCCGTCACGAAGTACGCCAACGAGCTGTACGCCGATGTTTTCGCGAAGACCTACGGCATGGAAATCATCGGCCTGCGGTATTTCAACATCTTCGGCCCCCGTCAGGATCCGAAGGGCGCGTACGCCGCCGTCATCCCGCTGTTCATCGACGCGCTGCTGAAGAATGAGCCGCCGACCCTCAACGGCGCCGGTGACCAAACGCGCGATTTCACGTTCGTCGAAAACTGCGTGCAGGCGAATATCCGCGCCGCCCTCACGGCGAACCCGGACGCCGTGAATCAGGTCTACAACATCGCCGTCGGCGACCGCACCTCGCTCGTCGAGATGTACGCTTTGCTGCGCGAAGCGGCTGGCTCATCGCTGCAACCTCTGTTCGGCCCACCCCGCGCCGGCGACATTCAGGATTCCCTCGCCGATATCTCCAAAGCGGCGCGGCTCCTGAGCTACCAGCCGCAAGTGCGGATCGGCGAAGGCCTGACCCAGACGCTCCACTGGTTCCAGAGTCATCAGGAATTCATTCAGGAACGCAACGAGGTAGCGTCGGAAACGGCGCCTTCGTAATTCATCGGCCATCGCTGGCTGCCTGACCGGTATTTTCTCTCGTACTTCCCCATTTCCCCCACCCCGTGAAAGGTATTATTCTCGCTGGCGGCTCCGGTACCCGGTTGCACCCCCTTACGCTGGCCGTCAGCAAGCAGCTGATGCCGGTGTACGATAAGCCGATGATCTATTATCCGCTCTCGATTCTGCTGATGGCGGGGATTCGGGAAGTGTTGATCATCACGACGCCCCACGATCAGGCGCAGTTTCAGCGGCTCCTCGGCGACGGCTCGCGGCTAGGTTGCCGGTTCGAGTATGCCGCGCAGGAAGTGCCGAACGGACTGGCGCAGGCGTTCGTCATCGGCGCTGATTTCATCGGTGATGATAAAGTAGCGCTCGTACTCGGCGATAATATCTTCTACGGAACCGGACTGGAAGACCTCTTGCAGAGTAACCGCGACCCCGACGGCGGCATCGTGTACGCGTATCACGTGCAAGACCCGGAGCGGTACGGTGTTGTCGAGTTCGACGAGGCTTTTCGGGCCGTCAGCATCGAAGAGAAGCCCGCGCATCCGAAGAGCAATTACGCCGTGCCGGGCCTGTATTTCTACGACAACTCGGTCGTGGAGATTGCGCGCAATCTGGAGCCTTCGGCGCGCGGCGAGTACGAAATCACCGACGTCAACCGCGAGTATCTGCGGCGTGGCAATCTCAAAGTGAGCATTCTGGGCCGGGGCACGGCGTGGCTCGATACGGGCACTTTCGAGAGCCTGATGCAAGCCGGGGAATTTGTGCGCGTCATCGAGGAGCGGCAGGGGCTGAAGATTTCCTGCATCGAAGAGATCGCGTGGCGCCAAGGCTTCATCACCACCGAGGAGCTGCGCGCCATTGCCGAGCCGCTGCGGAAGTCGGGCTACGGCGATTACCTGCTCCGCCTGCCCGATCAGCGCGTGGCGTAACGCAGGCGTAAGCAAGCGGAAACGATTTAGTTGACGAAGCCGCCTCAGAGGTAGGGAAACCTGCTTTTGAGGCGGCTTCGTCCGTTGGTGGCGCCGCCGACCTCAGCCCACCAGCCAGCCCGCCGCCACGGCCGTGCTCACCAGCGCCCAGCCGGGCACGCGGTCGGTGAGGAGCGCGAGGAAGGTACCCACCACCAGCCCCACGTTCACCGGCGAGCTGGGCAGCGGGTGCCACAGCAGAATAGCCGCCGCGCAGACCAGTCCGGCGCTCACGGCATTAATGCCTTCGAGCGCTGCCCGCACGACGCGGTATTGCTTGAGCTGATCCCAGATCCGAATCAGGAAGAAGATGAGGAACGCGCCCGGCAGGAAAATGCCCGCTGCGCCCACCACGGCGCCCAGAATCTGCCCGTGTGGCCCCCATTCGCGCATCGAGAGGGCGCCGATGTAGGCGGCGAGCGAGAAATTCGGTCCCGGAACGGCCTGCACAATCCCCAGACCGGCCAGAAACTCGGAGTTCGAGAGGTAGTGCTTGAACTCGACGAACTCGGCGAAAAGGAGCGGGCCTAACACTTGTCCGCCGCCGAATACGAGGGAGCCGTTGCGGTAGAAGTTCTCGAAGAGCCGCACCGGCAGGGCGCGGGTGTAGTGGCCGAGCAGCGCCGCCCCCAGCAACACGCCGAGCCAGAGGACGAGGTTCGCCCACTCGACCTTCATCGGCTTCTTATCGCGCACGGGCTGGAGGCGGCGCCACCGCAGCGTCGTGACTAGCCCGCCGCCCGCCAGCAGCAGCGGCAGCATCCACGGGCGCTGAAAGAAGTACGCCACTACGGCCCCCACCACCATCAGCGCGACGGCCGTTTTCGTGTGAATAACCTTTTCAGCAATCTTATACGCCGAATACGCCACGAACCCCACCGCCACCGGCCCCACGAACCGCACGAGATGCGCGACGGTGCCGCGGTCGAGGTAACTCATCGAGAGCGCCGCCATCGTCATCACGACGCACGCGGGGGTAATCCAGACCAAGAGGGTCAGGTACGCCAGATTCGGTCCGCCCAAGCGGAAGCCAATGGCCGTAATGGTTTGCGTGGACGTCGGGCCGGGGAGCATCGAGCAGAGCGCCGTCAGCTCCACCAATTCGGCGCTGGTGAGGTAGCGGCGCTTATCGACGAGCAGGCGGAACATCATCGCCAGATGCGCTTGCGGTCCGCCGAAGGCCGTGAGCGCCAGCGCCGCCACGTCTTTCAGGAAGATGATGCCCCGTACCCGTCGCGTGCGCTTGCCGCGCCCACGCGGGGGCGGCGTCAGCAACACAGGCTCAGTGGAAGGCGGAACGGCAGCCATTCAGACGAAACAGAGTCAATAGATGACCCAAGGTAAAGCCGAAGTGCCGCACCGGGGTTGGGGGTGGCGCTGAAACGACCTCAAAGCTTCCTTTCAACTGAGAACGGCTTCGGAATCCACAGATTCCGAAGCCGTTCTCAGTTGAAAGCACGAAGCCGTCAGGCCACTTACTTCGACATTACATCGTCGATTTCCCCTTCTTCAGCCCCAGCTCAATCAGCCGCTCGTTGAGGAATTCCCCGGCGGAACTGACGGTCAGGTGAACGCATATCAGTCTTCTTCGATCAGGAATGGCCCCTGAACTGAATCCTCCGGAGATATCGCCCCCGGTTCACACACCTTGACAATGTACTTGAACTTGCGTTTTGAGAACACTCCGCCGTTATAAAGATGCTGAATGACGATAATCCGCCCGCTGTCACAGGAAGCACTCAGTATTTTGCCGTCCAGCACTCTGGTGGCCCCGCCATCGTGGGTGTCGAATACCAGTGCTAGGTCATCCGGATCGTCTACGTACGACAGGTAGTAATCTCCGCAGACCTGGCTTCTGGTAGAGCAAGCAGTGCAAATGAGTGTGAGCAGTAGGACAGCCGTAAAGGCAGTTTGCAGGCTTTTCATCGTGCGGCAATGATGCAAAAGCAAAAGGCCCGGCGGGTGAGCCAGGCCTTTTGTAGTCAGCATTTACGATTACATCGTCGATTTTCCTTTCTTCAGCCCCAGCTCAATCAGCCGCTCGTTGAGGAATTCCCCGGCGGTGATGTCTTCCATTTGCTTGGGGTTGTCGGCCGTGACGGTTTGTGGGAGCGCGGCGAGGCTCATTTCTGAGCGCGGGTGCATAAAGAACGGAATCGAGAAGCGCGAGGTGTTCATCTTCTCGCGCGGCGGGTTCACTACGCGGTGGATGGTGCTTTTCAGCACGCCGTTGGTGAGGCGCTGGAGCATATCGCCGACGTTGACGACGATCTGGTCCGGCAGGGCCGTAATGGGGATCCACTTGCCGTCGCGCCGCTTCACTTGCAGGCCGTCGGCGGAGGCGCCCATCAGGAGGGTGATGAGGTTGATATCGCCGTGCTCGGCGGCGCGCACGGCGTCGGCAGGGACGGATTCGGGGTTTTCGATGGGGAAGTAGTGAATCGGGCGGAGGATGGAGTTGCCGTTCCTCACTTTCGCCTCAAAATAATCTTCCGGCAGGCTCATGTATAGCGCGATGGCGCGCAGCACTTGCTTCCCGGCCGCTTCGAGGGTGCGGTAGGCGCGACGGGCGCTTTCCTCGAAGCGCGGCACTTCGGAGGGCCAGATATTATCGGGGTATTCCTTCGCGACGGGGTCATTCGGGTCGTCTACTTCCTGCCCGACGTGGAAGAACTCCTTCAGGTCGCCGGTGTTGCGGCCCTTCGCGTGCTCTTTGCCTTTGCTGATGTAGCCGCGCTGACCCGCCAGCTCGGGGTTCTCGTATTGCTGCTTTTGGGGGTCGGGGAGGCGGAAAAATTCTTGTACGTCGCCGTAGAGCTGAGCGGTCTGCTCGTCGCTCAGGCCGTGGTTGCGGAGCGCGACGAAACCGATGGTCTGGTACGCGTTGCCGAGGTCTTCGACGAATTTTGCTTTGCGAGCGGGGTCACCGGAGGTGAAATCGGCGAGGTCGAGCGACGGGATGGCGTCGGGGAGGGGAGCGGGGTCGCGGAGGTCAAGCATCGGAATGCGGGGGTAGTAAATGAACCGAACAGAGCAAATTACGCCACGCCGAGCCACTTCATGCAAAAGATTCCGGATGGCGGCGGTAGCTTTGACCCCAGCCGGCGTCGGCATCATCTTTTTTTGCCGGACGGCGCCAAATCCAGCAGAACGAACTTCCTGTCCGTATGACGAATCGAGGTACCTTATGGGCCATGCTTGCTGTAACGGGCGCTGCACTGTCTCTCAGCAGCTGCGATACCGCCAAACAGCGCGAAACCGGTAACCAAGTACGGGCCGAACAAGTTAACCCGCGCGTCCAGACGAGTATCAACAATCTGGAGGCGATGGAGAAAAACGGGATGGTGGTGACGCCCTACACCACCAACCGCGCGATGAACGAAGCCCAGCTTCGGGTCCGCGAGCCGGAAGCTGGTTCGACGTCCCAGCCCGGCGCGGTCAATTTCGTGTGCGACGTGAGCAACTTCCGCCTCGGCGTGGCTGCTGCCGCTACCGAGCCGGGTATGACGGTTTCGCCGATGGGTCAAACCATCACCACTATCGTCGACAACGAAATCGTCAACGAGCACGGAACGCCTACTTTCTCCGAAAACCTCACGCCCGGCTACCACACCGTGCTGACGTTCCTGACGCGCTCGACCCGCGAAAGTCTCAAGCACAAGCTCGCGTACGACCTGCGCGCCGTGCAAGTTGGCAATGCTTCGGGGAGTGAGAAAGCCCTGAATCCGAAGGCGCCCGCCATTTTCTACAACCTGCCCCGCGGGACGTACACCGGCGACGAAGCCGACAAAATCCTCCTCGACTTCTACCTCGTGAATACGATGCTCGAAGAAGAGGGGACCAATGTGCGCCTCACGATCAACAACACGCCCTTCACGTTAGCGCGGTGGGCTGCGTACACGCTCGAAGGCCTGCCGATGGGGCCGAATAAGATTATGCTGGAACTGATCGACGCGGAAGGGCATCTGGTGCCGGGCGCGCATACTTCGATCACGAAGACGATTACGCTGCGGCCGGGGGCTTAATCGCGGATAGAGCAGATTTTTTGATTTCGCAGATTTTTGGGCGGCGCGGGGCTTTGAGCTTCGCGCCGCTTTTTTGTTCTCTGCCAGAACCGTTTGGGTGACTTTCTTGCAGAGGGGCGAGGCAGTGGCTAGTAGTATTGCCAATCGCCGCTGATGCTGTAGCTCAGGCCGAGGGCGGCGAGGTTGTTGAAGCGCTGGTAACGGTTGCCGTTGATGGTGTAACCGGATGCAATGTGGCTAAAGCTCAAGCGGGTATGCAGGCGACGGGTGGCGCGCAGGTCGAGGAAAAACTCGGAATTGAGGGTGCCACGGTCGTTGATGTTGCCGAGGAGAATGTTGGTGCGGACGGGACGGATATCGTCGGAGAACGTTAGCAGAGGAACGCCGGTCAGCACGCCTTGGCGAGCTGGTCCGAAGCTGATGCCGCCTAAATCGATGTTAAAACCCAGAACGAGCGGGTGCCGACTCAACGGCTGACCGAGCAGCCGAAGCCGAATCTGGACGGCGGCATTCACGGCCGTCGTGCGCGGGTCATTCACGAGCAGCTCTTGCCCCTTCGCATCGGCCCGGCCCGCAAAGCTCTGCGCGCGCGCTTGCTGGAAATGAGTCGCCCGCAGGCCAGCTCCGTAAGAAAAGCGGCTCAGAAAGTTATTGCGGTTATTGCGGACACCCCACATCTGCCAGCCAGCGAGCGCCGCCGAATAGCTGCGGTCGAGCACAAAACCGTTCCCTACTGCCACATCGAGATGCGTAGTGGAATAATGGCGAGGTTGCGCTCTGAGAATCACTCGCCTGACGTCTTCTACCCGCCCTGAGTCCGGCGCGCCCAAGAAAGGGTTGGCCTGAGCGGTCGATGACCAGCAAGCAAGTCCTAGCAGAAGGCAGGCGTTTCGGGTCATCGGGAGAAGGAAAGAAATCAGCGAAATCAAAAAATCTGCTTAATCTGCGATCAGCGGTTCTTGCAGGGTGGCGCGGGTGCGGAGCAGCGGGCAGGCGCGGTACCGGGGGTCGTGGGTGTCGTTCCACATCGCGTCGAGGACGGCGAGGACGCGGGCGGTGCCGATAGCGTCGCCCCACGCGAGGGGGCCGCGCGGATAGTTGGTGCCGAGCTGCATCGCGCGGTCGATGTCGAGGGCGGAAGCGGTGCCTTCCTGAAGCGAGTAGTGCGCTTCGTTGATGAGCATCGCGAGGACGCGCGGCGTGGCCAAGCCGACGCGGTCTTGCACGATGCGGTACTCGGTGCCGAGCTGCGCGCAGACGTCGCGGAGCGGCTCTTCATCGCCGCCGAGCACCACGGAAACTTCCAGCAGCGAGCGGCCGATTAGCGTCGGAAGGCCGCAAAAGCCGTAGACGGCGGTGGTACGGTCGCCGCCGGGACCGAAGTACGGGCCGGCGAGCGGCTGCGTGGTGGCTTCCACGAACAGCACGCGACCGGGGCCGAGGGGCGGCAGGTCGGTGCCGTCGGCGAAGGCGAAGACGACGTTGGCGGTCTCCAGATGCTCGATGAGGGCGGCTTGTTGCTCGTCGTAATGCGATTCCCAAGCGGCCTCGAAATCGTCGGCCGACGTGGCGTCGAGCGGCGTGGCTTGCCAGAACGAGTACTGGTGATCGGGGCCGAATTTCTCGCGGAATTCGGCTTCTACGTGGGCGCCTTCAAGAACGAGGATGTGCATAGGAACAAAGGTCGGCTCTCAGGCCCGGACAGACGGCATCGGCGGCGCAACCTTACAGCGGCCGTTTCTACCTTGCAGGTCTATGGCAAATACTCCCGTCCTCACCCCAAACGCCCCCGCGCCCATCGGCCCATACTCGCAAGCTATCCGCGCGGGTCAAACGGTGTATCTATCCGGGCAAATCGCGCTTCACCCCGCCACCGGTCACCTCGTGGAAGGCACCGTGGGCGATGAAGCCGAGCGGGTGATGCAGAACCTCGAAGCCGTGCTGACGGAAGCGGGCCTGACGTTCGCGCACGTCGCGAAAGTCACGATTTTCCTCACCGATATGGCCTTCTTTCAGGAAGTAAACGCCGTGTACGGGCGCTATTTCGAAGGCCTCACGCCGCCCGCCCGCGAAACGGTGGCCGTCGCGGGCCTGCCGCGCGGCGTGCGCGTCGAGATTTCGGCTATCGCGGTCGGAGAATAGGCGAGCGGGAATCGGCCGAAAGCTTACGCCTTTTTGGTCGATTCAGCCAATTCAGACGCTTCAGACGCTGAAGCCGCCGGAGCTTTCAAGGCTTTGGTGGCGCTCCGCACGGCTTCTTCTTGGCCGTTCGGGGTCGATTCGTGCTTTACGCGCACTTCCCCCGGCGAAACTTCCATCACCTGCACCCGCACGGCGTGGGGGGCGGGTTCGATGCCGACCCCGAACTCTTCGGCGTAGCAGCGGGTGAAGACAGCGCCGAAAAACAGTATCTGCGACGAGTAAAACACCCACGACAGCAGCACGATGACCGTCCCGGCGGCGCCGTAAATCGAGCTGAGCGACGAGTGCGCCAAGTACAGCCCAATCAGCGTGCGCCCGAGGGAAAACAGCGCCGACGTCACGAGCGCCCCTACCCAGACGTCGCGCCACCGAATCTGCGCATCCGGCAAAAACTTGAACAGGCTCCCGAAAAGCGCCATCCCCATCAGCATCGCCGTGGCGTGGTTCGCCACCTGGAGCCACACCAGCTCGGCGCCGGGCAAAAGGCGGTCGAGCCACGAGCCGAGGCCAACGAGCAGCGTTTGCGCCACCACGCCGACGAGCAGCAGGAGGCCCGCCGTCAGGATGAGGCCGAGGCCGCGCGCGCGGTCAATGATAACTTTCAGCCATGCTCGCGCCGGACGGGCACGCACGCCCCAGATGGCGTTGAGCGTCTCCTGCATCGACACAAAAACGCCCGTTCCGGCAATCAGCAGGGTGATGAAGCCGACACCGGCGGCCACCGTAAGCCCTTCGTCAGTAGACGCTTTCGCGACCATCGACTGCACATCGGCGGCGCCTTCTGGCCCGATTACCTGCCGAATCTGCCCGTAGAGCGCCCCGCTCACAGCGTCCGGCCCGAACACCAGCCCCACGCCGCGCGTGATGAGCACAATCAGCGCAGGGAGCGAGAAAATGGCGTAGTACGCCAGCGCCGCGCCTTCCTGAAACGTGTCGTCGGCCCAGAAGCGCACGGCCGCTCGCTTAAGCAAAGGCCAGAAATTGCGCAGCTGCATACGGGGTGAATCTTCCACAGTAAGAGGGAACAGTTGGGGATGGAAGAACGCGTGTACGGGAGAAGCGGGAAAAAAGGTGGCCGTACGCGGCTAAGCGCCCTTAAAGTCAAGCAATGTCACGCATATCCGTAGGAAAAAAATCCGCCTCTTCCGGCTCCCGGACTTCCGTAATCTGCACCCGCACGGCGTGCGAGCTGGGCCGAATGCCGCGCCCAAATGCTTCGGCGTGGCAGCGGGTAAAGACGGCGCCGAAAAACATAATCTGCGACGAGTAATACACCCACGACAGCAGCACAATCACCGTTCCCGCCGCGCCGTAAACCGACCCTAAGTTTGAGTGGCCGAGGTACAGCCCAATCAGCGTCTTGCCGCCCGTGAAGAGCAGCGCCGTCACGAGCGCTCCCGCCCACACATCGCGCCACCGGACGTGCACATCTGGCAGGAACTTGAAGATGCTGGCGAACAAAAACGTGCTCAACAGCACCGAAGAGGCCAGATTAGCGACGTGTACCCACAGCAACTCGGCGCCCGGCACCCACTGCGTCAGGAAGCTGCCGAGGGCGCTCAGCGCCGTCTGCGCCACCAGTGAGATGAGGAGCAGAAACGCCACCGCCAGTATCAGCCCGAACGAGCGGGTGCGGTCGGCGATGACTTTGACCCACGCTTTTGCCGGGCGGGCGCGCACACCCCAGACGGCGTTGAGGGTCTTTTGCATGGAGGCGAAAACGCCCGTGGCGGCTACTACCAGCGCCACGGTGCCGATGAGCGCGGCGAGGCTCAGCCCTTCATCGCGGGCGGCTTTTTCTACCATGTGCTGCACGTCGCGGGCGCCGGATTCGCCTAAAATCCCCTGAATCTCGCGGAAGAGGGCGCCGGAAACGGCCGACGGCCCCAGCACGGCGCCCGCCACCCGAACCACCAGAATCAGAAAAGCGGGCAGCGCAAACACAGCGAAATACGCTAGGGCGGCGCCTTCCTGAAAGGTATCATCGGCGAAAAAACGGCGCGCTGCTTGTGATAAAAGCGGGAAAAAAGCCCGAGAGCGAGTTCGAAGCATAGAATTTTAATCAATGGAGATTTCCCACGAATTTTCACGAATTTTAACACGAATTTTCCCGCAGATTTCCCGCAGATTTTGGTAGAGATTGTTTAGGGCTTCAAATCCTCTGTGTAATTCTGTAGAACCTCTGCTTACCTCTGTGCGAAAATGTAAGTAGCGCCCGGAAATCTATCACGAACCTACCACCCCGGCCCCCGGCCGTACCTTTGCGGCCCGGCCTACCGCCGGTTTTGCCGCTATTTTCCGAAGAGAATCAACCCCTGATGGAACGACCCGTTCGCGTCCGCTTCGCCCCTAGCCCTACCGGCCCGCTGCACATTGGCGGCGTCCGGACGGCGCTTTACAACTACCTGCTCGCCCGTAAGCTCGGCGGCAAGATGCTCCTGCGCATCGAGGATACCGACCAGAACCGCTTCGTGCCGGGCGCTGAGGCCTATATTCAAGAGGCACTTGCGTGGTGCGGCATCCAAATCGACGAAGGCCCGACGCAGGGCGGGCCGCACGCGCCCTACCGCCAGAGCGAGCGCAAGCCGATGTACCGCGCCTACGCCGACCAGCTCCTCGCTGCCGGGCACGCCTACTACGCCTTCGATACCCCCGAAGAGCTGGATGCGATGCGCGACCGCCTCTCGGCCGCTAAGGTGCCGAATCCGCAGTACAACGCCATTACGCGCGGCCAGATGCGCAACTCCACCACGCTGCCCGAGGATGAGGTGAAGGCGCTGCTCGAAGCGGGCGCGCCGTACGTCATCCGCGCCAAGATTCCGCGGAAAGAGGAAATCCGGTTTCAGGATATGATTCGCGGGTGGGTCGTGGTGCATTCCAGCTCTTTGGACGATAAGGTGTTGATGAAATCCGATGGGATGCCGACGTATCACCTCGCGAACATCGTGGATGACCATTTGATGGAAATCACGCACGTTATTCGGGGGGAAGAGTGGCTGCCGTCGGCACCGCTGCACGTTTTGCTGTACCGCTTTTTCGGGTGGGAAGCCACGATGCCGCAGTTTGCTCACTTGCCGCTGCTGCTCAAGCCCGATGGCACCGGCAAGCTCAGCAAGCGCGACGGTGACCGTCTCGGTTTCCCCGTTTTTCCGCTCGAATGGCACGGAATGGATGCCGAAACCGGCGAGCCGACCGTTAGCAGCGGCTACCGCGAGGCGGGGTATCTGCCGGAAGCGTTCATCAACTTCTTGGCTTTTCTGGGCTGGAACCCCGGCACGGCGCAGGAGATTTTCTCGATGGACGAGCTGATTCAGGCGTTCACGATTGAGCGCGTGAGCAAATCACCAGCGAAATTCGACCAGCACAAAGTGCGTTGGTTCAACGAGCAGTACCTGCGCGCCAAACCCGACGCCGAGCTGGCCGACCTGCTGCTGAAAGCCCTCGCCGAGAACGGCATCACGGAGGTTTCGGCGGAGAAAGCCAGCCAGATTGCGCACCTGATGAAGGAGCGCGTGACGTTTCCGCACGAGTTCTGGCGCGAGGCGCAGTACTTCTTCGTCGCCCCGACGAGCTACGACGAAACCATCATCGCCAAGAAGTGGAATGCCGCCGTGAGCGGCGCTTTCGCTGATTACGCGACCCGCCTCGACCAAGTGCAGCCGTGGAGTCAGGTCGAAATCAAGCGCGTGCTTGATGAAACCCTCGCCGCGCATAACCTCAAGCCCGGGCAAGTGATGCAGGCGCTGCGCGTCGCGATCACCGGCGGTATGATGGGGCCTGATTTGCTCGCCATCCTCGAAACCCTCGGCCCGGATGAGACCCGCCGCCGGATTGAGGCGGCCGTGACCGCCCTTGCCGGTTTCGCGGTGGCCTAACGGCTGGTTGTTAACGCAATAAGAACGCGCGGCGCGTTTCAGGCTGAACAGCTTGGGGCGCGCCGTCTTACGTTTACGAGGCTTTACATAGAGTTTAGTCCCGCCACACAACGCCGGGGAACCACTGTGCGTTAAGAGGCTGCAAAACCACCGCCCACTTCTGCCGACTAAAGCCCCTTTTCCCATGACCAAGAAGAAGAATCAACCCGAGAAAAAAGCCCGCGTCCACAAGGATTTAGAGGGTTTTGAGATTGGTATCAGCCCCACGGGACAGGTCATCTCGAACTTCACGCACGAGCAGCTCAACGAGTTTCTCAACAAGCACGTCAAGGATAAAAAGCTTACCAGCGAGCAGAAAGGCGAGCAGGACGAGCGGATGTTCCCCATTCAGCGCCCCAACGACGCCGATGAGGAAGACGACGAAGAAGCGTTCCTCCGCGAAGCCGGGCTGAAGCGCAAAGGCAAAAAAGCCGCGCCCGCCGAAGACGCACCAACCGCGAAAGACGAAGCCGCCGACGAGCTGGAGTAAACCAACCATAAAAACGAACTCCCCGCCCCGGAGGGGAGGGGTGGGCCGGCGGGCCGGGGGGGGGCAGCCCCACCCCGCCGGTGGTTATGCACGGTTTTTGAGCCGCCCCTGGAGAGCCGCCATAAATTAAACCCATACCCGCCCCCGCCCGGGGGGGCCGC
>JANNMJ010000181.1:0-8359 GCA_031397815.1 Hymenobacteraceae bacterium
GCTGGAAGCCAGCAGCCCGGGGCCGGTGCCGACGGGTAAGTAACCCCTACTTTTGCTTTGCGAGGAAGCGCGCGTGGCCAACTCTGTCCCAGAGATGGCGTTTATTCGCCTATTGACGTGCTTTTGATACCATCTCTGGGACAGAGCTGGCCACGCGCCAGTTGCAGCCCCCCAACGCTGTCACGTTGGCAGCGCGCGGTGCAAGCAGCGGCGGTTGGTACTGTGGTTGAAGTGACCGAGTAGCGAGCGACGAACAGCGCGGGCGTGACGAATCGTCACCCAGTACGCCGCGTTCGGCTCACTTCCTCAAACACTTACTTAATTTCATTCCCATGGCTGCTGAAACCGGGTCTATCTCGATTCATACCGAGAACATCTTTCCCATCATCAAGAAGTTTCTGTACTCCGACCACGAGATTTTCCTGCGGGAGCTGGTCTCGAACGGGGTGGATGCGAGTCAGAAGCTGCAACGACTGGCGCAGCTCGGCGAGTACGCCGGGGAAGTCGGGGAGCTGAAGGTGACGGTGAAGCTCGATAAAGACGCCCGCACGATTACCGTGAGCGATAACGGCCTCGGGATGACGGCCGAAGAGGTCAAAAAGTACATCAACCAGATTGCGTTTTCGGGCGCGACCGAGTTCGTCGAGAAGTACAAGGACAAGGACGCGACCGCCAAGGACCAGATTATCGGGCAGTTCGGCCTCGGGTTCTACTCGGCGTTTATGGTGGCGCGGGAAGTCGAGATTCTGACCAAGAGCTTCAAGGACGAACCCGCCGCCCGCTGGGTGTGCGACGGCTCGACCGAGTTCTCGCTGGATGAAACCGACAAAGCCGACCGGGGCACCGACGTCGTGCTCCACGTAGCCGACGACTCCGACGAGTTCCTCGACGAAACCCGTCTGCGTGGCATCCTCACGAAGTACTGCAAGTTCCTGCCGATTCCGGTGTTCTTCGGCGAAGAGCAAATCAACCAGACGACCCCCATCTGGACGAAAGCCCCCGCCGACCTCACCGACGAAGACTACGTCAAGTTCTACGAAGAGCTGTACCCCTTCGCCGAGGCGCCGCTGTTCTGGATTCACCTCAACGTCGATTACCCGTTCAACCTCACCGGGATTCTGTACTTCCCGAAGGTCAAGGACGAGCTGCAATTCCAGCGCAACAAGATTCAGCTGTACTCGCGGCAGGTGTTCATCACCGATGAGGTGAAGGACGTGGTGCCCGACTTCCTGATGCTCCTCCACGGCGTCTTGGATTCGCCGGATATTCCGCTCAACGTGTCGCGCTCGTTCCTGCAAGCCGATGCCAATGTGCGGAAAATCAACACCTACATCACGAAGAAAGTAGCCGACAAGCTCGCGCAGCTCTTCCGCGACGACCGCGCTGGGTTCGAGCAGAAATGGCCCGATATCGGCCTGTTCGTGAAATACGGAATGCTTGCCGATGAGAAGTTTTATGAGCGGGCGAAGGATTTCGTCCTCCTCCAGAACACCGCCGATAAGCTCTTCACGTTCGAAGAATACCGCCAGCACGTACAGGCGGCGCAAACCGGCAAAAACGACCAGCTCACCCTCCTCTACACCCCCGACGCCGAGGAGCAGCACGCCTTCGTGGTGGGCGCCCAAGCGCGCGGTTACGATGTACTGAAGCTCGATACCCCCATCGACCCGCACTTCGTGGGCCTCTTGGAGCAGAAGCTCGAAAAGACCACCCTCAAGCGCGTGGACGCCGATACGGCCGCCAAGCTCATCGAGAAAGACGACGATACCACGCCCGAAAGCGTGCTGAGTGAGGAGCAAACCACGGCCCTCAAAACCACCTACGAAGCCGCCATCAACGATACCACGATGCGCGTGAGCATCGTGAGCGGCGCCCCCTCCGATGAGCCGGTGACCATCACGCGCCCCGAATTCATGCGCCGCATGAAGGAGATGCAGCGGATGGGCGGCGGCGGCGGAATGCAGATGTTCGGCGGCTTCCCCGACTCGTTCGACGTGAGCATCAACGCCAATCACCCCCTCGCATCTCGCGTGTTGGCCGATGCCGACGGCGGCGGGCAGGAGCTGGCGCGTCAGGCGTTCGATTTGGCGCTCTTGCAGCAAGGCCTACTAAAAGGTGCCCGTCTGACCGAATTTGTGCGCCGCTCGGTCGCGCTGTTAGGTTAGATTAAAAATCGAAAATTACCTTTGCAGCGTCCCCGGTTTTTCATAGTGGAACCCGGGGACCTTCCGGCGAGTGGTCGTAGGTAGAATCCCAGGAAGGAACGGCTGTAGAAACCCGCCTTCGCAGCAAGGTGAGAAACCGCCCGGGGCTTTGCGCCGGGCGGGTTTTTTTGGGGCTACCTGAGCATCCTCACCCCCCGGCCCCCTCTCCAAAGGAGAGGGGGAGCCTTACAGAAAACTAATTCAAAAGCCCCTCTCCTTTGGAGAGGGGTTGGGGGTGAGGATTTCCAAGCACAAGGCCCGCCCCTACTTGCGCCCAATCTGGTACGGGCGGTCGACGTTTGGCTGGACGATTAGGGTGCGGTTATCGAGGTCGAGGGCGGTGAGGTTGCCGTAGCTCGTGTTTTTGTAATAGACGCAGCCGGTATCGAGGCCGATTTCGAGCGGATTCGTGGGTTTGAGGGCGCGCTTGGCTTCGCGCAAGGGGCGCGGCACGTGACCGTGGACGAGGACGCGCCCGCCGAGAGCGGCGGAATCGATATCGTCGAACTCGCGGCGGTTGAGCATCGCGTCTTTGTCGGTCCAGAGCTTGTCGGGCTGCGCGAAATTGAGGTTCGCGTGGACGAGCACGTAATCTTCCAGCTCCACAAAATAGTCCAGCCCTTCGAGGAGCTTGACGTAGCGCGGCTGCACCTGATGCGGCTCCGCGACGCCGAACGAATCCAACGTAACGGCCCATTCGAGCTTGTCTTGCCAGCGGCGCTGCAAATCGTCGTCCTCCGGCTCGGCAATCGCGTCGAGGAGTTGCTGATCGTGGTTGCCGCGCAGGGCCGTCACCTGAAAACCACGCGCCCGCAGCCGCAGAATCTCATCGAGCACCCCGCGCGAATCCGGCCCCTTATTGAGGTAATCGCCGAGCAGGTACAGCTCGTCGGTCGGCGTCAGTTGAAGCTGCTCGTGCAGCAACGCCCGAAACGTGGCCGCACAGCCGTGAATGTCGGTAATAGCAAATCGTCGGCGAGGGGTCATTCTGAAAAAAGTGAATCGAGGTGCGAAACGGCGGCCGATAGGTAGGGGTTACTTCGGCTGAGCGCCCGCCGTTGGCGGCGCAGGCGTAATTTCGCGTCGGAAACCGTCCGGCGGCCGTTTTCCAAGGATGCCGACCCGTGCAGGGGCATCTCTATCGACAGAAAAAGCAGACTTCTTCAAAAAACTCCGCCCGCCGCCACGCAACCCTACCCGTCGGTGGTACGTCCTTACTGAGTTACTCGCGCTCGTTTGTGCTGACCCGTTTCCGCCCGTATATCGCCCTGTTGCTGCTGCTCGCGTTCGTGCGCGTGCTGCTCCCCGACACGGCCGTACTCGCGCTGCACCGGCACGCGCACACCGAGGTAGAAGCCGCCCACGACCACGCCAGCGACCTGCGCGGCCACACCATCGTCAGCGAAAAACACACCCACTGCCCCACCGACCACCTCTTCGACGCGCCCGTGCTACCGGCGCCGACGTTCGTGTTCGGGGTAGTGCCGCCGCTGCGCTTCCCTGCGCCGCAACCCGTGGCGCTCAGCAGCGTGTGGGCCGCCCGCCTCGTCCGGACGCTGTGCCTACGCGGCCCGCCCGCAGCGGTTTAAGCCCGGGCGCCGCCCGGAGCAATCCGACTAGGCAGATTTTGGCTCGTTGCAGCCGGGCGGCGCCCGGTACGGCCGCAGGAGTACGCTCGTGGACTGTCACACGGCATACTCCTATTTTTCAATTAAACCTTGCCGACTCTCCTCCGATTTCTGATAGCCGCAATGGCTATCAGCGGGTGGCTGGCGCCGGTTCACGGGTGGGCGCAAGCCCCCGTTGAACGGCTGCTTACGACCAACTGTGGCCTGATCATCAGCGGGCAGGTACTCGACCACGAGACCCGTCAGCCCCTACCGGGCGCCACTGTGGTGCTGCTGCGGGCCGATGGCTCCCCCACGGGCGCGGCCACTACCACCGATGCATTCGGTAACTACCACCTCCACGACCTGTGCGCGGGCCTCTACCGGGTGCGCTTCTTATTCGTGGGATACGTGGAAGAAGTCGATGAGGTGAAACTGAATCGACCGATGGTCATCAGCCCGCAGCTTCATTTTGATGCCGTACAGCTTCAGAGTGCCATCGTGCGCGCCACCCGACCGACCGAGTCGGCGCCGCAGGTGAGCACCGCGCTCTCGGCCAACGACCAGCGCAGCACGCGCGGCCAGACCCTCGGCGAAGCCCTCACGCGCATTAGCGGCGTCACGGCGATCACCACCGGCCCGAGTATTTACAAGCCGATGATTCACGGGCTGCACTCCAACCGGATTACGTTGCTCAACAACGGCGTCCGGCAGGAAGGCCAGCAGTGGGGGCAGGAGCACGGGCCGGAGATCGACCCGTTCGTGGCCTCCGAGCTGAGCGTGGTGAAGGGCGCCGCCACCGTGCGCTACGGCTCCGATGCCATCGGCGGGGTGGTGCTGCTGAAACCGGCGCCCCTCCGCGATTCGGCCGGTATCGGCGGGGCGGTGCATCTGGTCGGGGCGAGCAACAACCGAATGGGGGCGGCTTCGGCGACGCTCGACGGTAACTCCCGCCGCTGGCCCGCGTTGCGGGGGCGGGTGCAGGGTACCGTTCGGCGGGCAGGCACCACCCGCACCCCCGACTATTACCTCAGCAACTCGGGGTTCGCAGAGGCCGACTATTCGGCCGCCGTGGGCTGGCAGCAAGACCGATGGGGCGTGGAAGCGTTCGGCAGCCGGTTCCACACGAAACTCGGCATCCTGACGGCCTCGCACGTGGGCAACCTCACGGATCTGCGGCGGGCCTTCGAGGCGCCCCGTCCGCTCGTGACGGGCGGCTTTTCGTACGTCGTGGGGCGGCCATATCAGTTGATAACTCACGATCTGCTGAAGCTCAGCGCCCACTGGCAGCCCATCGGCCGGGGCCGCATCGAGTTGACGGTGGCGCACCAAACCGACCTGCGCGACGAGTACGACCGCTTTCCGCCGCGCAACGATGCGCTCGCCGCCCGCAACCTGCCCGAGCTGAGCTATCAGAACCGCACCACCACCGCCGACCTCACCTGGGACCATCCCGCGTGGGCCGGGGGCGCCTTCACGGGCACCATCGGCCTGAGCGGCACCCGGCAGGGCAACACCTTCAGCGGGCGCTATTTCATTCCGTACTACACGAATCAGGTGGGCGGCGTTTTCGCGATTGAGCGGTGGGTGCGCGGCCGGTGGCTGCTCGAAGCCGGTGCCCGCCTCGACTACCGCGCCCTGCTCGTGAAGCGCGCCCTCGGCACGGCGGCTGATTACCGTGTCCAGCGCGACCAATTCCGCTACCTCACCCCCGCCCTGAGTGCGGGCGCCGTCCTCGACGCCGGGCCGCACCTCACCACCCGCCTGAGCGCCACGCTCAGCCAGCGCGCCCCCGCCCCGAACGAGCGCTTCAGTCAGGGCGTCCATAACGGGCAATATGAGGAAGGCCACGACCTGACCCTCGCGCCCGGCGAAGCGCCGCTCCGGCCCGAAACGGCCCGCACGGCATCGCTCACGGCCACCTGGCACCACAATCCGCGCCTCAACGGCGAGCTGACGGCCTACGTGACGCAGATCAGCGGCTACATTTATTCGACCCCGATTCTGCCCCCCGTCCTCACCATTCGGGGGCCGTTTCCGTCGTATCGCTTTCTGCAAACCGATGCCCGCCTCGCCGGCTTCGACGCCACGGCCCGCTACACGCTGCCGCCGCATTGGGAAGTCCTCGCGAAAGCCGCCATCGTGCGGGCCCGCGATACCCGCGCCCATGATTTCCTCATCTTCCAGCCCGCCGACCGCGCCGAGCTGGCCGTCCGGCGGGCGTTCGGTCCGGCGCAACCGGCGGCGGGCCACCACCTCGCCGGTACCTACGCGCAGGTCAGCGGGCAAGCCGTGGCCCGCCAAACCCGCGTGTCCGCCAACTACGATTCACTGGATTATCAGCAACCACCGGCCGGTTATTGGCTCCTCGGGGCTGAAATCGGCACCACCGTCACCGCCTTTCATCAACCCCTCGACCTGAGCGTCGCCGGGACGAATCTGCTCAACCGCCGCTATCGCGATTACCTCAACCGCTTCCGCTACTTCGCCGATGAGCAAGGCCGGAACCTGACGGTGCGCCTGAGCGCCCGTTTTTGAGTTTTCCTTCCCCCCCCAACCCATTTGAATTTTCCTCCGATGAATTTCCTCCGAATCACCCAGAACGCTCTCCTCCTGCTGGCGCTACCGCTCGCCTTCGCCGCCTGCAAAGACGACGATAAAGACAACCCCCAACCCAACAATCAGGACAACGAGCTGATCACGACCGTCCGGTACACGCTCACGCCGGTCGGCGGCGGCGGCGCGGCCCTCACGGCGCAGTATCGCGATGTCGACGGCGACGGCGGCGCGGCGCCCGTCATCACGTACAACGGCGGCGCGGCGCGACTGATTTTCGACAAGTCCAAAACCTACACCGGCGAAATCCTGCTCCTCGACGAGTCGAAATCACCCATCGACACCATCTCCAACGAAGTCCTCGAAGAAGCGAACGAGCACCTGCTCGTCTACAAAACCAACCCCGCGAACCTGCTCACCATCACCCGCACCGACCTCGACACCAACACCCCCACGCCGTTCCCGCTCGGCCTCCAGACCACCGTCGCGCCACGCGCCACGGCCGGCACGGGCACGCTGCAAGTCATTTTGCGCCACCAGCCCGGCGTCAAGGACGGCACCGAAACCCCCGGCGATACCGACGTCGACGTCACCTTCGCCGCGGAGGTGCAGTAGCTCCGGCGCCCGCTTTTTTTTCAGTGAATGCAGCAAAGACGCCGGCCCTTGGTCGGCGTTTTTCTTTGCCGCTCAGCGGGGTTCGGGCGGGTATTGGGCAGCGGCGCGGCGCGTAATACCTTCGCGCCGATGGCTGAACCCGCACCGCAAGGCATCCTCGTCCTCATCGGCGGCTCCGAAGACCGGGGGCCAGCGAACACGCGCCCGGCGCTGTCGGCGGTCCGGCACGAGTACATCGACTACGAGATTCTGCTCCTCCTCATCCGCCTCACGGGCAAGCCGCAGCCGCGCATCGGCGTGGTGGTGTCGGCGTCGAATATGCCGTTCGATATGGCCGATATGTACGCCAAAGCGTTCGCGCACATCGGCCACCACGGCATCTCGTTTATCGACCTTCGGAAGCCCGAAACCCCCAATTCCGCCGAAGCCCTCGACTGGCTCGCGACCCTCGACGTTATCCTGTTCTCCGGTGGCGACCAAGAGCGCCTCGTCGAGCAGATCGAGGGGACCGAATTCTTGGCCCTCCTGCACCGCCGTTACCAGCATTCGGCGCTCGTGGTGGCGGGGACGAGTGCGGGGTCGATGGCGTTTCCGCGTCGGATGCTCGTGGCTGGCTCGAACCACGAAGCGATGCTGAGCGGCGATGTGGAAGTCGCCGACGGCCTGAATCTGCTCGGCGGGTGCATCGTCGATACGCATTTCGTGAAGCGCGGGCGGTTTGCGCGCCTCACGCAGGCGGTGCTGCTCAGCCCGCAGCACGTCGGCATCGGGTTGGGCGAAGACACGGCGCTCGTCGTGCGCCACGGTACGGTGGCCGAATGTGTCGGCTCCGGAATGGTGATTTTGATCGACGGGCACGACATCGGCGCCACCAACGTCAGCACCGCCCCCGACGACGCCCCCCTCTACGCCGAAAACCTCCGCGTCCACTGCCTCGTGCGCGGCAACCGCTTCGACCTGCCCGCCCGCCGCTTCCGCGTGAGCTGAGCCGAATCCGGATTCTAATGATTTTTAATGCCTTCCGGGCAACCGCCGCGCCGCGCGGCGGTTCTTAGGCGTGTGTCGGGGCAAAGCCTGCAAAGGCGTGCGTACCGGCTCGTGTTTTTTTCAGTGAATGCAGCAAAGGCGCCGGTCAATGACCGGCGTTTTTCTTTTCCGGCCTACCCCAACAGGTCGTTACCTTCGTCGGTCTGATACCGGTCGCTCAAGAGCCACCCCATCCGCCGAACCCCCACCGCACTCCTCCAAAAAATCATCTCCATCTCCTCCATCTGATAAATCTGCGATCCCTGTGGACTACAAAGACTATTACAAAGCCCTAGGCGTCGAGAAAACCGCCACGCCCGACCAAATCAAAAAGGCCTACCGCAAGCTCGC
>JANNMJ010000210.1:0-6595 GCA_031397815.1 Hymenobacteraceae bacterium
GGTGGTGGAGCGAACTATTGCCTGGACGACGGCCCACCGCCGCCTGGCCCGAGACTACGAACGCTCCACCCGTCACGCCGCTGCTTGGATCTACATCGCTAATATTCGCCGAATCCTACTGTTAACTTAAACAGCCTCTTAGTACTTTAATGATGCTAAAGATTTCTGGACGCCTCAAGCGGGCTACTAATCAGTAAGCGACTTGTCTTTAAAAAACCCCGCGGGTCACGGGTGACAAGATGCGTAATCACAGGAACTGCTAATGCAGCTAAAAACTGCATCGCATCTTCCACATCCGTAATCTCGGAAACTAGCGCTGCCTGTACGGTTGTAGAATCAATCGCTACAATGTGGACGAACCGCGTCAACTTCTGCAACATTTCGCGCGCCGCCGCCGCACCCACCAGTTTGCGCGTAGTGTAGAACACGTGGCTGAAGCTCAAGCTGGAAACGTACAGGGTCGCCTTACCCTGAAACGCTGCTTCAAATAATGCTGCCGCCGCTTGACCGAACGGCTCACGCCGTGCCAAGTAGTCAAAGACGATATTGGTGTCAAGAAACAGGTGTCGCACGGTCAGCAGAATACAGGGTTAAGCAGCGTCACGCTGCGTCTTGTAGTCAAAATCCGGCGGCAGTTGCAGAATACCAAACAACTCCTGAACTGGGGGTGAGAGCGGTACCACGTTCGGCGCGTTCAGAAAATCGCGCAGGTAGCCTTCCACCAAGCTCGCCAGAGTCAGGCCTTTCTGCCGGGCCAGAGCTTCTGCTTGCTGCACCAGCTCATCGTTAAGATTGATGACGAATGACATAGAGATTGCTGCTAAAAGATTTCAAACGACCACTCCTCAACAAATATAACCGCCCCGCCAACCTAAAAGGTCAGCGAGGCGGTCCACCCACCCGAATCGGTCCCCCAGAAAAAAAATCAGCGAAATCAATAAATCACCTAAATCTGCGATCCTAGAGCGCCGGTACCTCCAGATTCACAAACACCACCCGGCCATCCCCATCCAGCTGCGCTTCCACCACCGCATCAGGCTTGATATTACCTGCCAGAATGGCCTTGCTCAGCTCGTTGAGCACCTGCCGCTGCATCACTCGCTTCAGCGGCCGAGCGCCGTACTGCGGATCATACCCAGCCTCAGCGAGGTGTTGGAGCACTTCGTCGGTGGCTTCCAGCCGGATGCCGTTCTCTTCCAGCCGCTGCTGAATCTGCTTGAATTGCAGCTCCGCGATGCGCCGGACCTGCGCGGTGCCGAGCGGCTCGAACATCACCACCTCATCGATGCGGTTGATGAATTCGGGCCGAAGCTGCTTCTTGAGCAGCTCCATCACCGCCTCCTTCGCCCGCTCGATGGTCGGACGAGGGTTCATCTCGTCCATCGTCGCGAATTCCTCCTGAATGACGTGCGCACCGAGGTTCGACGTCATAATAATAATCGTGTTCTTGAAATTCGCGACGCGCCCTTTATTATCCGTCAAGCGCCCGTCATCGAGGACTTGCAGCAGGATATTGAACACATCCGGGTGTGCCTTCTCGATCTCGTCGAGCAGCACCACCGAGTACGGCTTGCGCCGCACAGCCTCCGTCAGCTGCCCGCCTTCATCGTAACCCACGTAACCGGGAGGCGCCCCAATCAGGCGGCTCACGGCGTGGCGCTCCTGATACTCGCTCATATCGATGCGCACGAGGGCGTTTTCGTCGTTGAAGAGGTATTCGGCGAGGGCTTTCGCCAGCTCCGTCTTCCCGACGCCCGTCGGGCCGAGGAAGATGAACGACCCAATCGGGCGTTTCGGGTCCTGCAACCCGGCGCGTGAGCGCCGCACGGCGTCGGCAATCGCCTCGATGGCTTCCGCCTGACCCGCCACCCGGCGCCCCAGCTCAGCTTCGAGGTGCAGGAGCTTCTCGCGCTCCCCTTGCAGCATTTTCGCCACGGGGATGCCGGTCCACTTCGCCACCACTTCCGCCACCGATTCCGCCGTCACCACTTCCTGAAGCATTGAGCCACGGTCGCTCTGCTCTTCGGCCTGCTGTTGCAGCTCCTTGAGCTTCGCTTCGGCTTCCTGAATCTTGCCGTAGCGCAGCTCGGCCACGCGGCCGTAATCCCCGGCGCGCTCGGCTTGCTCGGCTTCCACGCGGAAGCGCTCGATGGCCTCCTTTTGCTCCTGAATGCCGTGCAAAACGCCTTTTTCGCTCTCCCAACGGGCGCGCAACGAGTCGCGCCGCTCCGTCAGGTCGGCGATTTCTTTGCCGAGGACGTTCTCGCGGTCTTTGTCGTTTTCGCGCCGAATTGCCTCGCGCTCAATCTCCAGCTGCATCAAGCGGCGCTGCACTTCATCGAGCTCCTGCGGCATCGAATCCAGCTCGATACGCAGCTTCGCGGCGGCTTCGTCCATCAAATCGATGGCTTTGTCGGGCAGGAAACGGTCAGTGATGTAGCGGCTGCTCAGCTCGACGGCCGCAATCACGGCGCTGTCCTGAATGCGCACGCCGTGGTGCAGCTCGTACTTCTCCTTGATACCGCGCAGGATGCTCACCGCGTCCTCCACGGTCGGCTCGTCGACCATCACCGCCTGAAACCGCCGTTCCAGCGCCTTATCCTTCTCGATGTACTTCTGATATTCCTTGAGGGTCGTCGCGCCGATGGCGTGCAGCTCGCCGCGCGCCAGCGCCGGTTTCAGCAAGTTCGCCGCGTCCATCGCGCCGTCGCCGCCGCCCGCGCCAATCAGCGTGTGCATCTCATCGATGAAGAGCACGATTTGCCCCTCCGAATCCGTCACCTCCTTGATAACGGCCTTCAGGCGCTCCTCGAACTCGCCTTTGTATTTGGCGCCCGCCACGAGAAGCCCCATATCGAGGCTCATCACGGTTTTGTCCTTGAGGTTTTCGGGCACGTCGCCAGCCACAATCCGCTGCGCCAGCCCTTCCACGATGGCCGTTTTCCCGACGCCCGGCTCGCCCAGCAGCACCGGATTATTCTTCGTCCGCCGACTCAGGATTTGCAGCACCCGCCGGATTTCTTCGTCGCGCCCAATCACCGGGTCCATCTTCCCGCTCCGCACCCGCTCATTCAGGTTGATGGCGTAGCGGTTGAGGCTCTGGTACTGGTCTTCGGCGCTTTGGCTCGTCACTTTACGCCCGCCGCGCAGCTCCTGCACGGCCTTCTTGACGTCTTTTTCAGCAAAACCGGCGTCTTTGAGCAGCGTCGCCACCGCATCCTTCCCGCCGAGCAAGCCGAGCAGCAGATGCTCCACGGCCACGTATTCGTCGCCGAAGCCCTTCAAAAAACCCTGCGCCCGCGTCAGCGCCGCGTGGGCATCATTGGAGAGGTACGGCGCGCTCCCGCCGCTCACCTTCGGATACCCCGCGAGCAGCGAATCGAGCCGCTGGTTCACCAGCCCCATATTCGCCCCGACCTTCTTCGTCAGAAAGCCAATCACGTTTTCGTCGGAGTTGAGCAGTCCCTTCAAAAGGTGCCCCGTCTCGATGGCCTGCTGCCCGCCCTGCGCCGCCACTTGCGTAGCCTGCTGCACGGCCTCCTGCGCCTTGATGGTGAAGTTGTTAAGGTTCATGGGTGGAAAGAAGTAAGCAGTAGGTGAGGGTTGGGTCCCTACTGCATACGCCACCTAGCAAACCGAGGGCGAGGATGGGAAATGTGCCTTTTTGGCGGTGTGGGATTAGATAGGGTTTGACAATGTGGCGGGGGCGCTCTATAGCAGCGCTTGCCTTTATATGAAAGTGTTAGGGATTACATTTGCTAGCAATTCAACCCAAAACAGCGAACCAACATGAGCAAAAACATATTTTTTTTGTTTGCCCTTTTACTCCTTCCTCTATACTCAGTCGGTCAAATCAATACTTTTAAATCGTTTAGCTACAATTGTGGCGACAACAAGGACGATGGGACTATTGCATGGAGCCAGAAAGTAGCAAAGAACGACATAATAACTGTCGATTTGCAGAAAAATACAATAAAATTATTTATAAGCACCGATGGATCTGTTGAAACTTTCAACATTTTTTTTCACGGAGGACTTGTAAAGGATGACGAAGGAAATAGCCTTTTTCCATACAAATGCGTTGATTCCAAAGGCAAAAAGGTTGAATTTACATATTTTTTGTCGAGCGACAAAAAGGATCAAGCGATGCTTATGGAGTATATCACCTTCTCGTGTATGTGGGAGGTTAATGGCGTAAAAAACTAAAGTTTTCCATTGTGCCGCTGCCTATGAAAACGACAATCGCCACCAACCATTGGGTTTTTTATGATTTCGTCTTTAGAAGATTTTCTCAGGTTTCTTGAAACGCCTGAGTTCAAACAGCAGCACCGCGCCCGGCTAGTAGCAGAAGCTCGCGCCGCACGCACTTCTCTAACGTACCTCGACGAATCAGGACGATGTATTCAGGAATGGCCCGCTACCGGCGAGCGGTACGTGATCGTTCTACCTGTTGCATAGGTTACCTCATTTGCTCCCAATAAAAAACGTACTCCGACAGCTTCTCTGAAGCCATCGAAGTACGTTACCATTACCACTAAAAGCCCTTAAACCCCACCCCTACTCCTGATCCCGCTTCGGCTTCTCCCCGGCGTGGACCCGTGCCAGCAGCGACTTCCGCGAAAACTCCTTCAAAACCGACTTATCCTCCTTGAAGAGCCGGGTGGCGGTTTTGCGAACTTTCCGAATGAACGCGTCTACGGCTTCGAAATCGGAGTTTTCGAGCTTGGTAGATTGTACGCCCGTGTTGCTGTGCTGGCTTTGGAGCAGGTTATCCGCGTCGATTTTGGCGCGCAGGGTGTTGAGTTCGTCCAGCTCCTGCGCTTTGTAGCCCTTCGTTTTGAGGGCGTCGAGGTTAGCGGTCAGCAAACCGGCGAGGGCCGCCATTTTCGTCAGTGACCCTTCCGCGTCGCGGGTCCGAAGGCGCTCGTCGAGCGCCATCACTTTGAAATCAGCGGGCTTGACCGTCAGCAGATTCGGAGCGCCGGAAAGGTCGAGCCGAATTTGTAGCCGGTTGAGCAGCTTTCGCACCGCATCCATCGATTCGTAGAGCCGAGCCGTCACTACTTTCCCGGTGCCCGTGCGGCCACCCGCGCCGGGTGCATCCTTGAGCTTTTCGCGGGCAGCAGCAAAATCGGTCAGGAACTTTGCGTGGTAGTCATCGGGCGCAATGTCCTCAAATTGAAGGCGGTAGGTAGTGTAGCTGTCGAGCGTGAAGCCGCCCAGCGTAAACAAGTCCTCTTTGTTAAACGCAAATCGCATAGACTGAAAAAAGGGAAAGGGGGGGTTGAAACGATCTGTTGAACGGCACTCGCCGTTCAAATCGGCCCCAACATACAGAAAAATTCAGTATTAAATGCTGAGTGGGCCTCTTTGCACCCCGTCCCGGCTTATGCGGCATCGGTCCCGGCTTATGCGGCATCGGTCCCGCCTTATGCGGTGTTGGACCGGCCTTATGTGGCATCGGTCCCGGCTTATGTGGCATCGGTCCGGCCTTATGCGGTGTTGGTCCCGGCTTATGTGGCATCGGTCCCGGCTTATGTGGTACTGGTCCCGCCTTAAGCGGTATCGGTCCCGCCTTATGCGTAATGAAACAAGGTTTTCATCCAGAACTCCTTCGCCACAGCCGCGAAGTGCGGCACCACCTTCAAATCGTAAGAAGTTGCCGAGCTAGCTAAAATTTCGTTTTGTGTAAGTTTCTTTCGAATCGGGTAACTTCGTAGATCTACGACCGGTTAAGGCGCTCGCCCGCTGGGCGCTCATTTGACACGTACCGCCCGCCTATGCAGATTCTCACTATGCGAATGCTCCGCCTCTTTGGCATCAGCCACGCAGATGCAGCCCGCGAGCTACGCGAGTGGTACAAGGACGTTGAAGCCCAAGAGTGGACCACCCCAGCCGATGTGAAAGCGTTTGACCCCAGCGCCGACTACGTGGGCGGCGACCGCTGGGTGTTCAACATCCGCCACAACCGCTACCGCCTAGTCGTCAGAATCTTCTTCCCCGCCAAGCAGGTCTACGTTCGTTTCATCGGCACCCACCGTGATTACGACGCCATTCCCGACATCACCACTATCTGAACCACTTCCCTCATCCACCCCCATGACTATCAAGACCGAACAGGAATTTCAGGCCGCTTTCCAACGCCTCGAACATCTGGTTGACCACGAGCCGCACCAGCTCGATGAAATTAAGCGCCTCGGCGATGCGGTGAACGCTTACGAGAAAACGCACGGCCACGAACCGCTCGACCCCGATTCGCTCCTCTATCGCATCGAGCGGGAGATGCACTTGCGCCACCTCAATAAAAAGCAGCTAGCTGAATTACTGGGCATCACCGCCACGCGACTCAGCGAGGTATTGCACGGTAAGCGCGGGGTTAATATCGATTTAGCCAAACGTCTTTACAAGCTGCTGGGTATTCCGGCGGATTATATTCTGGAACACGCGTAAGTCACTTTGCCCCGCCGCCCAGCCCTCACACACTTTGAAGGGGGTTCTCATATGAAAAGTCCGGGGCCGATTTGGGTAAAATCGACCCCGGACCCACGCGCTATGTCTGGGCACCAAACTCCCTCAGCCAACAAGCGCCTTCTCC
>JANNMJ010000232.1:0-4255 GCA_031397815.1 Hymenobacteraceae bacterium
CGTCAGGTACAGACGCTCGGCGCGGTAGGCGATGCGCCCGGCTTTTGTGATGTTGATGCCGTTGACGTTGTAGGCGGTGCCGTTATCGTTGGTGCCGGTGCCGCCGACGCTCAGCAGGTAAAACCAGAAGTTGAAGACCCCGGAGTTGGTGTGCACC
This sequence comes from Hymenobacteraceae bacterium, assembly GCA_031397815.1. Taxonomy (GTDB): domain Bacteria; phylum Bacteroidota; class Bacteroidia; order Cytophagales; family Hymenobacteraceae; genus JANNMJ01. Next base: position 158 of record JANNMJ010000232.1, read on the forward strand.
TCCTGCTGAGGGTCCCAGAAATCGCCGAGGTAAGTATCGGGCTGCTGCTCGGCGTTGGGGTCGCTCATCGAGCGCAGCGACGGGTTCACGCGGTCGATATCTTCCCCGACGAGCCAGGTTTGCTTGGTGGGGTCGAAATGGTACTCGACGCACGCGCCCCAGATATCGGAGAAGCCTTCGTTGAGCGCCCCTGACTCAGCCTGATACACCAGCGCGGCGGTCGTTTCGCAGACGGCGTGCCCGATTTCGTGGCCGCAGACATCCACCGCCGTCAGCGGCCGGAAGCGTGAGGCGCCGTCGCCGTACACCATCGCGGTGCCGTTCCAGAAGGCGTTTTCGAAGGATTGATCGTAGTGGACGTAGCTCAGCAGCACCGTCCCGCGGTCGTCGTAAGAATCGCGGCCGTGCTGGCTGACCCAGTAATCCTGCGTCGCCTCCGCGCCGAGGTGCGCGTCGAGGGCGGCGTTGTCGAAATTGGCGTTATCGTACTCCGCCGCCGTCCAGTTATTGTCGTTATCGACGAAATCGACCGCCGTAGCAAACGAGGGCATCCGCCGACAATTCAACGTCGTGACACCCTTGCCGCGCGTGGTTTCGCGCAGCCGGAACCCGCCGCCGAACTGGTCGGCAATGCCCGGCTTGCTGCCGCTGTAGCGCGTCGCGAACGTCCCCGTGGCGTTGAGGTGCTTGATGATATTGTCGCGCAGCACCACCTCACCCGTGCGGGCTTCGACGTAAATCAGCGCCCGGCTCATCGGCTGCTGCGCGTAAATGTTAAACTTCCAAGCCAGCACCATCGGGCGGGTGGCGGCACCATGCGCGGGCTGCCGGAAATCCTCGACGACCACCAGCTCGCCCGTCGGGCGGTAACTCGCGGTGAGGCTGTTGGTCTGCTGCCGCAGGTTGGCTTCCTCGGCGGGGTCTTGCCACATGTATTTGCGGGCACCCACCGACGCCAGCGCCCGCTTGAGCGCCAGACTTTCCGAGAGCGCCGGATGCACATCGAGCGCCGCGCTCGGCAGCGTCCAAGCGCCGCTGACCGTTTTCAGCGCGCCGCCGATGCCGTGCGCCGTCACGATGCCGTGCTCCACCTTCACCCCCCGGTAATACTGCTGATACCGCAGATGATGCCCGCCCAGCTCATCGGTTTCGGTGCGCAGGGGCCGCAGCTCATCGTCGGGCCGCAGCGCGAGGGCTTGCCGCAAGGCAGGAACCGCGTTCGTTTCCGAAGCGAGCTGCCCCGCCGGGTTGGTCGGCAGCGCCCGCAGCTGCATCGTACCGGCAGCAAGCGCCCCCGCGGGCCGATTGTCGGCCGTTTGGGCCATAACCGAAGTGGCGGTGAGCCACAAACCGGTCAGCAGCGCCACCGGAGTAGAAGAAAAACGCATCACGCGAGAAGTAGAGTTTGGACGAACTTAAATGGAAAAAGAAGCCGAACGAGCGGGTTCGCGCCGAACCCGATTCCCAGCACGTCTGCTAAGTTCCGGCAAATCAGGCATTCGTGCCGCGCGCAGCATCCGGCCCTTTAGCCGCTAGACCTCATCAGCCCGAATAAGGCTGCCAGACGGCGGTGTCGGAAGTGAAATATTTTTTCTGATGATGCGGTGAGATGACATTGCGAACCGCGCAGCGGCGGTTATGATTGGCAGTTAGAGCAGTTTCCGAGTCGATGTACTTTCCCGCTAAGGCTCCCCTCTCCTTTGGAGAGGGGTTGGGGGTGAGGATGCCCGGCAACGGCACGTACACAAACCCGAGAACTGCTCTAGGATTGGCGGTTTAGCAGTAGTCAGCGTATGTGAAAACCGCATGCGGGCGGGCACAAGGCCACGCCCCTACCGACGTTTACGGGCGGCGGATTCTACGCACAGCCACCGGCACCGAGACGGTGCCGGATACGTAGGCACAGCCTCCTACCCGCCCCACCAATTCTTAATTATTAATTCTTAATTATTAATTCGCATTTACCCCTCCGCGCCGAACCATTCGGCCGGGGTGTACCTTTGCTGCCCAAGCGCCGCCGCCCGCGCGGCGCATTTCAAGGGTAAGGCTACCGCCGGACGACCCGGCAAAGCGGGCTTTTCTACGCTGTCGTAGATCGTCGTCCCGCGTTTCCGCCTCCCGCCAACCCCCCGTTTAATGACGTTTGCTGATCTTAGCCTCCTCCCGGCCCTCCAACAGGCCGTGGCCGACGAAGGCTATACCACCCCCACCCCGATTCAGGCGCAGGCGATTCCCGAAGTCCTCGCTGGCCACGACCTGATCGGCCTAGCCCAGACCGGCACCGGCAAAACCGCCGCCTTCACGCTGCCCATCTTGCAGCGCCTGCACGCAAATCCGCCGCGCCACACTCCGCGCGGGATTCGGTGCCTCATCCTGACCCCGACGCGCGAGCTGGCGATTCAGATTCAGGAGTCGTTCGCCAATTATGGTCGCCATTTGAAGCTTCGCTCGTCGGTGATCTTCGGCGGAGTGGGGCAGAATCCGCAGGTGGAAGCCATTCGACGCCATCCGGAAATCCTGATTGCCACGCCGGGCCGTCTGCTCGATCTGATGCAGCAGGGCTTGCTGAGCCTCGCGACGGTTGAGATTTTCGTGCTCGACGAAGCCGACCGGATGCTCGATATGGGGTTCATCCACGACATCCGGAAAATCATCCCGAAAGTCCCGCAGGACCGTCAGACGCTCCTTTTTTCGGCCACGATGCCGAACGAGATTCAGGGTTTGGCGCAGAGCATTCTGCGGAATCCGAAGCAAGTGGCAGTTGCGCCGCCCGCCGCCACGGCCGATTTGGTCGAGCAGCGCGTGTTTATGGTTGGCAAGGAGCACAAGAAAGAGCTGCTCCGCCACCTGCTCGATACGCGTCCCGAAATCAAGCGCGTCTTAGTTTTCGGCCGGACGAAGCACGGGTCGAACAAGATCGAGAAAGACCTGAACGCGATGGGTATCAACACCATGGCGATTCACGGTAACAAGAGCCAAACCGCCCGTCAGCAAGCCCTCGCCGACTTTAAGGCCGGTAAGCTCCGCGTCCTCGTCGCGACGGATATCGCGTCGCGCGGGATTGATATCGAAGAGCTTTCGCACGTCATCAACTACGAGCTGCCGAACGTGCCCGAGACGTACGTTCACCGCATCGGCCGCACCGGCCGCGCCGGGTTCAGCGGCGAAGCCTACTCGTTCTGCGACCACGAAGAGCGCGATTATCTCCTTGATATTCAGAAGCTGATTCGGCAGGAAGTCCCCGTCGATAGAGAGCATCCATTCGCGAATGACGGCGTGCCGGAAGTCACGTTCGGCTCGCGGGCCACGGGCTTGCGTCCGCCCCTCCGCTCGCCGGAGCATATGGGCGGCGGGAACCGGGGCGGCGGTCGGAATGGCGGCGGCGGTGGCCGGGGCCAGCAAGGCGGCGGCAACCGTGAGCGCGACGCGTCACGCGGCGGCAGCGCACCAGCCCGCGCCGCCCGCCCCGCTGACGCACCACGCGGTGGCGGCGAAAGCGGTGGCGGTCGGCCGCACAACCCCGCCCGTCCGCAAGGCGAGCGCGGTCAGCATCAGCGGAGCGCCCACGAAGCGCCCCGCCCACCGCGCCCCGAGCCACGCGAGCAGCAGGGTGAATCGGGCCGCACGTATTCCGGCGTGAACCCCGCCTACCTGCCGCGTGAAGGCCAGCAACCCCGCCGTAAGCCGCAAGGCGGACCGGGCGGCGGCGGCGGCGGACGCGATGGTGGCGGTGGCCGCGATGGTGGCGGTGGCCGCGATGGTGGTGGTAGCCGCGAGGGCGGCGGTGGCGGCAACTATCGGGGCGGTGGCCCCGGTCGCGGCGGCCGCTAAGTAGTGCGCGTGCTGTTCGTGTTGCGTAGACCCTTTCCTATCGCAGCAGGTAGGTCGTAGCCGATTGGGGTGTCCCCCCACCCCGGCCCTTCGGGCCACCCCTCCCCTCCGGGGCGGGGAGTTTTCACCTCTAACGCATCAGAAACGAACTCCCCGCCCCCTGGGGGGAGGGGTGCCCCGTAGGGGCGGGGTGGGGAACGCGGTTACGTAACGCGGTATAGTGCCCGAAGCACGCGATAACACAAAAACCAACCGCCCGCCCCGTTT
>JANNMJ010000233.1:0-47338 GCA_031397815.1 Hymenobacteraceae bacterium
CCCGGCGCCCCGGCTTGTTTTGGGTGGTGCCACCCCCGCCCCTTTTTTGGTTGGGCTCCCCCCTTTACTTTACTCCGCGGGGCTCAAACTCGTGGGGCGCGGCCCTCCAGGTCCGCCCCCCCCCGACTTGCACTCCGTTCATATAGAGGCGCGCTTGGTCGCCGGTCCGCGTCAGGGTTACGTGGTGCCACACGTTGCTCTGGGTGGAATTTCCCCCGGCGCTGAACGCGAAGGCCGACGCCGAATTGTCGATCCACACGCGCCACTGGTTGAAAGTGGGGTTGCAGGTAATCAGCAGCTCGTTGTCGTTGTCTTCTTCCAGCGGGGTCGAGGCGCTCAGCACCGTATGAAACTGGTTGCCGGAAGCCGTCCGCCGTAAATCGAGCTTCGAGGTAAACATCACCGTGAAATCGCCCAACCCATCAAGGGCGGCAGGCGGAATCGCGAGGTAGTCGACGTCGTTGTCGCCAATGGTCAGCTGCGTGGCGTCGACGCTGGCGCCGCCCATGAGGGTTGCATCCCGGCCGTGACCGCTCTGGTCGAGCACATTGTTAGCGAAATTGTAGCGAACAGTGGGAGTCTGGGCACTCACTGTCAAAGGGATTGCCAGAGCCAGGCTGAGCAACGCCAATGAGGGTAAACGATTAAAATTCATGGTCTCGACAGGGGGGTGAAATTGGGGAAAACAGAAAAAAAAGCCTGTCGAACCGGAGACCTCAAGAGGCTATTCCGATTCGACAGGCTAAATGTATGGCAACAATTCTTGACGTAAGTCACATCTTGATGTTACGTCTCCATAGAAATCGTGCTAAAAAAACCGAACAAAATCTCACTAGACGTCCGCTAGTGCCTTTTTGGGGCTTTTTACCGGCTTGAAATTCCGCCTCTCGACTTGCGATTAGCGCATCGAAATAACCCGGCGGTAACGGACAGCTCGGCGGCGGCAGCATCCGCTGACGCAGTATCGTGTGGCGCGGCACCAGTACCGGCTCAGGCGAAGAAGGGCGACGGGGGAGCACGGCCACTGGAATTGCAGTTCAGGGAAACAGGAATGAGGTACGGACCGTCGCGCGTAAGCGTTTGCGCCGCGGTCGTTTCTTAGGCCGAAGCCTTAGCGCGGCTTGGCGAGCGCCGCAGAACGCGGGTGCCGTACACGCCGCCCAGAAGCGCCAGCGCCGCCAGCGTCGCATCCGACCCCAGCGGTACTGCGCTCGGTGCCGGACCGCCGTTGCCGGGGTCGTCGAGGACGTTCATCGTGGCGCCGCCGTCGCGGTGGTAGTCATAATCATCGAACTCGGCACGGGAAGCGTGGGCCGGGGCGGCCATTGCCAGCAGGAGCGCCAAAGGAGCCAATCGGCGCAGAGCGCGCAGCGTGGGCAGAGTTGGCAGGGATAGGAAGCGAAGCATTGGATTCGGGGGGAGAAGGCGAGCGAATCGGTGGAAACATAGGAAGGAAAGAGGCCGAAACCGTCCCTCGGGGCAGCACGGCGGCTGCCCCGAAGGAAGATTTTCGTGTCCCCGTTAGCGGCTCAGAACCACTTTGCGCGCCCACCCGGCAAAGCCAGTGTTGGCGGCTGGCTTCAGACGCAACGTGTAGACGCCTTGCGGCAGCTCGCGCACGTCGAGGGTTTGCTCGGCGGTGCCCAGCTCGGGCCGCAGGGTGGTGGTGAGCAAGTCGCGGCCGAGGGCATCGACGAGCGTGGCCGTTAGCGTACCGATGCCGTTCGGCAGGCCTTCGAGGCGCACCGTGAGGTCCGCCGAAGCCGGGTTCGGGTACACGCCCAGACGGGCGGCGGCAAGGTCGAGGGCCGCCGACGTACCGGTCGGCATTCCGCGACCGACGTTCAGGAAGAACCGGGGCGTGGTGTTCGCAGCCAGCATCGAGAAGGCGTAAACCGAGTCGATGGCGAGGTTACGAACGGTGCCCAATTGCCGGTCTTCGAGCCATACCGGCGCACCGGCGGGCAGGTTCAGGAGCTGCCGGGCACTCAGCACGTACTGCCCATCAGCAGGGACGCGCACCGCGAGCGGGATGACGTTCCCGTTCGTGAGGTCAGCTTCCGGAAGGCCGTTGATGGCGAACGATTCGGTGCCGTTCACGCTCCACACGGTCGGGTAGCCGCCGCCCGAGAGCAGCGGTTTGCCAGCGTCATAGTCGCGGTCGAAGGCGCGGGTGGCGCCTTGCTCGAAGTACAGCACCGTTTCATCCGCTTTGCCGCTGACCGGGGCGGTCACGACGAGGCGAATCAGCGGCCGGGTTTCAGCAACGGTGGCCGCTGGGCGCCAGAACGTTGGGTTCGTCCAGGTGGTGAGGCGGGCGGCATCGGTGAACGTGAGGGTGGTCGAGCCGGGCGCATTCACCCGCACAAAGAAGCCCTGCATCGCTGACAGAACCGGGTCGCCGCCGTTCTGCGCCACCCCGTTCACCCACGATGCGAACGTGCCCGTGTAGCGGCCCGTCGGCTTATGGATGTAGAGGGCGTTGTTCACGGTGCCGGGCTTGGTCACGAGGCGCCAGTCCATTGGGGCGGGGTAGGGGTTGCCGACCAGATTCCAGCCCGACGCGGTGTAAGCGCCGCGCGTGAGGGTCGGGGTCGTCACGTTACCCGTTTGGAAGGTGCCCGTGATATCGACCACCGTGTTCGCGTTCGTCTGCGCCGAATATCCTTTGCCGGAAATCATCGGGGCCGAAGCGCTCGCCGGTACCATCCAGCCACGGTCGAAGACCTGCGCGGTCGACGGGATGCGGCTGTCGTCGTACTGGAAGAGGGTCGGGAACGGCGTTACGGCGTTCGGGTTCGTGGCCGAGTTGAACGCTGGGTTCAGGTTGAACACGGGCAGGTCATCCGCAAACTCGTTGACCGTGGCCGTACCCGCGCGCATCGGCGACGAGTAGTGGCGGTAGCCGGGCGCCGTAGCGCCGGAGTTCACGAAACGCACCATCGTGCCGAGGCCCGTACAGACGCCGCCAGTTGGCGTGTTCACGATCATCCCGGTGCCGGTGGCGTTCGAGAGGAGTGTCACGGCGTTGCCGCACGCGAGGTTGCCGCAGTTGGGCGCCATCGTCAGCACTTGCTGCACACCGAATCCACCGGGACCAGCGCAGGTCGCGCCGCCGGGGTTCTGCATCGTCCAGTTGCCGAAGGTGGTCGGGGAGGAGCCGCCGAAGGCTTGGCCACCCGCGCCGTTACCACCGCCGCCACCCGCCGCGCCGCCGCCACCTAAGTGACCGCCCGCGCCGTTGCCGCCGGAGCCGTTACCGCCGGTGCCGCCGTTCGCCCAGATGCCGTTGCCGTTCAGGCCGAACGTGCCGTTGTTCGTGAACGGACCGCTCACGTACAGCGGGCAATTGGTGCCGAGCGAGACGCCCGCCGTCGTGTTGTTCACGATGCGGATGCCGTAGAACTGGCAGTGCAGCATCAGGCCGCCGCGCGTAATCGTCTGGCCCGCCGTGCCGGTGAAGTGCACGGTATACGTCACGGGGAAGAAGAGGCCCGTGACGTGCCAGTTACCCGTCACGCCGATATCGCCGCCGAGGCGCACGCCGCCCGTGCTCGTGTTCGAGAGGGTGATGTGGTGGAAGGCCGATTGCAGCGTGTTGCACGTAATGGTCTGCGGCGTGGTGCCGACGAAGCTCGACGTGAACCCGCACCCGCAGTAGCGGCCATCGTTGGTCCAGTCGCCGGTCCAAGCGGCATCGCGGATCAGGCTCACGCCCGCCGCCGAGTTGTTGGTGTTGCGCCAGCCGTGGAAGGTCGTCAGGGCCGACCCGCCGATGGTTTGCGCCCCGGTGCCCGCGAAGAGCACGAGCTGCCCGCCCGCGTTGAAACCGCCGTTGTTCACCCAGTTACCCGTCACGCCGATGGCGCCGAGCAAGGTCACGCCGGTCGGGTTGGCGAACGTGATATCGTGGAAACGGGTGTTGCCCGAGTTGCACGTAATCGTCTGCGGCGCGGTGCCGTCGAAGGTCGTCAGGTGACCACATCCACAGAAAACGCCGTTGTCGATGAAGTTGCCGCGAATCCGGATATCGTGGCTCAGACTCACGCTCACCGTGTTGTTGATCGTGATGTGGAAGAAGTTCGTCACGGCCGGGCCGTTGATGAGCTGCGCCACCGTGCCGATGAACCACACGCGCCAGCCGTTCGGCAGGAAGATGTTGCGGTTCGTCCAGTTTCCCGTCAGGCGGATATCGAGGTTGAGCTGCAACGTGGCCGCCACATCGATAATCAGGTGATGGAAAACGACTTGCGACGGGCCATACACGTTCTGCGTGCCATTCCCCCCAAACGTCACCCCAAAACCACCGGCGTTGAAGCCAGCCGTGTTGCGGAAATCGCCGGTGAGGGCAATTGGGCCGAAGAGCGTCGCACCGGCGCCGCTGCCGTTGTTGAAGGTCAGGCCCCCGAACGAGGTGCCGCCACCGGCTTGGCCGTAAATCCCTTGGGCGCCGCCGCCGTCGAAGGTGGTGGTGTACCCGTTACCGCGCCAGCCGCCGTTATCGCGGAAATCGCCGGAGCAGCGGATGTTCTGACCGAGCGTCACCGTACCGCCGGGGTTGTTCACGGTGATGCCGCAGAAGCGCGTCACGGTCGTGCCGCCGATGGTTTGCAGCGTCGTGCCGTCGAAGTACACCACGCGGCACGTCGGCCAGTTGATGGTGCCGTTGTTGAGCAGGTCGTGCCAGCAGTGAATGTCGGTTTCGACGTTAACTACCGCGTTGGTATTCACGGTGATGTCGTAGAAATTGAACACCGTGGCGGTGCCGTAAATCCGCTGCGGCAGCGTGCCGCCGAAGGTGCAGCGGCGCGTGCCGGGCACGAAAGTGCCGTGGTGGCGTAAGTCGCCGGTGAGGTGAATGTTCACCGCCAGCGTCACCTGCGCGTTCAGCTCGATGTAGAGGTGGTAGAACAGCGGCGCGTTCGCCCCGCCAATCACGCACGCCGCGCCGGTGAACGTACAGGCGTGGGTGTTAGCCAGCCACGCGCCGTCGTTGGTGAGGTTGCCGCCGAAGCTGACCGGGACGCCGAGGCTCGCGGTGGCGCCGGGCGCCGTGTAGGCGTTGCCGAACACGATGCCCGCGCCGTTCACGGTCTGGGTGCCGGTGCCGTAGAAGCCGACCGTCCGGCCGGTGCCGATGAAGCCCGCCGTGTTCAGGAAGTTACCCGTCAGGCCGATGTTCGAGCCGAGCGAAACGCCCGTGCCGTTCGCAAACGTGACGTGTCCGAAGCGCGTACCGGCGCCGGTGTTGACGGTTTGCGCCGCCGTGCCGTCGAAAATCGTGAACCAGCCATCGCCGAGCAAAACGCCCGGTCCGCCGAAGTTGCCGCGTACCCGAATCGTCTGATTCAGCGTGACATTCAGCGTGTTGTTGATGACGAGGTGATAGAAATTCGTAATCGCCGGACCGTGAATCAACTGGCTGATGGTGCCGTCGAAGTACACCGTGAACCCGTTCGGGTTGAAAGGGCCGTCGCAGAACCAGTTGCCGTAGACGTAGATATCCGTGTTGAGCGTCACGTTGACCGTGGCGTTAATCCGGATATGGTGGAAATCCCACCGGCCAGGACCGCTGATGGTCTGCGTGCCGCCGGAGAGCCACGTCTCGAAGCCGCAGCCGCAGAAGCGGCCCGTGCCCGACAGGTTCCCCGTTGCGCGGATATTGGTGGCCAAGGCCAGCCCGCCCACCGACGTGTTGTTGTTCACGAGGCCCGCAAATACCGGGTTGCTCGGCCCAAGAATATTCTGCCCGGCCGTGCCGTCGAACGTGACGGGGAAGCCGCCCGCGTTCCAGCCGCCGCCGAGGTAGGCGAAATCGCCCGCCACCCGAATCGGGCTGGTCAGGCTTACGCCCGCCGCGTTGTTCCACCGCACCGTGCCGAAGCGCGTGCTGCCCGCGCCGCCGACCGTCTGAGCGCCCGTGCCCGAGAAGAGCACGTAGTACCCGACGCCCGAGAACGTACCCGTATTCAGCCAATCGCCATCGACGATGATGTTCTGATTGAGCGTCAGGTTGACGGTGTTGTTGAAGGTGATGTCGAAGAAATTCGTCACCACCGACCCGCCGATGAGCTGCGTCGTGCCGTCGAAAGTCACGCGCCGGGTGCCGCAGTTGAAGCTGCCGTCGTTAATCAAATCACCCCGGATGATGATATCGACGTTGAGCGTCACGTTTGCCGTGGCGTTGATGACGATATCGTAGAACACCACGTTCGGGCCGTTGATGACCGTGCCGGGACCCGTGAAGGTCACGCGGCGGGTGCCGGGGTTGAACGTGTAGTTATTCGTCCAGAAGTGGAACAGCTCCACGTCGGAAAGCTGATTCACGCCCGCCGGGTTATTGAACGTCACATCGTAGAACGGAATCGCGTTCGAGCCGGGACCGCCCATGCTACCCGCGCCCCCGCCGCCCGCGCCGAACGTAAAGCCGCTCGTGCCGGGGTTGAGGCTGCCGCCGTTGTAAATCCCCCACGCCGTGATGCCGGTATTCCAGTTTACGGACCCGCCGGTCGGCACATAGAAAGTGCCCCACGTGGACGGGTTGCCGCTGATGGTGCCGGGACCGTAGTAGTAGAGGTAGTAGTTCCAAGGCTGCGTGAGCGTACCGCCGTTGGCGATGTTGCCGCGCACGTTGATGTTCTGGTTGATGGTCAGGTTCACGGTGTTGTTCACCGTGACGTTCCAGAAGTTGTACACCCCGGAGCCACTGACCGTCCAGCTGCCGCCCGTTCCGGCCCACACCCAGCCCGAGCCGCTGCCCGCGCCGATGGTGCCGTGGTTCACCACGTTGCCCCACACGGTGAACGTGGCGTTCACGGTCAGGGTAGTATTCAGGTTGATAGTGATGGAGCGCACCACGCCGCCGCCCACGCCCACGACGGGCGAGTTGCCGCCGGGGTTAATCGTGACGTCGTCGTTCTGGCCCGGCACCACGCCGCAGCTCCAGTTCGCGGGGTTGTTCCAGTTCGAATCAGCCCCACCGACCCACGTAAACGCCGTGGCGCTCACCGTCAGCGGTCCGCTGGTGGTGCCGATGAGGTTTGGGTTCGAGGAGAGAATCCGCACCAGATAACCGGTTCCGGCGGGCGTACCCACGGGAATCGGCCCACCGATTTGGCCGCTGCCCGCGCCGGGGCCGTTGGCGGTGCCAATCGTGACCGGCGAAGCAAATGAGCCGTTCGCGTCGGACAATTGCGCCGTGAAGACGTTGTTCGCCGCGAAGGTGCCGGTGGTGGTGAAATCGACGTAAATCGGCGAGCCAGCGCAATACGTGCCGCTCGCCGGACCCGTGGTGGTCACGGTGTTGGTCACGACGGGCGGTTGCACCGTCACGCTTACCGTGCGCGTCACCGAGCAGCCGCCGCGTGAAACGACGACCTGATACGTGCCCGAGTTGGCCGTAGTGGCGCCCGAAATCGTCGGGTTCCGCAGAGTGCTGCTGAACGTGCCGCCGCCGCTGATCTTGCTCCACACATACGAGTTGAGCGAGGCCGCCGGTACGCCGGTCACGTTGAGTTGCACCGTGCCACCGTTCGCCACCGGCGAGTTGCTGACGGCCGTAGCGCCACCGAGCTGGATGATGGTCAGGTCCTGCGCGTTCACCGAGCCGGTGGTAGCGGGGTTGCTGCCGATGACGCGGATGCGGTCGCGCAGCGAATACGGCGCGCTGGCCGGAATCGTACCCGTGATGGTGCTGCCGGTAGTGCCGCTCACCGTCCCAATCGTCCCCAAAACGCTGCCGAGCGAATCGAGGAGCTGCGCCGTGAAGACGTTGCCCGTATTGAAGGCGCCGCCGCTCACCGTAAACGGCACTGAGACGGTGCCGCCCGCGCAGTAAGTCGTCGGGCTGATGGTGCCTGTGGTGATGACCGATGCGCTCGGGTTCACCGTCACGCTCACCGTTTTCGTGGTCGAGCAGCCGTTCCGCGTCACTATCACTTGATACGTGCCCGAGTTCGCGACTTGCGCGTTCGTCACGCTCGCCGTGGCCGTGGTGGCGTTCAGGATGGTGCCGGGGCCGGTCCAAGCGTAGGTGCTGCCGGCGGGCGCGCCCGTGGCGGTCAGCGTAATCGTGCCGCCCGCCGCGACGGGCGAGTTGCTGCCGATCACCGTGCTCACCACATCGGTGAGGGTGATGTTGGCCGTGGTAGTCGTGCCGGTAATGCCGGGCTGGTCCGAATCGACCCGCACCCGGAATGGGCCCGCGCCGATGCCCGCTGGCCAAGTGCCGCTGATGCTGCGGTTGAAAATCGAGCCGCCTTGGTTTAAGGTGCCGATGGTGCCGAGCACGTTGCCATTCGCCGGATCGACCACCCGCGCATAGAACGTGTTGCCCGCCACAAACGGCGCTGGCGAAACGTACGCGCCGGTCGAACGGAAATTAACCGTCACTTCTCCGCCCGCGCAGAAGGCCGTACCGCCCGCAATGGCATCGGTGTAGATGGCGGTCGTGAAGTCCACCGTCACGCTGCGCGTCACCGAGCAGCCGTCTTTGCTGACCAGCACTTGATACGTGCCGATGTTCGAAGGCTGCGCGTTCAGAACGGATGCGTTGGCCGTACCGGCGTTCTGGATCGTGCCGGGGCCGGTCCAGGCGAACGTGCTGCCGACGGGCGCGCCCGTGACGCTCAGCGTAATCGTGGCGCCGAGCGCTACCGGTGAGTTCGAGGAAGCCACGGTGGCCGTGACGTCGGTAATCGCCAAATCGGTGCTGTTCACGGCGCTGGTGCTGACCGGCGCGGTGCTCAGAATCCGAATCCGGTACCCGGTGCCCGCTGGGGTGCCCGCTGGTACGGTGCCGTTGATGGTGCCCGCCGCCGTGCTGCTCAGCGCGCCGAGCGTAATCGGCGAGGCGAACGAGCCGCTGGCGTTGGAGAGCTGCGCCGTGAAAACGTTGCCGCCCGTAAACGTCCCGCTGATGGTGTAAGGCACGCTGATGGCCGTTCCAGCGCAATAGCTGGTCGGGTTGATGGTGCCGATGGTGACCGTTCCGGAAGTGTTTACGGTAACTGCCACGGTGCTGGTGCTCGTGCAGGCACCGCGCGTTACCACCACTTGATACGTGCCGGTTGCGGCGGTGGTGGCGTTGATAATCTGCGGAGTGGCAATGGCCGAAGTGAAGCCGTTCGGACCCGTCCACGCGAACGTGGCGCCGGATGGGGCGGAGGCCACGCTCAGGTTGAGCGTGCTCCCCGCGAAGATCGGCGAGTTGCTGTTCGCCGTGACGCTGAACGGGGTCGAGATGGTCAGGGCAGCGCCGTTGTTGGCGCCGTTAGTGGCCGGGCTGGATGCAATTACCCGAATGCGGTACTGCGTGCCGGGCGTAACACCCGCAGGAATCGTAACCGGAATCGAGCCGCTCGCGGCCGTGCTCGTCACGGGCCCACCGATGATGGTAGCGGCTGTGAAGTCGCCGGCATTGTCGGAGAGCTGCACGCGTAATTGGTTGCCGCTGAGCAGCGTGCCGCTCGTCACGTCGTACCCGACGTTGAACGACGAGCCCGCGCAAATCGAGGTCGGCAAAACGGCGTCGGTCGTAATCGTCACCAAAGGCAACACCCGCACATTCACCGAATCTTCCGGCGAGGGGCAACGGTCGGGCGCCGGGCCGATGGTCCGGACCCAGTACGTGCCGCCCGCAGCCAGCGTCGCGTTCACGATTTGCGGATTCTGCGTGGTGCTCGTGAAGCCATTCGGCCCGCGCCACTCATACGTAGCGCCGCTGACGGTCGTCGAGTTGAGCTGAAGCGTTTGGCCTTGATAATAGATGTATTGGCCGCTGCTGGCCACCGGCGTTGCCAACGGCGTGCAAGCCTGAATGACGACAGCCGTGGTGAACGTGTTGCCCCACTGCCCGTCTTCGCCCTTTAGCTGCACGCGTAAAGCCTGCGCGCCGGGTAGGAGGGAGCCGGTCGGCAACACGCCGGTAGCCGTGGCCACCGCCGCATTCAAACTTCCGTTGATGACGGCTAGCGGCACGGCGTTCGCCAAATCGGCGTTCCACCACACGCGGCCTTCCTGAATGCGCACGAGGCGCGTCGGCATCGGCGCCACCACGGTCAGCACCGAGCTGAACCACGGGCCAAATTGCCCGTCCTGGCCCTGGAGCCGCACGCGCAACAACTGCGGCCCCGCCGTAGCGCCCGCGCTGATCGCATTCCGAACCACGGATTCGACCACTTCATCAAAAGCGCCATCGATGGCTACTACCGGCACGGCGGCGGCAGCGCCGAGCTGCACTTCCCCGGCCGTGATGCGCAGAGTACGCGTCGCCATCGGCGCCACCACGGTCAGCACGGAGCTAAACCACGGGCCAAACTGCCCGTCCTGGCCTTGCAACCGGACGCGTAACACTTGCGGCCCCGCCGTAGCACCGGCCGCCAACGCGTTCCGCACGACTGATTCGATGGCGTCGTTGAACGAGCCGTCAATCGCCACCACCGGCACAGCGGCAGCAACTCCGAGCTGCACTTCGCCGCTCTGGATGCGGATGTTGCGCGTCGCCATCGGCGCCACCACAGTCAGCGCCGAGCTGAACCACGGTCCAAACTGACCGTCTTGGCCGCGCAGACGGATTCTCAAGGAATAGGCACCGGCGCTGAGGCCGACCACGCGGTTGTTCACCACGGATTCCACGGCATCATCGAAAGCTCCATCAAGAGCCGCCACCGCCTGAACGGTGCCGTTCAAGTCGACTTCTCCGCTCTGGATGCGGATCGTGCGCGTCGCCATCGGCGACACCACCGTGAGGGCGCTCGTGAAGGCGCTGCCCCAAGTGCCGTCTACGGCTTGCATCTCGATGCTGAGCGAATGCGCGCCGACGCTCAGGCCGGAAGCGCCGTTCGCTACGGCGGTTTCCAGCGCGTCGTCGAACGCGCCATCGGCGGCAGTCATCGTCGTTTTGGCGCCGGAATCGAACCAAAACCGCGCGCTCTGCGCGCGCATCGGCCGCGCCATGAAGGCAGGGCCATTGATGCCTAAGTTGTATTTGGTATCGAGGTATGTTTCAACCTGCGTGATTTCCGAGGCCGTCAGCACGCGGTTGTACATCACAACTTCGGCAATCTGGCCGGTGAACTCGCGTCCGCTGTTTATCCAGTTTCCCACCCGAAAAGCGGAGGGCGTACCAAACGAGTTGGTGCTGCTGGTAGCCGTAAGCTCATTAACGCCGTTCGCCCGGCTCATCACCGTGCCGCCATTGACGTGGGTGCCCGTCAGGAGGTTGAACGCTGTGGGGTAGAGCTGCTGGGTCGCGTAGCCGTTGTTGTAGAACTTATTGGTCTGCCCGGCATCCTGCTGCACCACGAACCGCACGCTGCTGTTGTGCGAGTAGTCGAAGAGGTCGGCGTACGCCTTCTGCGTAGTAGCTGGCTTCGCGACGATGAAGTACGAGTAGCTCGTCTGCGCGCCCAGTAAATCAACGCTGGCGTTCGATTGCAGAAAATCATCGGTGCCGTCGAGGGTCAGGGCGGGCTTGCCGTTGGCGGCATTGGCCGTAAAGGCGGGCCGCATTGTGGCCGTAGCCTGTTCGACGTGGAAGCCGTTGCCGCTCTGGTCGGCCCACGCGCTCACCGTCCCGCCGCTGGCGGTAACGCCGAGGTCGGCTTTCAGATGCAGCCGCAGCCCGCTCGTCACGGGCAGTGCTTGGGCGTGCGCGCGGCCCGTGAACAGCGCCAGCAGCACAATGGCTGCTAGCGCCGCGCCGAGCAGGCGCAGCAGGGTGGGGGGCCAGGGCCGCGCCGGGGCGCGACCGTGCCCGGTCATTCGAAACGCTTTCATCGGAAATCCTTGAAAAGCGATAGCCTAGCGGTCGAAACCGTCGGCCTTGACCTGAATCGAGCCGCCTTGCTGAACCGAGCGCGGCGCCCGCAGCAGGTACACGCGCCCGCCTTGGTTGTTGGCGGCCGTCGCGTTCACGAACGGGTGGAAGTTGGCCAGCGTAAACGAGCCGCCGAACGCGCCCACATCGCCGCGCGTGAGGTTGATGTCGGTGTACTCGGGGTCGGTCGGGCCGCCGTTCACGGCGTCTCCGGCAGCGGCGCCGGTCGCGGCCGTCACGGTGGCGGTTGAGGTCGATTTATTCGTGCCGTTGTTCGGAACGGCTATGCTGGAGAAGGTGTAGCCCCGGAAAATATTGTACGCGAACGTGTAGTTATTCACGCCGCCCGCTTGCGTTATGATGTTCGTACCGTTGCCGTTGGCATTGTTGCTGACCACCAGATTCGCCACGAACACCGTGTTGTTGAGCGGGCTGTTGAGGTAGAAGGCATAGCGGCCACTGCCGAAGTTCTGATTGCCTTGGTCATACACCGTATTGTTGACCATCGAGTTGGTGCCCCCGGCGGCCGTAGCGGCCCGCTGCCCACTCATGTAGAACCCGTAGTTGAACACGTTGGTAACGGCATTCAAAAGCAGGTAATTATTGGAGCAGAAGATGTAGTGCTGGCTCGAAGAAAGCTCAATCGCCGAATGGGCGTTCGTGTTGTTCCCCCGAATCTTATTACCGACAACCCAAATCGAGTCCGTCGAAACAGGCACGGCCTCGTCGGTCGTGTAGATTACCTGCGCTTCAGTGGCACCATCAATGTAATTGCCAATGACTTTGCCGTAGCGAAACCACACCGAGCCGTAAATCGAGTCGGCGGCAACCAGCACGTTGTAGTTGTTCGTGTTGAAGTTCACATCGCCCTTCACCACCGAGCTAAGTAGCTGAAACGTCGAGCGCCCCACGCCCGGCCCGGCGATACCGGCCGCTATGTCACCGGCAATATTGCGCAAGCCGATAATCGTCAGCTTCTTCTGCGCGCTGCTCGGCGAGAACGTCCAGTTCCCAACGCAGTCAAACGTATCGCCTTCATCGGCGCACGCAATCGTGAGGCTCTTCGTGATGGTGAGGGTCTCGCCGTAGGGAATGGCTTTGGGCTTCACCAGAATGCGGTCGCCGTCGGCGGCGGCGGCAATGGCGGCGCCAATCGTGGCGTGGTTGCCGCCCGGCCCGACCGTGATGTCAGCCGCTAAAGCCGAGGTTGCGAGGCTGAGCGCGCCCAGCAGAAAGGTGGAGGTAAAGAGCTTCTTCATCACGAAAAGCGGGGGGGATTGGGGTTGAAAATGATGCCTGCACAACTGCATCCGACTGCCTGAAATCGGGCAGTTTGCAGCACATCAAAATTCCGGCTTCATATAGGTCTTTGGCAATCCGTACTGCCCCGCATTTTTTCCCCCGGCGCGTATCCGTACCAGTACGGAGGCGGGCCGGGGCTTGGAAAATATTTTTTCGCGATGTGTAGGAAATCTCAAACCCTTGCTTAGTTTTGCGGCAGAAGTCCGGTCGCCTTCGGCCGCTTCGCTCTTTTCTTCGCTTCCGCCCAATGCGCGCGTTCCAGACATATAATTGGCATCCCGTGATGATGGCCTTCCGCTGTGGAGGTCCGGAGTCGTGCGGTTGCGTGTGTCGGGAGAAGAAGAGTTAGAAGCTACAGAACGGTACTTCACTTCCCCGCCTCGTTTTTCCCCGCCCGACTCCCCACAGGAGCCGGGTTTTTTGTTTTCCGGCCCTTTCCATTTTCATTTCCACATTCCTCCGATGCACCCGATGCACACCCGTCCCGCCACTTCCAACGCCGTCGCTTCCTCGCCCTACACCGCCGAGGAGTGCCTGACCTGGCGGATCCTTTTCGACCGTCAGACCGCCCTGCTCTACCGGCGCGCCCCGGCTGCCTTCTTCGAAGGCTTACGGGCGTTGGGGCTGAGCAAGGAAGCTCCACCCGACTTACGGGTGCTGAGCGAACGGTTGCAGAGCCTCACCGGCTGGTCGCTGGTGCCGGCGCGCGGCCGTATCTCCGACGAAACGTACCTCGAAATGCTCGCCGACCGCAAGCTGCCGGTCGCGACGTGGCTGCGGGCGCGGCGCGATACCGAGTTCCTGCCCGGCCCCGACCTCTTCCACGACGTTTTCGGTCACCTCCCGCTCCTCGCCGCCGAGCCGACGTATGCGGCTTTCCTCGCGCAAGTGGGGCAATTGGCGCGGCAACAGCACGTCCTCGGCTCCCGCGCGGCGCCGTGGCTGACGCGCCTGCTGTGGCACACCACCGAGTTCGGCCTCTTGACGGGCGCCGACGGTCGGCGGGTGGTCATCGGCGCGGGCCTGCTGTCGAGCGCCGCCGAGCTGCACTTCGCCCTCGCCCCTGATGCCGAAGAGCTGACGCCGCGCCGCCTCGGTTTTTCGGTGCCCGATATCCTCGCCTCACCAGTAGTGCGGGCCGAGTTTCAGCCGAAATACTTCGAGCTGAGCGGCTGGGAGCAATTGCTTTCCGGCTTTGCCGAAGTCGCCACGCGCTTGAGCGCCCCCGGTTCTCCGGCTCCGGTGGTTAGCGCGGCGACGGTCACTGCAACCGCACCGGCCGCTGCACCGGTAACTGCAAGCATCGCTGCCGTTCCGGTGCGTCCGGCTCTGGTAGCTGCCTAAATGGACACTTTCCGTCGGCTTGTCTGTGAGCGGGCTGCCCCCGACGACTTCGATTTTAACTAACCTTTCTGAGCTTACCCCCCAAACTTAGCCCCTTGCTACAGCCCAACGGCTGCGGCAAGGGGCGAATGGTTTTCAGACGGAGCCGGCAGGGCGTTTCTACGCGTGAGCTTCGATATAAATCCGCTTCACTTCCGGATGCGCAGCGCGAATATTAGCTTCGAGCCGGTTGGTCGAGGCCTCGATTTCGACCGTCGTGAGGGTGGGGCGGAAGCTGGCATTCAGCACAAGCAGCACTTCGCTGGGGCCGAAATGCATCGTGAGTGGGTCGACAATCGAGTTGATATCGGGGTCGGCGAGGGCCATTGCCCGGATTTCTTCCACCAGCGCCGGGTCAGCGGCTTCGCCGATTAAAAGGCCTTTGGTTTCTTTCACCAGCGAGACGGCGACACCAATCAGCACCAGCCCAATCACGACAGAAGCGGCACCGTCGATGTGCGGCTCGTGCAGCCAGTAGCCGAGGGCGGTGCCCAGACCGGCAATCGTGAGGCCGAGCAGCGCCGCCACGTTCTCATACAATACGGCAAATACGCCGGGGTCTTTGCTCCCGCGAATGGCTTGCCAGTAGGTCTGTAGGCCTTTTGAGGCCTTCACCTGCTTGATAATAACGACGGTGGAAATTCCTTCGAAAATGAACGCCGCCGCCAGTGTCGCAAAGTTCCAGCCGATATTCTGCTGCGGCTCAGGGTGCTGAAAGTGCGTGATGCCTTCGTAAACCGACATTCCGCCGCCAATCGCGAAGAGCATAATCGCCACAATCAGCGACCAGAAATAATATTCCTTGCCGTAGCCGAACGGGTGCGTGGCATCGGCCGGGCGTTGGCCGCGGCTCATCCCGAGCAACAGTAAAACCGAGTTTCCTGAATCAACCACCGAGTGGATGCCCTCTGAGAGCATCGCCGAGGAACCGGTGAAATAAGCAGCTACAAACTTGGTGGCCGCAATAGCCAGATTGGCGCCGAGCGCAGCAAAAATGCCCGCTTTGGAAGAGGATGAAGATGCCATTAAAACGAAAACCGAAGCACGAACCTACGGCGCCTTCTCCGGTGCCGCCGCCGATTCGGACTAGCGTAACCGCGTTTTCAGGTCGCCGAGCAAGGTGTAAAGCCCGAAATACGCGCGGTTTACGTAGATAAAATGCTTCGAGCCGCGAGGTTCGCGCTGGCTCCGCAAGGTGGGATTGTTCGCGAATTCTTCGGCCAAAACATTGATTTCCTGCTGATACGCGGGGTCGCCAAAGTCGAAGTTGGGTTCGATGAACGGGCGGGCGAGGAGCGGCAGGGTTTGGTGGGCGATCTCGAAGATGAGCTGCCGCATTTCGGGCGTATCGGTCGGCCGGAGCACGTCGAGGGCGACCAGAACTGGCTCTAAAAGAGCGTCATCGGTGTAAACGGCGGGGTTCACGACGTCGAAGTACGCATCGTGAAAATCGGCCGGCACTTCCTTTACGCAGCCAAAATCGATCACAGCTACGGTGCCGCCGCCTTCGTCAGAAAAGAGAAAATTACCGGGGTGTGGGTCGGCGTGAACGGCGCGGAGGGTATGGAGCTGATGCGCGTAAAAATCCCAAAGCGCCTGCCCGATTTGGTCACGGACGGCTTGTGGGGGATTCGTATCGAGGAATTCCTTCAGATGACGGCCCGTGAGCCAGTCCATCGTCAGCACGCGCTCGCCGCTCAATTCCGGGTAATAATTGGCGAACTTGAGGCCGGGAATGTGCGCGCAGGCCGCGGCGAGGCGTTGCGAGCTGGTCAGCTCGCGGCGGTAATCAGTTTCTTCGAGGAGCTTGCTCTCGACCTCGACGATGTACTCGCGGAAATCGGCCTCGCTCAGCCCCAACACCCGAAAAGCGACGGGCTTGATGAGGTTCAGATCAGACTGAATACTCGCCGCGACGCCCGGATATTGCACTTTGACCGCCAACGTCCGCCCGTTCAGCTTCGCCTGATGCACTTGGCCGATACTTGCGGCAGCGCGGGCGGTCAGGTCGAACTCATCGAAAATCTCGCCCGGCGATTTACCCGTCGCTGCCCGAAACGTCTTCACTACGAGCGGCCCGCTCAGCGGCGGCGCCTGATGCTGGGCGAGGGCGAAACGGTCGGCGTAGGCGCGGGGGAGGAGGCCGGTGCGGTCCATACTCAGCACCTGCGCAAACTTGAGCGCCCCGCCGCGCAGCTCGCTGAACGTATCGAAAAGGGTAGCGGCGTTGGCTTCATCCAGCTTCACCCGACTCGCCGCCGCCGTTTCCGCCGACCCCGTCGCCTGTCGCACGGCGTGCTTTACGTAGTTGGCGCCAACTCGGAACCCGGCGCCCGCGAGCTTCGCCGCACGGGCCACTTTGGAAGTTGGAAGGTCAGTGGAAGCCATAGAAGGCGGGAAAGAAACTAGCGGTTGAACAGGAAACGGGCAAACTCGACGGCCGAGTCGATGGGGTTGCGGCCGATGAGGTCGAAGCTCAGCGTAACGGCTTTCTCGACGGCTTCGTCGGTGCGGACGAAGTTCGGCGAGTTGTCTTTGAGCCAGAAATCTAGCAAAAACGTGAGCTGATACCAGAATCCGGCGGCGTAACGGTCGCTGAGGAACGCGCGCCGCACCACTTCCTTACTCAGCCGCGCCTCGATGAGCAGCTCTTCGGCAAACTGCTCGAACCGGACTTTCGCGTCTTGCAGGTAAACCGGCGTCGCGCGGTTGAAGAACGGGTGGAGCTTGTTGCTGAGCGTGATGTAGGAACGCTCATCGCGCAGACCCTCGATGAGGGTGAAGTAGAACGCCAGCAGCTTCTCGCGGACGCTGTAATTGGCGTACTCGGGCGTGGCCTCGGCACGGGTGCGGGCGGCGTCGATGAACTCGCGGAAAATGTCGCGGTCAATGGCTTCAAACGTCGCGTACTGCTCGTAGAAGGCGCTTTCGGCGATTCCCAGCTCTTGCGCCAGCGCGTAAACCGTGGCCGGTGGGGCGCCGTGCCGGAGCAGGTAATCGCGGTAAGCGACCCGAATCCGGGTGCGGTCGGAGAGGGGAGGAGCCGAAGTAGCGTCGGCGGTAAAGGGGGCTTGAGCGTCCATTTTGCTTGCTTTGTGGTGCAAAGTACTACGTGTTCTATAGCGAACCAAATCGGGACGCTTTTAGGTCAGTTTTCCAGACGAATTTCGGCACTGAAAGTCGACCTGAAAGCGCGGCATCTCCAGCGCCCGAATCAGCTTCTCGCCGCCGCCGAAGTGGCTTTGTAAGTGGCCAAAGCGCGTTCCCGCGCCATCTTATGGTCGACCATCGGCGCCGGATATTTCGCCGTGCCATACTCCGGAACCCACCGCTTGACGTATTTCAGCTCCGGGTCAAACTTTTCAAGCTGACTCTGCGGCGAGAACACCCGGAACCATGGCGCGTTCACGACGCCCGTACCCGCAATCCACTGCCAGTTGCCGACGTTCTGACTGAGGTCGAAATCGAGGAGCTTTTCGGCGAAATAGCGTTCGCCCCAGCGCCAGTCGATCAGCAGGTGCTTCACCAGAAACGAGGCGGTCGCCATTCGGGCGCGGTTTTGCATAAAGCCGGTGGCATTCAGCTCCCGCATCCCGGCATCGATGAACGGGTACCCGGTCCGGCCTTCGCACCAGCGCGCGAATTCCGCTTCGTTGTTGCGCCACGGCAGCAGGCGCAGACTGCGCTCGTAGGATTCGTCGACCGTCTGCGGAAATTTCCACAGAATCAGCATAAAGTAATCGCGCCAAATCAGCTCGTGGAGCAGCGTCGGGTTGATGGTCTGCGCCTGCCGCATCAGCTCACGCGGCGAGAGCGTGCCGAACCGCAGATGCACCGACGCCCGCGTGGTGCTGCGGGCGTGGCCGGGGATATCGCGGGTGTGGTCGTAGTTCTTGATGATGCTGTCTTCGGGCAGACCGTCGGGCACGGGGTGCAGCTCGTTCCGCTCGAAACCCATTGCCTTCAACGTCGGAATCCGCCCCACTTCTGAAGACTTGGCGTGGTACAACCGCCCCGGCTCAGCCGCCATCGCAGCGGAAGGCCGGGCCGCCAAATCAGCCTCTGTGAGGCGCCCGAGCCACGTATTGCGGTACATCGTGAACGCCCGATGCACCGTCTCCGACTTCGACAGCACCTCGTCTTTCGCGAACACCACTTGGTCTTTGAACGTCTGGAAAGTGCGCCCTTCTTTCGTCAGTAAAGCGGTCACAGCGGCGTCGCGGGTGGCGGCGTACGGCTCGTAATCTTCGTTGGTGTAAAGCGCCGTGACTGCCGGAAACTCGGTCAGCAGCTTCGCCAGCTCGTCGAGCGGCCGGCCGTAGCGCACCAGCAACGTGCCGCCGTGCGCCTCATACGCCGCCCGGAGCGCCGTGATGGCATCGTGGATATAAGTCACGCGGGCATCGTCGGCGGGGAGGTCGTCGAGGATGGAACGGTCGAAAATGAAAATCGGCAGTACCGGCTGACCGGTTGCCAGCGCCGCCGCCAAACCGGCGTTATCGGGGAGGCGCAAATCGCGCCGATGCCAAAACAGAATCATATGCCCAGCGCTATCAGCTTACTTATTTTACCTTTCCCATTCCGCCATCCACCCCAATCACCTGCCCGGTGATGAAGCTGGATTCTTTACTGAGGAGAAACTCAATCATCGCCGCCACATCGTCGGGCTGACCAATCCGCCCCAGTGGGTGCCGCTTGCCACCGGCTTCTACCTTTTCGGGCGTGTTGAGCAGCGTCGCGGCGAGGGGCGTATTGGTCAGGCTCGGCGCCACGCAATTGACCCGGATGCCGTGTTGAGCACCTTCGGCAGCCAACGCGCGCGTCAGACCTTCCAAAGCGCCTTTGGCGGCGGCAATACTCGTATGGAACGTGAGGCCCGTGCCCGCCGCCACCGTGCTAATGAGCACAACTGAGGCGCTGTCGGCGCGCTTCAAGCGCGGAAACGCCGCCTGTAGCGTCGCGACAGCTCCGAGCACATTCAGCTCGAACTCGGCACTGAAATCGGCGAGCGTCAGGCGCTCGAACGGACGAAGCTTGATGGAGCCGGGCAAATACACGAAACCGTGCAGCACGTCGGGTAAAGCCGCTAGCAGCGCCGTGGTATCGGGCTTGGTGGCATCGAACGGAATATGCGTCGCCCCCAAGGCTTCCAGCTCTTTGGTCAGCGTGCGCGAGGCGGTGATGAGGGTAGCGCCGTTGGCCGCGAGGCGCCGAGCTGTGGCAAGACCGATGCCCGTTGAGGCACCAATCAGCAGAAAAGTCTGGCCGGAAAAATCCATGTGGTTGAGTTGGTCGAGTGAGTAGAGAAGTAAAGTCGTCCCCTAACCCTCAGCCAGTCGTTTTGTTGGAGGGAAGGCAGCGCAACCGTCGCCCACCGGCCGCGCTAGTCGTCGAGGCGGTAGAGCCGCACGGTCACCAACACATCAATAAATAGCAGCGCCAGCGCCAGCACGAGTGGATACTGATACTTATTGGCCGTCACGCGGAGCAGCTTTACTTCCCGAACTTGTCCGCGCAGGCCCGCCAAAGCGGTAGACAGCTCGCGCGTTTCGTCCAGAAAATCGGTCAGCTCGAAATAGCGCCCGCCCGTCGCTTCGGCGAGGTTGCGGAGCGCATCGGGGCGGAGGCGCGAGATGGGCGGCCCGGCGTCGTTGTCGCCGCGTGGGCGGTGCGCGCCCGGCACCGGCGCCCCGCCCGCCGTCCCTACGCCGAGCACGAAGACCGGCACCCGCTCGCGCGTGAGGGTGGCCGTCAGCTCGCGCTCCCCGGCGCGGGTGCCGAAATCTTCGCCATCGGTAATGAGCACCACCACCGGCGAGTTGCCGCCCGCCGTAGCTTGCCCGGCGGCTTCGGTCCGGATTTTCGCCCGTACCGTATCGAGTGCCGCTCCTATATCCGTCCCCGGCTGACCGGGCTGATTGGTGCGCAGCGTAGCCGCATACAGCAGCAGCGCCGACTGGTCAAACGTCAGCGGACACCGCACCGAGGCTTCCCCGGCGAACGTCACCAACGCGACGCGGTCGGCGCCGGTAGCGCTCAAAAAATTCGGCAAAGCGGCTTTTACCCGCTCCAAACGCGTCGGACGGACGTCCTGCGCGTCCATCGAGCGAGAAATATCCACCACCACCCACACATCTTTTCCGGTGCTCCGGACCTGCTTGCGCGTCGTGCCCAACGCCGGGCCCCACAGCGCCAGCAGCAGCAAACCGCCGGTTAATAACCGCAGCGGCAATTTCCACCAAATACCACGCGCTGACTGATTTAGCGCGCGCCCAACCCGCCAAACCCGGCCCGCCGCGAGCAGCAGCCCCACGATTATAAGGCCGCCCAAGAGGGCATCGGAGAGGGTCGGAGGGTAAAACCAATTCATCTGAAACAAGGCCGCTGACGCCCGGCGAAGGTAGCCCCAGCCCACCCGGAACCGAAAAGTTTCTCATTCTGCTTGCACCACCCGCAAACTGCGGCCTACCTTTGTTGCACCAAAGCAGCTGCCACAAGCAGTAACGCTCCAACCGGGAGCGCTTAGCTGAGGGAATATCCGGAGAAGTGGGAGAGTGGCTTAATCCAGTAGTTTGCTAAACTGCCGTAGCTCTAAAGGCTACCGGGGGTTCGAATCCCCCCTTCTCCGCATACCGACTACTGGCGTAAACGAATAAAATCGTTTCAACAGAGGTCAACTTTTTCGGGGTGTAGCGTAGCCCGGTATCGCGCCTGCTTTGGGAGCAGGAGGCCGCAAGTTCGAATCTTGCCACCCCGACCAAATTTCAAAAGCCGTCGGCTATCCCTTCTGACGGGAAAGCAGACGGCTTTTGGCATTTTCAATTGTCTGACATTGACATTGAAACTGACTTCGACCCCATAGCTCAGTTGGATAGAGCAACTGCCTTCTAAGCAGTAGGTCTTTGGTTCGAATCCAAATGGGGTCACACTGATTATTAATAACTTAGACTGCGGTTTAGGTGCCTGAACTTCGTTGTAGTTACTACTGCGGTTACTACAACCTTGTCATATGTCCCCGCTGGGGGCAGTTAGCATCCGTGAAGGCCAATCCTAGCTTTTCGCCGACTGTGCCAAAAAGATCCGTGCTTACGGCCTAACAGCAGACGCAGACAGTCTTACCTTCGGGGAGCCGAATCAAGGGGATGTTGCTTTGATAAAACCCGCAGAAGCCAAAGCGCACTTTGGTAGTAGATGCCCCCTATGTACTGAGCCGGACGTACAGATAGGGCTTTGATTAGATTCCATACTGCACTTCCGGTGCAGTGCAGTCAGTGCAGCGGCTATCTCCATATTCGCGAGCTTGCTTTAATGAAACTGCTGCTGCATTGCCATCACAGTGCTCTCTCAGCAAGTGGCAGTTTAGATCCTTGTGATAATACTTAGGCGCTGATGGGCTTATGCAGGTATATACTAATGTAGATTTCCATAAAGAAAAGCTTCCATATGCCGCCAAAGAAACGGTAATAGCGAGTATCAGCCACGTCCTTGGGTTGCGAAGTAGAGAACTCACACTTATTAAATATGATAATTAAAAATATTTACTTTTCGGGTAGTCGATCAGTTACGGCTTCAAAATGTTGCCGCATTCTTCTCGAAAAGTCATTAGCAATGTTACGACCGGATGGCGTTAATAACAACCCAGTGCGCCCTTCTCGGTTCAGGACACCCGCACCCTTGGGACCTAGCATGGTGGCTTGGTAGCTGACCGTCGCGGGGTCCAGTCCAGCTAAGCGGCGGGCGGTGCTAATGGGTACGCTGCGGCTTGTTCGTTCCTCAATTGCAGCCACAGCCAACAGCAGGCGTAACCCGGCGGGCTTCATCTTCCAAGCCCGTGCTGTGGCCGTTCGCACGGCTGTATCTCCGGCAGCAATCCAAGCGAACCCGTGTAGCTGATTCATTGGGAGGTTTTTCGGTGGGTACTGGGAAAGGGTGAGGCGGACGACGCTCCCGGTGTACCGGCTCGCGGGCGGGCGCACCCGGTTGGCGGATTGCGTTTCCCTTAGCAGCCGGTCGCGGCAGATTGGGGGATATGGTCACAGAAGGAACGCCCACGAGTTATAGTTGCGCAGCCGGTGGGTTTGACTTCCGATTTCTCAGACACCAAAGAATACGCCTCGGTTGCTGACCTGCCCGGCCGGTAGTAGGGTCGCGCGGCGCGCGATGGCTTGCCGCAATGTGGAGATAGGCGCAGAAGGGGCACATGTGGGCTAGTCACACGTTGGCCCCGTGGGCTTGGGGTCGAGGGTAGCCGAGTCGGCCACCTTGTAGTCGTGGGCGCTGAAACCGGCCTTGTTAAGGCCCACCACGATTTTGTCGAGCGTATCGAGAAACTTGCCCGATGCCGTCAGCAGGTAGCTCATGTTTTGCATCGGCGCGGTGTGCGGCACCACATAGGGCTGGCGCAGCATCTTGAGTGCTAACTTTCGCGAATGCTGTGGAGACACAAAATAACACGGCTCAATGATGTGACAAGTGTTCTCCGGCTTTTGTAGCTGTAGCATAACGGAGTAGTGAATTTAAAAACAGTTTCTAACTATGACGCTTTACCAACGCCTCCAACTCACGCGCACCGAAGAGGATGTCAAGGACGTTTACATCAAGGCGCTAAACCTGAAAGGGTATAGCAAAAACCTGATTGATATTCAAACAAAGGAAGTGTGGTTTGAAGCCAAAGAAGGGCACAAGCACTCCACCTATGCCATGTTTACGCAGTTGCTGCACTACGTGCAGCAGGCGCTGAACAAGGGAGAGTATGTGCCGCCGCTGCTGGCGGTGATTGACGCGCAGAAGGCCGCCATCATGAAAAGCGCGGACGTAATTCCCTTCCTAGCCAAAAAAACCATCAAGTGGGGCAAGAGTGCCAGCGGCTACACTCAGGAAGCCCTTGATGCCGTATCGGCCTACATCGGTACCTATCTCGTGTCGTTTAAAATAGAGACGCACGAAGACGAATTCATCAGCACCATCCGCAGCGCGATTGCCACGGGCGATATCATTCGGGTGGCCATCACGCCGGATAACCTGAAGCAGGTGTTCGACAAGTGGGTGACCCTGATTGGGCAGGAAATTCTGGACGTGGCCCCGGAGGACTATGCCCTGCTATTCTTCGCCGACATTATGAGCGACGGCACAGTGAGCACCCACGCCAACCTGCCGGCCGAGCTGCTGCACCGCAACGGCAATCCCGTGTTCACCCTTGGTGGCAAGCTCTATGCGCTGGGCAGCCACGAGGGCTACCGACGCTTCTGGGCTATTTACCACCGCCCGCCCGAAGTGGCTTACCGCAACTACCTGCTCGAACGGCGCGACAGCCTGATTCCGCTCGACGAGCGCAGCTTTAAGGGCGCTTATTACACGCCGCTGCACGTGGTGGACAAGGCCTACGACAAGCTAGCCGAGGTGCTGGGCAAGAACTGGCAGCGCGAATACGTGGTGTGGGATATGTGCTGCGGGGTGGGCAACTTGGAAGTGAAGCACAGCAACCACCGTAACATCTACATGAGCACCCTCGACGCGGCCGACGTGGACGTGATGAGGGCCACCAAAACTTGCGCCGCCGCTACCCGCTTCCAGTACGATTACCTCAACGACGACATCGTCGCCGATGGGGCAATAGATTACAGTCTCACCAACAAGGTGCCCGAAGGCCTGCGGAAGGCCATTGCCGAGGGCAAGAAAATCTTGGTGCTGATTAATCCGCCGTATGCGGAAGCCGCAAATTCGCAGGGAAATGAAGGCAAGACGGATGTAGCAACCACCAAAGTTGCGAAAGGTATGGGCAAATACGGCTTTGCCTCACGGGAACTGTATACCCAGTTTTTGGTGCGTATCTCACAAGAAATGCCGACGGCAACGGTGGCCATATTCAGCAAAATGAAGTATGTGGTAGCACCAAACTTTGAAAAATTCCGCTCACTATGGAATGCAGAGTATGTGGATGGCTTCGTGATACACAGCAAAGCATTTGATGGCTTAAAAGGGGACTTTCCGATCGGTTTTCTGATATGGAGAACCAATCAGAATGCAAAAAAGAGAAACCCTATCACGGAAATTGCCACCGAGGTGCTCACTAAAAGCGGGGCGCCTATCGGGGAGAAGCGCTTTTACAACATCAGCAGCACGTCTTTTTTAAGCAATTGGATGCCTCGCTTAAAGACGAATAGCACAAATATCCCCCTGAAGAATGCGGTGACGCCCCAACTAAATCATGCAAAAGTGACGGCTTGGATTGATACGGCGATTGGCTATATGTATTGCAACAGCAACGATATGCAGAACGCCGCCACTCAAACAGCCATCACTTCATCTGTCTTCAGCACTGGCAACGGGTTCTACATTCTGCCCGAAAACCTCTGGCAAGCCGCCATCGTCTTCGCCGTTCGTCGCCTCATCAAACCTACGTGGCTTAACGACCGCGACCAGTTTCTGCAGCCCACCGCGCCGCTTACTGACGAGTTCAAAACCGACTGCCTTGTCTGGATGCTTTTCAACGGCAGCAACCTCACCGCCTCGGCTAACGGGCTGCCTTGGAATGGCCGCGATTGGAGCATCGTCAACCATTTCATCCCCTTCACCGAGGCAGAGGTAGGAGCGCCCGACCCTTTTGAAAGCGACTTCATGGTGCAGTACATGGCGGGCAAATCATTTAGCCTAGAAGCGCTGGCAGTGCTGGCCACCGGCCGAACATTGTGGCAAGCCTACTTCGCCCACACCGACAGCCGTAGCGTGCGCGACGAGCTAAAGCTCAACCGGCCCGACGTGGGCTGGTATCAGGTGCGCAAGGCGCTGGATGCCCGCAACGCCAGCGGTGATTTCCCGCTGGTGACGTTCCTGCCGTTTCAGCAAGCCTACAAGGCGCTTAGCGAAAAGCTGCAGCCAATGGTCTACGACTTGGGGTTCTTAAAAACCTAAGGTGGCACTGGGGCTCCTCAGAAGTGCAACAGAGGTTCGATAAAACGAGCGTTGCGCTTAGTAGACTAAGAGCGTGTCAGGCACTTGTGAGCGAGTAGAACCGATTCGGAAAACTGAGCCCCTTGAGGAGAACACCGCCGTAACCTGCCACTTCCCGCTTTTAGCCCCGGCGGCAATCAGCGCCGATTGGCGGGGGGCTGCTAGTCGGTCGTAGCAGCACGTCGGCTAGGTCGAGGCCCGCCCGGCGCTCCGCTTCGGTGGCGCGGCGTTCCAACCCGTCGAACACGTCGAGGCGGAACCCGGCGGCGCGCAGCTTGTCGGCTTTGGCTTGCCAGCCGTCCGGTCCGTCGAGGGCGCCCACGTCAGGGAACAGCACGATGCGGCGTCCGCGCAGGGGGGCCAGCCGGTCGGCGGTGAGAAAGCTCTTACCCATCGTGGCGAGCCAAACGTATTGCGGCAGGTAGGCGGTGGCAACGATTGCCGACTTGGCGCTTTCTACTAGGGCTACGGGCGCCGTGGGCGGGGCCGTAGCGAGCTGGGACAGGCCAAAGAGGCAGGGGCTTTTGGGATTGTCGGGGCGGTCGTACTCGATCAGCCAGGCGGGTACGGCTTGGCGGCGCTTGTGGTAGGCAGCGGCCAGCGCTGTGTGTGCCCACGTTATATGGCGGTGGCGGGTACCGTCCGGACGGGCTTTGACGGTGTGGCCGGTTGCGTCGAACAGCACGACTTGACCTCCCCGAACCCGGTTTCGTTCGTCAATCAGCCAAAAGATGCAGGCACCGGGCCAGTGGGCGCAGGTGCCGACTTGAAAACGTTGCAGCAGAGCGTCAGCGCGGTTGGGGCCGAAGTGGCGGCGCAGCACTGCGGCTAGGGCGTTACGGTCGTAGTGGCCCAGCGTAGCGGTGAACACGTCTAACGGAAACGGCAGCACGAGCGATGGGGCGGGGGGGGCCAGTGGGCGCAGCGGCAGTAGTGGGGTGGTGAGTCGTTCGCCGCGCTCGGTCAAAGTAGCGTAGCTCGGCCCTCCATCGGCGGCACGGTGGTAGGGGTTGAGGTGATAAGCGCACTTGTCGGCGCGGTTGCAGCGTCCGTAAGCATCGGGCAGCAACACGTTGGTCAGCGTATCGAGGTAGCGCGTGAAGGTGCTACAGGTGCCGCAGGCTGGGCACGGGTAGCGGGTCTTGCGCCCGTCGTAGGGTTGCAGACGGTAACGTGGAAGGGGCATTGCGGCGGTGCGTAGTGGCGGCCTACATCCTATCATCCCAAGCAGTAGGTGTTGGGATGGTGGGATGGGCGCAGAGGGTGCATCCGTTCCACATCCCAACGTCCCAACTTATAGGGTGCGGGACGATGGGATATTGGGATGCAGAACTTCCTTCGGGAATCGGCGTTGCAGGGTACTTTTGCTCGCGCTCACGCCTAGCTCTTTTGCTTGGGCCTTGACTTGCTCAGCTACCTTGTCATAGGGTTGCGCCCGCAGAAGTTCGCGCACTTCGTCCCAGAACGCGCGTTCTTCTGAGGATGCGGGCGGCGTCTTTATCAGGTCGCTAAAGTCGGCCCTTTCGCCGGTGTTATGAAAGGTCAGGTTCCCATCAAAGCGTAGCACGTAGCTTTTGGCTTTGATGTCGGCGGGCAGGTAGTTGCCCTTCAACACGCAGAGGTGTCGCAGGTCAGGCGTGTGTGGGTCGGCGCGCAACTCAAATGCTACCCGCATTTTCGCCTCCAAGCCCTGACTGCCCAGCAGGTTGTGTTTGGACGGCTCGCGGTCCTCTGTTCGCTTGCCGGTGTGGTGCATAAACAGCACAAGGCAGCAATGTCGAATGGCCAGTTGTGAATACAGTGTGATGAACGCGCGCACTTCGTTCGAGGCGTTCAGATTTCCGGCGTATAGGTCGCCTAGTGCATCCACTACAACCACATCGGCCGGGCACTCGGTCAGCATTCGGTCGAGTTGCGCTAGCAGGTCTTGGGTGTCAAAGACGAACCGCAGGCGGTCGCGGGCCGCGCCCGATACGACTTGCCCTTGCAACTGCTTTTTGAGTAGCGGCCCCACGGCTTCATCGCCGTCTTCGGTGCTGACGCAAATAGCGCGGTGATGGACAGCTTGCACCGGAAAGCCCAAAAACTGCGATTCATCCAGAGCGATAGCTAAGGCCAATTGCCGCAGAATTGAGGATTTGCCCGTATCGCTGCTCCCAGCTAGTACGGCAACTCCTTGACGGGGTAGGAGTGGGTAAATCAGGGTAGGTACTTCGGTGGTGGGTCGGTCTAACAATTCGCCTAGTGTGTAGAAGTGAGAAGATTGGCGGGGCGTTGTCTCGTTAATTGGCGCGGGTTCCTGAGCGAGCCGTGCCGCGTCGTCCAGCACCGGTTCGAACTGTTCGGCCACGGGCGGCAGTGGTATAAAGTCATCGGGCATTACCATTTCCGGCGCGGCCTTTTCGTTGGTTGGGCTATCCATTGGCGGCACGCTCTTCGGCGTATCAGTCGGACGCGGGATGGCCTTTTCTTCCTCGGCGGCGGCTTCGCGCAGGTACGCCAGCCGCAGTGGCTCGGCGTCGGGGTTGTGCCACGCGTCGGGGTCGTAGCTAAGTGGTAGCAGCGGCAGCGCGGGCGGTGGTTCCAGCGTCAGATCATGGCAACAGTGCATGTAGGCCGCTAGTGTGTCGTGTTGGTTCGCGGCCTCCGGGGTACCTGTCGTGTTCAGCCGGTACAAGAAGTGAACGGCTTGACCGCACGGGCTACGCCAAGCCAGCGCCACGGATGAGGCTAGGAGTCGGTCGGTGCGCAGAAACTTTGCGCCCTCCTCGGCGGGGACGCGCAGGGTGCCCCCCCCCAACCCGGACGAACAAGTAACCGCGCTCGCTACGCCAATTGGGTAGGTGCCGCCGAATGCAAGCCAATAGGCCGGGGCGTTTGGATTCCGTGTCAAGGCAACGACCTCCAGTAGTTGCACGGGGTCGCCATTATCTTTGTGGTGCTTCTGGCCGGATGGCTCTTTGAAGAGGCTCATCAAGTGCGTGATGAGCTGCTTCATTGGGCCTTTCCTGCTTTCTTGGCAGAGCCCTGCTTTGCCTTACGCGTGGGGAACGTTGGTGGGGTAGTGGTTTCGGCGCGGTGCCCGGCAGCTACCCAAGCCATCAGTTCGGCGCGGGAGAAATATAGTTTATTCCCGCGCTTGCTGTGCGGAATAGTACGTTGCGATACCAGCGTGTAGAGCCGCGCCCGACTCAGACGGGTAAGTTCCTCGGCCAGTTCAATGCCGCCTATTTCGGGGGCGGTTGGGTTGTTACGCTCGGCGTTTTCTTGCCGAATGATTGCCCGTACATCTTCCAAAAGTTGGGAGTACGGGACGGGGGTTAGAACTACATCCTTCATGTTACGCCGTTGCCGCCGTGCTGTATGCCGGTCTGGGTTGGCGATGCGAAGTAGCAAGGGCTAATAGAGCGTATTGGAACATGTTCCAATAAGCCCCATTAAAACACAATAAAACCTATTTAGGGTGGTCGTTGGTGGTAGGTAGCCAGTGCTTTAACCAACCTTCCGCCTTTTTTACAGCGTCCTGAAATGCTAGGCTTCCGTTGGCGCTCCCATCTTCCAAGTCGTATCTTTTAACCTTGCGACCTAACTTCAGGCCATATTCAGCTTGTACGATTGCCGCCCAATCATCTATACTAGCCGCTAACCGCCCCGCACGGTTGAGTACTCGAAAGGCAGCAATAGCACAACTCAGTACTTTGGTCTTACCTACTGGCTGTGGCCCTTCCCATCGCCCCGTCAGAGCATTTACTACTTCCAAGTAAGTCAGCAGCGCCCTAACATCGGCGGGTGTGAAAGGCGTTACGCATAGCCCAGCCAGTGTAAGTGAGGGCAAGTAGGGCATATCTTGTAGTGTTGGTGCCAAAACTGCCAAGGCTCGCTCAGTATCAGGGCGCTTTTCCGGTGGCGTAGCGGCGGCAAGGGACGTGGCCACTTCGGCAGGCACGTTTTGCAGCGGTGCCACTATCGCAACCGACGGGCGCGGGCAGTCATTCCATGCTCGGTTAATCGCCTTATCGTACTTGGCGTATTCCTGCGAATAAAGCCGGTATGGCGTTACTAGTGCGCCGGTGGTGGGTTCCGGGGGCAGCAGTACTGCCAGTTCGGTGAGTCGGGCGCGGGCGTTTCTCAGACGCTCATACGCTTCACTGTCAGGCAAGCCTTCAAGCGTGGCCCAGCCGTATAGCATTTTTAAGTAAGTGTAGGCACCGACATCCAGTTTAAACGTCACGTCGCCGCGCCGTAGCTGCAAGTTGCGCGCGTCTTGATTGTCACATTCCAATGTGTAGGGGGTGCCCAAGTCAGGCGGCAGACGCAGCAGTTCCCCATAGTGATTGTGGGGGTCGGCTATGGTTCTTCGCCAAGCTATTACAGGCTTTTCCCATAGTGGGGTGCGCTCACGTGCTGCCTTCTCGGTAAGTGCATCGGCAGCAGCTTCGGCTAACTCTCGAAACGGTTCACGTAGGGTAGGGTGGGGGGCGTTGTCGGCCCACCAGCGCCAAATATCACGCATCAGGCGCCCGTGACGTTCATTGTAGTCGAACACTTGTATTGCCGCAAGCTCGCGCCGTTTTTCAGCAGTCGGCACGTCGGGGTGAACTTGGCCCAGCATCAGCAGGGCGGGGCTTGGGTTCCATCCCAGCTTAACGTGTAGCCAATCGGCCAGCGCGGCGGCACGGTCGGGTGGCACGGGCAGGGTCGGCAGCGTCAGCCTCAGCGCAAAGCCCAGCACGTTATACTGGTTGCCACAATCCGCGTGGCGTTGAAAGCACGGCGCCGCCAACTCGTCCAAGCGAGCCGGTAGGCGGAGTAGCGGCACCGCAGGCGCAGCAGCTAGCACGGCCAACAAGACAGCGGCCGTTTCTTCGCAATAGGTGTGTTGCAGAAAGACTGTAGGTGAATAACTCATTGCGACTGCCAGCTTAATGTCAGGGACGAGTTACAGCTTGATTACAGCAGTGCCTCGTAAGCATTTTCTACGACCTCAGCTCCGAATGAATCCAAATAGACGGCAGTAGTTCGCTCGCTTTTGTGGCCCATTGCTTGGCTGATAATAGACGTGGCAACCCCGTTCATTTTGAGCGTAGTGGCGAATGAATGGCGAGCTACGTATGTGGTTAACGGGGTGCCGATACCGGCCGCTTCGCCCAGCGCTTTCAAGTCTTGATTCACCTGTCCCAGCACTTTGTTTAACCGGTTCTTGATTTGAACCGCCGTCATATGGCGGGTTGGGTTCAGTATCGGAAACACATAGCTATCGGGGTTGGCGTAAGTCTGTGAATGGTATGCAGACAGTAGCGCCACAGCGGGTGCCAGTAGCTTGATACTGAATTTGCCTTTGGTCTTTTGTCGAACGTAACGTAGGGATTCGTAAGGGGCCGTTGGGTTGGGGCCAGTCAGGTCGCGCCAACGAAGCTGAGCCATATCTACGAAGTTGATGCCGCCACAGTAGAACGAAAACAGAAAGACATTTTTGGCAAGCTGTTGCTGGTCGGTGGTTGGTTGCAGCGATTCTAATCGTCGTAGCTCGTCGCGTGAAATAGCACGGGGTGTGGTGCTAACGTCGAACTGACTGACCTTGAACTTGTGCTTTTCGGCAGTGGTGCGGGCGAAAGGGTAGGCGTCGGCCTTCATTACTCCGGCTGCAATCGCTTGATTCAGCACGGCCCGTAGTGTGCGAAAGCGATTAGAAAGCGTGTTTTCACCATTGCCGGAACCGCGTAAGGTGGTTTCCAACTCGTTACAGAATGCTACGTTCACTCGGTCAAAAGGCACGTCGTTTAGATGGTACGCGTCCTTGATGAACTTCCGAAGCTGATTAGCGCAGTCGCGGTACACGTTGGCGTTTTTCAGACGCCCGGCAGACGTTCTTGCTGCTGCCAGCTCCTCAAAGTAGGCTAGTAGCATAACGCGCCTCGTTTGCTTGCGCCCCTCAGTGGCTTTTGCTAGGACGGTTTCGGCCTCGTGTTGTTCGTCGGCATCAGCTAAAGCGTCGGCAGCCTCGCGGTACTTATTTTCCCACTCCCGTAGCTTAGCTAATAGTTGCTCGCGTTTGGGTTCAGGAAAGCTCCGGCGTACTTCCTCCTTCTCAGCGTTCCAATACTTCGGTTGCAGCGACAGGCCAGTAGCCCGAAAAATCTGCTTGCGGTTCTTGGTTATGCGAATCAAGAAAGGGTGCGACCCATCGGCTAGCACCTTGTTTACGCGATAGACAATCTTGACGGTGGCCTTGCCTTCCTTCAAGTCGGTGGTCCTGCTCATAGTGTAGTAACCGCCGTTCTGGTTACTACGGTGGTTACTACAAATGTAACAAACGGCGCCATATCTACAATAGACTGTAACAACCAAAAAGCCGTTATAGGGCCATTTGGGGCGCATTTGATAAGCGCCAATAGACCTTGCTTACGCTTGGGTCGCTTCCTTCTAAGCAGTAGGTCTTTGGTTCGAATCCAAATGGGGTCACTGAAAAAAATGAAACCGCGTTCCCTTGTCGGAAACGCGGTTTTTTTATGACCAATGATTACTCCGGCTCCTGCGACAGAATCAGCACCGAGTACGGCCCAATCCCGATTTGCCCGCTGAACGGCTGACCGTCGGCGGCTTCGGTCCCGGCTTCGAGCGCCAGACTCTCGAAATCGCCGAATTCCTGATCGTAGCCGCCCCAATCGGAGTTGAAGCGCACGAACCATGTGCCCCCGACGGGCAGACCGATGCGGTATTCGTCGAACGCCGTGCTCGAACAGTTCGCAATCACGAGAGTAGCGTCGCCGGGAACGGCGGGCGCGTCGCCGTCGGCCCACCGCAGGTACGCAATCATCTTCGCGTCGTCGTTGATGTGATGCACCACGCAGCCTTGGCCGGTCAGGCCGCGCGTGTTGCCGCGCATATTGCGCCGCAGGGCGATAACGTCGCGGTAGAGCGTCACCAAGCCGAAATACGTAAGCAGCTTACTCCAGTCCAACGGCCGGGTATCGACGAACTCGCCATCTTCGAGCAGCTCCTGCCCCTGAAAGAGCATCGGAATCCCCGGCGAAGTCAGCGCGAGCGCCGCCCCCAGCGTGGCGCGTTTCTTCGGCCACCAATGCGCCGCCTGACCGGGCATAATCTGCTCCGGAATCCGCGACGCGCCATTCGCCACCTCATCGTGCGATTCCGTGTAAATCACCCGCTGGAACGCATCAGTATTGTACCGATGCTCAATGGATTGCGCCAACGCGTGCATTGAGCGGTTCTCATCGAGCTGCTCCGTCACGGCGCGGCGGACGGTGTGCGCGAACCCGATATCCCACTGCGTGCTGAACCCTTCGCCGCCGGTTTCCGGCGGTAGCGTGATGTGGGGGTTGCCCTTTAGGTCTTCGGCAATGGTGATTTTCCACGGAGCACGGGCGCGCATCTCTTCGTGGAGCCACTGCATCAGGCTCCAGCCGTCGGGCAGGTCGGCGGCGGGGTCGTCGCCGCCGTGGACGTTGCGGATGTACGCCAACGCATCCATCCGCAGCCCATCAACGCGGTAGTCTTCCACCCACATCATGGCATTATCGCGGATGTACTGCCGGACTTCCGGGCGCCCATAATCCGGCCGGGTGTGGCCCCACGGGGTTTCGGCGCGCCAATCGTTATAGAAGTAGATGCCGCCGCCCTCGCCCTCGTACCAGCCATCGAAGCGCCAGTGGGGGAGATGGTCGGGGCCGAAGTGATTGTACACGACATCGAGAATCACAGCGATTCCGTACTCGTGCGCGGCCTTCACCAGCTCCTTGAACGCGCGCGGCCCGCCATACGACGTTTCCAGCGCGTACGGGTGCGCGGGGTTGTAGCCCCACGAGCGCCCGCCGGGGAACTCCGTCGGCGGCATAATCTCAATCGCATTCACCCCGAGTGATTGCAGGTACGAGAGCTTGCCCATCACCCCGTAAAACGTGCCCGGCTCGTTCTGGTCGTGCGGGTTGAAAGTCCCGACGTGCAGCTCGTAAATCACCAGCTCGTTCCACGGCGGCATCTCGAAATGGTCGTTGCCCCAATCAAAATGAGGGTCCGGAATCACCGAGTTGCCATCTGATGACGTGACTTCCCGCGCATACGGATCGTTGCGGTCGAGGCGCTCGCCGGACGCCGTAGTCAGCACGAATCGGTATTCATCTCCCACCTGCGCCACCGGCACATCGCCCGCCCAATAGCCGTCGGTTTCGTGGGAAAGCGGCACCGGCTGCCAGTCCGAGAACGTCCCCATCACCCCGACTTCCTTCGCGGCGGGCGCCCACACTCGGAACGTCGTGCCCGTGGCCGCCGCAATAGCGCCCATCCCGCCCTGCGAGGCCGGAGCCGATACAGGCAGAGTGTCAGGTGCTGCCACTGGCTTTGCTGCCTTAACCGGCTTCTTGCCGTTAGCAGAAGGCTGATTTTGGGCAGCACTGCCCGCGCCATCCGGCTTTGGCTTACGTTCCGTCGGCTTCCCGACCGACAGCTTATTCCCCTTCAGCGCATCGGAAACGCCAGATGCGGCCTTCTTATCAGGAGTTGTGATGGATTCAGAAGATTCAGAATTGGCAGGACGAGACATGAATGGCAGTTGCCGCTGATGCGGTTTGGCCCTTCAACGCGAGGTTTTCAAGTAAGTTGACTGTTTCAAGATAAAAATGCATATTATAAAAAAACGTGGCCTTTGGCCTATGCATTGCGGAAGGAGTCGAAAATCAAACTCGTTAAAATGTTAAACATCGGCATAATTGAAGACGTAGCCATGGTCAGATTGATGCTCGAAAAGTATCTCAACGACCAGCACGATATCCGTTGTGCCTTATCGGCGGCTTCGGTGGAAGACTTCCTTCTCGCGCCCATTGCGCTGGATGCCGTGCCGGGTATTGTTTTGTGTGATATTGATTTACCGGGGCGGTCGGGCATCGAAGGCATCTCGCTCATCAAGCGCCGTTTCCCGCAGACTGAAGTGATTATGCTGAGCGTCCATATTGACTCGGAGCGCGTTTGCAAGGCGCTCTGCGAAGGCGCCTCGGGGTATCTGGAGAAAGGCACTCCGCTGCCGATCCTTAAACGGTATTTGTTTGAGACGATGCAGGGCGGCTCGCCGATGTCGCCGAGCGTGGCGCGGCACGTCGTGCGCTATATGCAAGCCCATACCCCGGCCGTCGGCTGAAGCTCCGGCCGGTTGGGGCTGATTAGCCATTGACTAACTCAATATTCGCCGTCATCAGCGAAAAGGATGATGACGGAATTTTGGGTATCTGCTCCTCTTTCCACCACTCTATCGGACCTGATGAAGCCCCCGGCGAGATTGCGTTCAAGTCCGAAAAGCAGCCGTTCGTATAGATAATCGTTGTGTTCGTCGAAAAAATGTGGGGGTCGGCCTTAAAAGGTCGACTTTTGCAATCTCTCACGCTCAAATGTGATTTTACGCGGGTGGTTCACCACGAAACCCTTGTACGGTCATACGTATTGTGTGGGGCAGAACAGTTGCAATCCTGCGGATTTCTCCGCTTTTCAATTCGCTGCTACAATGAATGTTGAATGATTCAATGCTGAGTTGATTACCTTGCGAAAGAATGTACCCATCCGTTGCAGCGGCTGAGTACATACTGGAATTCCCGCTCGAAAAAGGCTTTCACTTTCCTTTCACTATACCGGCTGCGCATCCAAGATGCGCACAGTCGGTGCAAATTCTTCTTGGATTATGACCAAAACTTACCAAATGTTGCTGCTGGGCAGTTTGCTCAGCGGCCTCCCGTTAGCTGCTGTTGCCCAAACGGGCATCGGTACTACCACCCCCAACGCTTCGACGCGGCTCGACATCGTTTCGAGTAACCGCGGCGTTCGGCTCCCGCAGG
The DNA here is from genome assembly GCA_031397815.1 of Hymenobacteraceae bacterium. GTDB lineage: Bacteria > Bacteroidota > Bacteroidia > Cytophagales > Hymenobacteraceae > JANNMJ01. The sequence continues at coordinate 35,293 of JANNMJ010000233.1, forward strand.
TTAATCTGGTTTCCGTAACCGACGGCACCACGATTGCCCTGCCCGCCACCTCGCTGCTGGTGTGGAACACTAACGCCGCTTTGCCCAACGGCGCGGGCTACTATTACAACTCCGGCACCCCGGCATCGCCTAACTGGGTCAAGCTGGTCGATTCCGATTCCGGCGTACTTACGGCGGATAACGGCCTCAACAAGGCGGGCACTACCGTCAAACTCGGCGGTAACCTCACCGCTGCCACGACCGTCACCAACAACGGTAACGCGCTGAATTTTGCCGGTAGCGGCACCACCACCACTTTCACGAGTGCGGGCTTGGTCGGTATCGGCACTGCCAGTCCAGCACAACGCCTGCACGTAGCTGGTACGGGCGGTACGCCGAACGTGCGCTTAGGCTCGTTGAGCGGCACCGGCGTGCGGATGGTGACGGCCGACGCCAACGGCGACCTGAGCACCAACAAGACTGGCGTAGACAATGGCCTGTTCTGGGGGCTTCTGGGAAATTCGGGCACGAATCCGACGACCAATTTCGTCGGCACGACCGATAACCAAGCGCTCGCCTTCCGGACCAATAACGTCGAGGGTATGCGCCTCGCGACGACTAATTTCTTAGGCGTCAATACTAACGCCCCTACGTTGGGGCGAATCCACGTCTACGACAACAGTGGCGCTGGTGCAGCAGAGGATAACATTTCCATTGAGGCCGCCAGCGGCGGTGCGCCATCATTCGTTACGTACTCGGCCAATACAAGCAATACGGCAAACGTCACAAACAACCAGCAGATCGGCTCGTTTGATTTTCGGGTCCGAATCGGCGGCAGCTATCAGGCTTCGACGTTGATTGGTGGGTTGTACAGAGGGGACGGCACTACCAACCTATCGGCTTTACGTTTCCTGACTTCTGCCACGGAGCAGATGCGGATCGACGAGAACGGTAATTTGGGCATCGGTATAGCCAATCCGCAGAAGCGCTTGCACGTAGCTGGTACGAGCGGTACGCCGAACGTGCGGATCGGGTCATTGAGCGGCACCGGCGTACGCTTGGTGACAGCCGATGCGAACGGTGATTTGAACACGGTGACGACAGGTGCGGGTATCGGCATCACCGGCTCGACCATTTCGAACACCGGTGTGGTAACGGCCAACAACGGCCTGACCGTTACGACCAACAACGTACAGCTCGGTGGCAACTTGGTGAAAGCCACGACCGTCACGAACAATGGCTTTGCGCTGAATATGGCGGGTTCAGGCGTCACGACCACCTTCACCAGTGGCGGGGATGTGGGTATCAATACCACGTCTCCTCTCGGTCGCCTCGAAGTGGTGGGTGCTTCAGTGGCGGACCCAGGTGCCGGTGACGATATCGATGTCACCTCTATCTCTGATGCAGTGAGTGCTATGCCTGCATTCATTACACGGCACGCGCGCGGCTCTACGGTCGCGGCCCCAGCAAACCTGCAAACGGGTGACAACTTGGGTGCTTTCCACATGTTTGGTCGGGTAAATGGTGGCTGGCAACCGCTTTCAAGCGTTACTGGTGGCTATACAGGAGATGGTACCACCGTTTCATCTGACATGCGATTTACGACCTCTAATGGTGAGCGTATGCGGATTGACGACGCTGGTAAGGTGGGCATTGGAACGACCACTCCAGCGCAACGCTTGCACGTAGCCGGAACGAGCGGCACGCCAAACGTGCGCTTAAGTTCTCTGTCTGGTACCGGGGTACGCATCGTGACAGCTGATGCCAACGGCGATTTGAGTACGGGTGCCACGGGCAGCCTGATCAACCCTGCAAACGGCGCTTTCTGGGGCCTGACGGGCAACTCGGGTACTACTCCGGGTACCAACTTCGTAGGAACGACGGATAACCAAGACCTCGCCTTCCGGACCAATGGTACCGAAAAAGTGCGCTTTACTACTGCCGGCTACGTAGGCGTTGGAACCACTGCGCCGCTGAACCGTATCCATATCGTCTCTGCGAACAGCGACGGCCTCGGAGATAATGATTTTCTGTACGACAGCTATACGGGATCTTCCGTCTTCTCGACTGCCTTTAACATCCGCCATGCCCGCGGTACGTTGGCTGCTCCGCAGAACCTACAGGTAAATGATGAACTGCTCTCGATTTCAGCAAGCGGACGGGCCGGAGGCGCCTTCCAACCGCTGTCGCAGATTAATATGAACTACACCGGCAACGGCACGACTGCCCTGAGCACGATGGATCTGCTCACCAGCGGTGTCCTGCGGGTACGTCTCGATGATGCAGGTAACGTTGGGATTAACAACTCTACTCCTGTTGCCAACCTTGATGTGGCTGGAGACGTGAAGCTCGGTACTAACGGAACGGTATTTAATGATATCGTTCGTGGCACCGGTACGATGGGAGCGGCCGTGAGCGTACCTGCTAACAGCACTGCCACCACCACGTTCAACATCACCAACGCGGTAGTAGGGGGCACGGTGAGCGTTTCGCCATCGGCCAACCTGCCGACGGGCGTTGCCATCTCGTTTGTACGGGTAAGCGCGGCAAACACCGTGACCATTGGGTTTATTAACACTACTGGGGGGAGCATCAACGTGCCAACGAGCACCACGTTTGCTATCTCTATCATCCAGTAAATGGTTGAAGTTTTTCGGGAATGCCAGGGCTCTGGCATTCCCGAAATCCTAGCTTTCCCTTTTTTTTGAACTCGCAACCGATTGCTTCAAATGGCGATGGCAAAAGGTGTTGATTTTCAATGCTACTGGCCATTACGTCATTAGTTCCTTCGCTTGGTTAATCCCTTGGAAGAATCGTGACTACTGCAGGCTCGTTAATAGGTGATTCCGCCTCGGAATTATCACTCCATAATCTGGTAGAAAAGGAGAAGTTTGATCAAGTTGTCTGGCTGGAAGATGCTGATAGCATCCCTAAAGACAAGCTCAGCATTTACGTGCGAGTGAACCGTCAGATAGTGAAAATAGACCTGTCCTTGCTGGTCAGGCTCACCGCAGAACAAGGCATTACCCAGCTTTACCTAGCCAACGGAAGTATTTTGAACGTTCGCTTGCCGCTTCAGAAATTTGAATCGGCGCTGCCGGAAGAATATTTTGTGCGAGTGCATAAATCGCACATTGTGGCCGTGAAACGCATTGATGCTTACACGCGGGTGCAGGTATCGGTGGCGGGAAGCGCAATACCGATTGGCCGGACGCATATGGGTTTGATGGTTCAGCGGCTGACGGTTTTGCGCCGACTGAAGTAGCTTTTGTCTAATTGCTTTACTGGATGAGGGGGTGGCGTACACACGCCATCCCCTCATCCGTTTTAAGACGACCTCTGGCTGCTTTTCGCCGACTTTCAACCCGAAGAACGTATAGAGTTTGGCCGCGCCGATGCACCTTCGCAGCGGCGAATCTGCCACTTTAACCCCCATTGCCTCATGCCACAAATCAAGCGTTCCGCCTCTGCCCACTGGGAAGGCTCCGGCCGGGATGGCGCCGGAAAGCTCACCACCGATTCAACGGTGCTGAGCAACACGCAATACTCCTTCAAGACGCGCTTTGAAGATGGCGTCGGGACGAACCCCGAGGAGCTGATCGCCGCTGCCCACGCCGGGTGTTTCGCGATGAAGCTTGCCTTCAACCTGCAAGCCGCCGGTCTGACGCCAACGGCGCTCGACGTTAGCTGTGAGATCGTGCTTGATGGCGGTGCTATCACGCAATCCAATCTGAAGCTGAAAGCCAGCGTGCCCGGCGTTGAGCAAGCACAGTTCGATGAGCTGGTGGCGGATGCGAAGGCTAACTGCCCGATTAGCAAGCTCCTGAATACGGAGATTACGCTCGACGCGCAGCTGGCGTAGAAAGGCCGTAAATCGGTCGTCAGCTCGCTGGCGGCTGTAAAACAGAATCGGTTACTGGTTTCTTGTTCCGAGTCAAATCGGCAAGAAATCAGTAACCGACTTTTTTTGGCTGATTGCCGAAGCTTCCGCTTATCAGCAACAGGTTATCTACTCAAAAACGCTCAGAAGCCTAATTTACGTTAGGCAGGAACGAGTACAAACGCCCGTATTCGAGCATCTGACGCATAAAGTCAGTCGGGTACTCGATTCTGATGTCGGCAATGGCGGCGCCCTTGAGTACGGGAACTAGCCGGGGCTGAATGAAGCCCTGATAAGGCGCAATTTTCAGCTTGGCGTAACGCCGTAATACCTGCTCGTGAAGGCGCTGGTCGACTTTGACGCCGTACATCTCGATCAGATGTTGAGCGGCGGCGTAGTCGCCTTCGCTCGTCAGGCGTTGCATTTCGCGTAGCAGCTCCCCGAAGAGGGCGCGGAGCTTATCGTAATCGTTGATGTGGTAATAGGTGTTGCCGTTGCGCTCCACGCGCTCAATGACGTTTTCGGCGCGGCCTTTCTCAAACGCCCAGCTCGCGACGAGCTGGCGGTTGCGCATGTGGGCTTCCTCTATGTCGGCGCCGGGGCTGAGGCGGGCTAGCTGCACCACCAAGCCGTTGCGGATGTAAGAATCGTATTGCGCCCGTCCGACTTCCAGACTTGGCATTACGCCCAGCTGCACGAGCTTTGGGTCGAGGACATAATACAGACCGACCAAATCGGCGCGGGCTTCTTCGATGGCGGACGCGTAGCTTTTCAGCGTTTCTTTCGGGGTGCCGATGCTATCGTTGATTTGGCCCGAAGCGTGCCCGATGACCTCGTGCATATCCGTGTGCAGCGCCGCCGCCAAGGAGCCGTATTGCTTGGCGCGCGCAATCTCGGCGGCATCAAAGGCAAAGGCTTCCAGAACGCCGCCGCTTTTTCCGGCTTCGTTCCCCGCCATAACGATGTTGCCCAAGCTCACAGATTTGGAGCCGTGCTGCTCCCGAATCCAGGTGGCGTTGGGGAGGTTGATGCCGATGGGCGTAGGAGGGGCGGCATCGCCGGCTTCCTGAACCACGGTGATGACTTTGGCGGAAATCCCCGTAACGTTTTTCTTCTTGTGCTCGGGCAGAATCGGCGAGTTATCCTCGAACCACTGCGCCTCGTCGCCGATGGCTTTGATGGTGCGGGTGGCAGCCATGTCTTTGAACGACACCACCGACTCGAAGGAGGCGCGGTAGCCGAGCGGGTCGCCGTAGACTTCAATGAAGCCGTTCACGACGTCGGTGCGCGATTGCGTGTCTTTCGCCCAAGCAATCGAATGCGCGTCCCAAGTGCGTAAATCGCCGGTCCGGTAGAACTGAATCAGCTTTTCGAGCGATTCCTTTTGCTGCGTGTTTTCGGCCTCGCTCACGGCTCGTTCGAGCCAGAAGATGATTTCACGAATGGCGTCGCCGTACATGCCGCCTTCTTTCCAGACGCGTTCCTCAATCTTGCCGTTGACCTTGATGAGCTTCGAGTTGAGGCCCCAGGAAATAGGCTGAGAGTCGTTTTTGTCGATTCGGGCGGCGTAGAAATTCTCGGCTTCCTGCTGGGTAACGCCTTCGTAGAAATTCATCGCCGACGTCGTGAGCAAGTCTTGGCCGGAGGCCAGATTGACTTTCTTCGGCGCCACTTTCGGGTCGAAGATGACGGCGGTGATGGTTCGAATAAATTCGTTGGTTGTTTCGTTTTCCGCTAGGGGCCACTTTGCGCCGGGCGATTGCGACAGTAAATGCTCGAAATATTGCTGCGGAAACCCTGGCTGAATCTTCGTCGAGGCGTAATGGTGATGAATGCCGTTGGAGAAGAAAACGCGCTTGGCGTACACTTCGAAAGCGGCAAAATCGGTGGTTTTGCGCGGGCCGGTGTAGTTCGCCAGAATCCCCTCGATGACGCGGCGAACCCGGAGATTGTGCTTGTAATTCTGGTCCCAGATAATGTCGCGCCCGCAGAGCGCGGCTTCCGACAAATAGTACAATAATTTTTTCTGCTGTAAGCTCAGCTCATTGAAGCCGGGCACTTGGTAACGCAACACCCGCAGGTCGGCGAATTGATCGGCGACGTATTGAAAATCGGGGTCAAGGTCTTCTTCGGCCGTGGCAGGCTCCGGAGTTTGGCTCGGAATGGGCAAGTCCATAGCGATGCGCTCCGACACCGTCGGGACCGGTTCGGCCTTTTCGGTCGGCTCCTCGGCAGAGGTAGTCGAAGTAGAAGAAGAGGTACGACAGGCGCTCAGCAGGGCCAAAGCCAGCGCGCCCGACATCAGGCAGGAACGTTTGAACATCAAGGAGATAACAGGGGCGCAATGGGGCAGACGAGGGTCTGCCAAAATTGTACGCTGCAAAGAACGGCATTAGCCGCTAGATTCGCTTTCGAGCGTTTCAGCACGCGCTAACAGGCCACGCAGCTGTTGGCCGTCGGGCTTACCGCTCGCCAACCGGGGCAAGGTAGAAACGACGCGGATATCTTTCGGAACCTCGTACCGCGTAAGGCCTTCGGCGAGGGTGGTTTGCACGCGCATCTTGATGTCCGGCGGCAAGGCCGGGCCGATCAGGACGAGCGTGACGCGCTCGCCGTAAGTGGCATCGGCGACGCCGATTACGAGGACTTCGTGGGGAAGCTGGAGCGTCGCGGCGGCTACTTCGGCGACTTGCCGCACGCGCCCGGCATCGACTTTTACGCCGCCCGAATTTATCACTTCATCCAGCCGCCCGAGCCAGCGAAATTGCCCTTCCGTGGGTAAAAGCTCGGCGCGGTCGGTGGTGGTGAGCCATTGATTGCCGGTGACGTCGGCGCGGATTTCGAGGGCGTCGTTGGCGCCCGAGCGCACCGCGATGCCCGGCAGAGCGGTGAAAAAATTGGCCTTTTCCGGGCCGTTGAGCTGGCGCAGCGCGACGTGCGAGACCGTTTCGGTCATCCCATACGTATGAAAAACGGGTGCCTTGACGGCTTGCAGCGCCTCTTCCAGCGCGGCCGGAACGGCGGCGCCGCCCACCAGCACGGCCTTCATGCGGTTGAGCCACGCGTAACCGGCATCGCCGTGGGCGAGGACGGCGCGGATTTGCATCGGCACGAGCGAGGCCGTTGCGAACTTCGATGCCGGGCCAGCCGCCGTCAGCACATCCGAAACCGGCTCGATGACGGTTAGCGGCAGCCGATGCTCCACGGCCCGAATCAGGCCCAGCAAGCCGCCGACGGTTTCGACGTTGAGGCAGACGAGGGCCGCATCGCCGGGTTCGAGCTTCAGCGCGGCCACGGAGCGCCGCGCCGACGCCGCCAAACGCCCCCGGCTGATGCTGATGGCCTTCGCCGGCCCCGTGGAGCCGGACGTGCGGATGACGAACTCTTCCGCTCCGAGCAGCCACTCGCGCACCAGCTCAATGACGCGGGCAGCGTACCCGTCGAGGGCGGCCGGGGGGCGGTAGGCGGGGTCGTGGAGATCGGCGAAATAGATTTCCTGGCGGTTTAGGGTGAAGAAGGCGGGCATAGTTTGAAGGGCGAGGCGGCGGAAAGCTCACGCAAACGGCCCCGGCGACCGGGCGTTGCGCGTCCGGTTGCCGGGGCCGTGCCGGGCGCGAGGATGGAGGTGAAGGGGGAGAGGCGAGAAGACGATTTATTCGTCGTCGTACTCGGGTTGCGGCGCGGGTGCGTCGTTAGTGTCGCTCCACGAAGCGGGGGTGCGGCGGTTGGCGTCGTAGCTGCTGCCACCTTCGGAGGAAGTGGGGGCGTTGGAATAGCCTTCGGCGGCGCGCTGCTGGCGTTGCTCGCGGTAGTAGCGCTCGTCTTCTTCGTACTGCGCATCGCCGCGCTCCAGCTCGTCGAGCTGGTCGGCGGTCAGCAGGTTGCTCTTGACGTAATCGATGGTATCCTGAAGGCCGCGGACGAATTTCGTGAAGTCTTCCTTGTAAAGAAACACCTTGTGCTTTTCGGGCGGACCACCGTCGAAGGCGCGCTTCATCTCGGTGATGGTCAGGTAGAAATCACCGGCTTGGGTATCGCGCACATCGAAGAAGTAGCGGCGCTTACCGGCGCGCACCTGCGTCGAGAAAATCTCATCGCGAACGTCGTTGCGCCGCCGGTCGCCGCCGCCGCTGTTGTAGGGGCGCCGGTCGCCGCCGCCGCTGTAGGAGCGGTTGGAGTCGCGGTTATAGTCGTCGTTCCGACCGCCGGAATCGTGGGAGCGCGGGCGAAAAGAGCGGTCGTTGTTCTGGTAAGAATCGTCCATTGGGAAGGGGTTAATTTTGTCAGTGAAAACAGCCGAGGTCCGGCGATATTGCCGTTAGGCGAAAGTAACGGATTCGGGCCACAAAACCAGCGCTGCCCGCACGGCCGGTGCAACCTTTGTTGGGCGGGGCGTGCTTGTACCGACGTCCCAGCGGCTTTTTTCTCACCTGCCCCTTTTCGTTGTGCCCACCTTACTCGATATCCCCGAAATCCGCGCGTTCGGCAATCTGGAGCTGCTGGCGCGGCAGCTGGTCGAAGGTTTTATTACGGGCCTTCATCAGTCGCCGTATCACGGTTTTTCGGTGGAATTTTCGGAGCATCGCCTGTATAACGCTGGGGAGAGCACGCGCCACTTGGATTGGAAGGTGCTGGCGCGAACCGACCGCCTCTACGTCAAGCGTTACGAGGAAGAAACGAACCTGCGCTGCCACTTGCTGCTCGACGTGTCTTCGTCGATGTATTACCCGACGGCGCCCGGCCCTGAGCACCACGGCAAGCTGCGGTTCAGCGTGTTAGCCGCTGCGGCCCTCGCGACACTCTTGCAGCGCCAACGCGACGCAACCGGCCTCGTGACGTTCTCCGACCACGTCGAGATCCAGACGCCCGTGCGCGCCACCGCGCAGCATCGGCACACGCTTCTGATTCAGCTTCAAAACCTTCTCGACCGCCCACAGGCGCCCGTGGGGCGGCAAACCGACGTTGCGGCCGTCATTCATCAGATCGCGCAGCAGATTCCGAAGCGGTCGCTGGTCGTCATTTTTTCGGATATGCTTTCGCGGGCCGAAGACGCCGATGCGATGTTCGCCGCCTTGCAGCATCTGCGGCATCAGCGGCACGAGGTGCTGCTTTTTCACGTCCTCGATTCCGCCACGGAAGAAGCGTTTGACTTCGCCGACCGCCCGTACATCTTCGTCGATGCCGAAACGGGCGAGGAAGTGCGACTGCAACCCAATCAGATTCGGGAGCAATACCGCGCCGCGATGGGTGATTTCAAGCAGCAGCTCGCCCTGCGCTGCGGGCAGTACAAGGTCGATTTCGTGCCCGTTGATATCCGCGAGCCGTTCGAGCGGGTGCTGCTGCGGTGGCTGGTGAAGCGAAGTAAGATGTAAGGATGGCGGGCGTCTGGCGCGGCTTCCTAACAAGTTTTACTTGACCCGACCGGGATTATTGGTCACGAACGAATCCCAGCCGGATGCGCCGGAACCGCTTTTCTTCTTGGTGCCGCCCGGCTTGCCGCCCGCTTTCGGCGTGGTGAGGCGCATCGACGGCGAATCCTGAAAGTGGTGGCAGAGCGCCACGGCGAGCGCGTCGGTCGCGTCGAGCAATTTGGTGGGGTCAGCTTCGATTTTCAGAATCTGCACCACCATCGCCGCCACTTGCTCCTTGCTCGCCTGCCCGTTCCCCGTCACCGACTGCTTCACCCTTGACGGCGCGTACTCGACGTACGGAATCTGCCGGGCCAAGGCGGCGGCAATCGCGACCCCCTGCGCCCGCCCGAGCTTGAGCATGCTTTGCACATTGACGCCGTAGAATGGCGCTTCAATCGCCAGCTCATCCGGCAGGAACTTCTCCAGTAAGCTGGTGACTTCCTCGAAAATGAACCGCAGCTTTTGGGCGTGATTCGTCAGCTTCTTGTTTTTGCCCAGATTCAGCACGTCGTATTCGAGTACCTTTACCCGCTGACCCCGCACCTCGATGATGGCGTAGCCCATTACGTTGGTGCCGGGGTCGATCCCCATAATCAGCTTCTCGTGCGGAGGTAATCCGTCGGTTGTTTCGTGCGTCATCTTCTTCAAAAGTACGCTTCTGCGCGTCCCGCCGGTGAGTGGCGCCGTCTGGGGAACGTCTTCGTCAAGGTCCTGATTCTCGGCCTGACGCTGGCGGCTCTCTACGATGCCGTCCTCGGCGCGCCCGCTGTGGGCGCGGCGTGGCGGGCGTTGCTGACGCGCACGCTGGCGTGCGGTTCTGCGCGCTGGCTGCTGCTCGCCGCCGCCGCGCTGGTGCCGGTCAACTGGGGGCTGGAGACGTTGAAATGGCGCTTCCTCGCCCGCCGTATTGAGCCGCTGACGCTGGCTGCCGCCGGTCGGGCCGTGCTTTTGGGGCTGACGCTTGGTTTCAGCACCCCCAACCGCGTCGGCGATTACGCGGCGCGGGTGCTGATGCTCCGCTCGCGCCACCGCCTCGATGCGCTTGGGGCGGTTTTTTTAGGTCGATACGCGCAGCTGGTGGTTACGGTGATGGCGGGGTCGGTGGGAGCGGGGTACTTTCTGGTGGAGCATCATTTGCGCGGCTTCCCGCTGGTGCAGATTAGCGCGGTGGTGGGGCTGGTGGGCGTGAATGCCGCTTTGCTGCTGGCGTTGGCGGCGGGCGGACGGGTGGCGAAGGCGCTGACGGCCGTTCCCGCCCTGCGACGCTGGGCGCGAATGGGACGGGTGCTCGGCGCCTATTCCACCGGCGAGATGGCGGCGGTTTTGGCGTGGTCGGGGGGGCGGTATGTGGTGTTTGCGAGTCAGTTTGGGCTATTGCTGGCGGCGTTTGGCGTGCAATGCAGCCTCGGAGAAGGCGCGCTGGCGGTATCGGGGACTTTCCTGCTGAAATCGCTCGTGCCAAGCCTGAGCGCCCTGACCGATGTGGGTGCCCGCGAGCTGAGCGCCGTGCATTTCTTCGGGCTGTTGGGCCAGCCCGCGCTGCCCGTGCTAAGCGCGAGCCTCTGCCTCTGGCTGCTCAACATCGCCCTGCCGAGCGCAGTAGGACTGGTACTGGTGCCGCGTCTCCGTTTCTGGCGCCGCCGTCAGCCGCTCGCGACGGCCAAACCGCCGCGCGGTCGGCAGCGGACGAGTTAGCGTGTTGGAGTCAGAAGTGATGCAGCCGATGGCGTTGATGCTGAGCACGTGGGGACTACCGCTCGGCCTACTGGCGCTCACAGCGTGGTACGGCGCCGTGATGTACCGCCGAGGACAAGCGTGGAAACGCCTCGCGGAAACCGTTCCGCAGCCGGATTCCCCGCAAACCACCACGTTTTCCATCCTGATTGCGGCCCGCGACGAAGCACCGCGCTTACCCGCCTTACTCGCCGATTTAGCCGCACAGGCGTATCCAGCGGCTTCCTTCGAAATCATCATTGTCGATGATGATTCGACGGATGGAACGGCGGCCGTCGTGCAGGCTTTCGCTGCTGAGTCAACCGTGAGCGTGCGGCTGCTCCAGCTGGCGCAGCAACCGGGCGCGGGGCGCGGTAAGAAGGCCGCTATTGCCTTCGCCCTCGCGAACGCCCGTCACGAGTGGGTGGCGTGTACCGATGCCGATTGTCGCGTTGGCCCGCAATGGCTCGCCACTTTTGACGCCCGCATCGCCCAAAACCCCACCCTCGATATGCTGAGCGGCCCCGTGGCTTTGCAGCCCGACGGCACCGCGCTGGCGCGCTTGCAAGTGGTAGAATTCGCCGGATTGGTGGGCGTGGGCGCGGCTTCTTTGGCGCTCGGGATGCCCAATATGTGCAACGGCGCGAATCTGGCGTACCGCCGCACGGCGTGGCACGAGGTAGGCGGATTCACCCAAAATCAGCATTTGGCGAGCGGCGACGACGAGTTTCTCCTTCACGCCCTCTGGGCACGCCGCGCGGGGAGCGCCGCCTTTGTCAAAGCCAAAACCGCCATCGTCCGGACGAGCGCGGCGCCTTCCCTGCGGGCCTTTCTGCGCCAACGGGTGCGCTGGGCGAGTAAATGGCGGCACTACCGGCAGCCGGGAGTGCAGCAGCTCGCTTTAGGCGTTTTCGCCCTGAATCTGGGGTTGCTGGTGGGAGTGGGGTGGGGCCTGAAATGGCCGGTAACCACCCCCGCCGTCGCGCTGGCTTGGGCCGCCAAGCTGCTGATCGACGGCTGGTTCCTGCGCCTGATTTTGCGGTTTCAAGGAGATGAGCGGCAT
>JANNMJ010000234.1:0-50226 GCA_031397815.1 Hymenobacteraceae bacterium
GTCCGCGACCTGAGCCAGCAATGGCAACACGACTACAACTACCATCGACCCCATCAGGCACTCCAAAATGTGCCCCCAATGACTTTCCTCGCCCAAAAAACCTCTACTAACTCCTGACTACCTTTTCGGGGTAGAGGACACGCGTGGCTACGGTCCTCAGCACTGCCCTTACGATACGGGTCTCAGATCTTGTCTACAGCTCGGCCACAAACCTGCTTTACGGAACGTATAATACTACTTCGGAGCTGGTCTCTATTGATCCAATCACGGGTGCGGTAACGGTCATTGGGGTTACATCGCCTTTTATCGGTATTGTGTCGGGTCTGGTAGCCGACTACGCTGGCGACATCTATGGCTTTACCAACGCTGTCGGTGTTTGGTATAAGATAAACCGCTTTACCGCTGCTGCTACTGCTATTGGTAGTTTTTCGGCCACTTTACCAAATACCGCAGATGCGGCGGGTTGTGCTTTGAGCGGGGTGTTGCCGGTAGAGCTGGTGTCGTTCGAGGTAAGTAATGAGTGTGAAAAAAGCAGTCGTCGAATAAGCTGGTCGACTGCTGCTGAGGTAAACAGCCGTGAATTTATTGTTTACTCTTCCGTGGATAATGTTGCCTGGGTAGAGGTGAGCCGGGTGCCTGCTAAGCACGAAAGCACCCGCTTGCAGCCATATAGCTGCCACGATTATCGGCCATCTGCCCAAGCTGTGGCCTATTACAAGCTCAGGCAGATTAATGACGATGGCACTTACACGGAGTCGAATATCGTAGCAGCAAAAAAATGTGGGGATGAGGCGTGGGATGAGATAATGGCTTATCCAAACCCGATGACTGACAACAAGCTGGTCGTGCAGAGTCCATTTGCCGGTAGCTACAGGCTGTGTAATATGATGGGTCAGACGGTGTTGACCGGTGAGCTATCAGTGGGTGTCAACCAGCTTGGAGTTCAACAGCTGGCTCAGGCCGGAGCTGGCTATTATCTGATTGCTTATGATACAGCAGGCATTCAGAAATCAAAAAAGCTCGTCGTTAGGGAGTAGTTAGGCTTCCCTACTGGAGTAGTTAGGCGAAAAAGCCGTGAAGAAGCACACTGGTGTGCCTCTTCACGGCTTTTTTTGTGTTCGAACGACGCTTAACCTGACCGGCTCGGTAATACTATTCGGGAGCGGTTTGCTACGCCAAATATTTCGCCGTCAAATTCGTATCACCCAAGGCGGCTAGTTGGGCGGGGGTGCCTTCGAATAATAAATGGCCGCCGTTGAGACCGCCTTCGGGGCCGAGGTCGATGACCCAGTCGGCGGCGCGGATGATGTCGACGTTGTGCTCGATGATGAGGACGGAGTTGCCGTTATCGACGAGCGCGTTGAGGGCGGTGAGGAGCTTGTTAATGTCGTGGAAGTGCAGGCCGGTGCTGGGTTCGTCGAATACGAACAGCACGTCTTCCGTGAACGGGGCGGAGCCGCGCGTCAGGAAGCTGGCGAGCTTGACGCGCTGCGCCTCGCCGCCGGAGAGCGTGGCGCTGCTCTGGCCGAGGCGGATGTAGCCGAGACCGACGTCCTGCAACGGCTTGAGCTTTTCGAGGAGCTTCGACTGGTCGGCGAAGAAGGTGATGGCGTCGTCGACGGTCAGCTCCAGCACCTGCGCGACGTCAAGGTCGTGGTACTTGATATCGAGGATATCCTGCTTGAAGCGGCGGCCGTGGCAGCTCTCGCATTGCAGCCAGATATCGGCCATAAACTGCATTTCGACCTTCACTTGGCCTTCGCCTTGGCAGGTTTCGCAGCGCCCGCCTTCCACGTTGAATGAGAAATGCGCCGGTTTGAGCGCCCGCGCTTTCGCGAGGGGCTGGTCGGCGTAGAGCTGGCGGATGACGTCGTAGGCCTTCACGTAGGTCACGGGGTTCGAGCGCGACGACTTCCCAATCGGGTTTTGGTCGACGAACTCGACGTGCCGCACCTTGCTCACGTCGCCTTGCAGCTTGTCGAATTTGCCGATGCTGTCGCCGCCGCCACCGCCGAGATGCCGCACGAGCGCCGGGGCCAACACGCGCTTCACCAGCGTCGATTTACCGGAACCGCTCACGCCAGTCACGACCGTCATAATGCCAAGGGGGAATTTGACGGTCAGGTTTTTTAGGTTGTTCTCACGGGCGCCGACCACTTCCACGGCGTTGCGCCACGGGCGCGGGGGGCGCTCGGCGGCCACTTGCAGCTCGCCGGAGAGGTAGCGGCCAGTCCAGGTGGGGGCGCGGGTGAGGTCGGCGTAAGAGCCTTGAAACAGGAGCTTGCCGCCGCCGGAACCGGCTTCCGGGCCGATATCGATGATCTGGTCGGCGGCGCGCATCATCTTGTCTTCGTGCTCCACCACAATCACCGTATTCCCGAGCGCCTGCAACGACCGCAGCACGCCGATGAGCTGGTCGGTATCGTGCGGGTGCAGCCCGATGCTCGGCTCATCCAGAATGTACATCGACCCCACCAACGCCGACCCCAGCGACGTCGCCAACGCAATCCGCTGGCTTTCGCCGCCGCTCAGCGTGTTGCTCAACCGGTTGAGCGTCAGGTAACCGAGGCCCACCCGCGTGAGGTAGCCCAAGCGGTTGCGCACTTCCGTGAGCAGGCGCTCAGCGACGGCGAACTCGCCGGGCGGGAGCTGCAATTCGTCGAAGAAAATCTTGGCTTCGCTCACCGGCATCAGCACCACGTCGGTGATGCTTTGGCCGGTGATTTTGACGTACTGCGCGTCTTTGCGGAGGCGCGTGCCCCGGCAATCCGGGCACACGGTGCGGCCCCGGTAGCGGCTCAGCAGCACGCGGTACTGAATCTTGTGGCTCTGCTCGTGCACCCAGCGGAAGTACGCGTCAAGCCCCTCGAAATACTTGTTGCCGGTCCAGAGCAGGCGCTGTTCGGCTTCGGTGAGGTCTTGATACGGGCGGTGAATCGGGAAATCGAACTTGATGCCGTGCTTGAGCAGCGGCGCCTGCCACTCGCTCTGCTTATCGGTGCGCCACGGCGAGATGGCGCCCTCGAAAATCGACAGGCTCTTGTCAGGGATAATCAGATCGGGGTCGATGCCGAGGACTGAGCCGAACCCTTCGCACGTCTGGCACGCGCCGTAGGGGTTGTTGAAGGAGAAGAAGTTGACCGACGGCTCCTCGAAGACAATGCCGTCGCGCTCGAAGCGGTCGGAGAAGCTGCGGGTTTCCGGCTGCGGGTTTTCGGGGGTCGAAATCTGCACCTCACACTCGCCGTGGCCCTCGAAAAACGCCGTCTGCACCGAGTCGGCGAGGCGGAACTGCTGGTCTTCCTCAGCGGGGTCGAGGACGGCGCGGTCGATGAGCACCCGCACATCGGTGCGGCCAAGCAGATTGGTTTCGACGTCGGCGAGCAGGTCTTCGATGAACCGCACCGTGCCTTTCACGAGCACCCGCGCAAAGCCTTTTTGCAGGAGCAAATCCAGCTCCTGCATCAGCGTGCGGCCCACGGTCGCGGCGGGCAGCGGCGCCGAGATGAGCGCCCGCGTGCCGGCGGGCTGCTGCCGGAGCCAATTCACCACGTCATCCACCGAATCCTTCCGCACTTCCTCGCCGCTGACAGGCGAATACGTGTGCCCGATGCGCGCAAACAGCAGCTTCAGATAGTCGTAAATCTCCGTCGAAGTGCCTACCGTCGAGCGGTTGTTGCGCACGCTCACCTTCTGCTCGATGGCGATGGCCGGGGAGATGCCGCGGATGTAGTCGACGTCCGGCTTATCCATCCGCCCCAAAAACTGCCGGGCGTAGGAGCTGAGGCTTTCCACGTACATCCGCTGCCCCTCGGCGTAAAGCGTATCAAACGCCAGACTCGACTTACCCGACCCGCTCAACCCCGTCACCACCACGAAATGGTTGCGCGGCACCGCCACGCTCAGGTTCTTGAGGTTATGCACCCGCGCATTCTTGATGATGATGAACCGGCGCGGGTCGAGGTTATCGAGCTGATCGGCGGCGGCGGTTTCGGCAGGGGTGGTGTCGAAATCGGGCGCGGTGGTAGCAACAGTGGTGGGCGTGGGCTTTCTGGCCATTGAGACGGGAGCGTGCGGGTAAGGCAGTCGGCAAAGGTACGGAACGGCTAAACCGGGTAGAAAGGTGCCGGGTTATTTAGCGGGGTGGGGGAGGGGGGCGTTTGCTGGGTTGGGCGACGTATGTGTGCCCGGCGCGTGACCCGGCGTGTGCCCAGCGCGTAGCCCGGGGTAGTCGGCGCAAAGCGCCGCCAACCCCGGGCTTTGGAGAAGAACCCCGTTGGGGTTCGCGTCACGCAGTTAATTGGGGAACCCCAACGGGGTTCTTTTCCACAGCCCGGGGTTGATTTCGCAGAAATCTACCCCGGGCTTACGCGGGCCGCACGGGCCACGCGACCTCTCACGCCTTCGCCGCCTTCGGCCGCTTCTTCTTCCCCCTCACCAACGTCTCAACGTGCGCCACAATACGGTCAGCAATATCCAGCCCCGTGGCTTTTTCGATGCCTTCGAGGCCGGGAGAGGAGTTCACTTCCAGCACCAGCGGCCCGCGCTTGCTTTGGAGCATATCTACCCCAGCTACGGCTAAATCGAGGGCGGCGGCGGCTGTTAGGGCGGCTTTTTTCTCCTTGCTGGTGAGCTTGATGAGCGTTCCAGTGCCGCCCCGGTGCAGGTTCGACCGAAATTCCCCTTCGCGGCCTTGCCGTTTCATTGCGCCCACCACTTCGCCCCCGACAATAAATACCCGAATATCCGACCCGCGACTTTCGGCAATAAATTCCTGCACGATAAAACGCGCCTTCAAATTATGAAACGCCTCGATGACGGAAGTCGCGGCCTGTTCGGTCTCCGCCAGCACTACGCCCAGCCCCTGCGTGCCTTCCAGCAGCTTGATGACTACCGGCGCTCCGCCCGCTTCCTGCACCAGCTCCGGCGCGGCCTTGGAATAATTGGTGAACACCGTGCGCGGCAGCCCCACCCCAGCGCGCGCCAGTAGCTGCATCGCGCGGAGCTTGTCGCGGGAGCGCAGAATGGCTTGCGAATCGACGGCGGCGGGCACCTTCATCATCTCGAACTGCCGCACGACGGCGGTGCCATAAAACGTCGCGGAGGCGCCGATGCGCGGAATTACGGCGTCGATACCCGTCAGGCGGGCACCGCGGTGGATGATGGCGGGCTGGCCCTGCTCAATCACCAAATCGCAGCGCAAATGATCGATGACGACGGCGATATGCCCCCGCGCCTGCACCGCCTCTACCAACCGACGGGTAGAATAAAGCTTCGGGTCGCGGGAAAGAATGGCGATTTTCATTGTCAGATGTGGGGATGTGGACAGATTTGGGGATGGAGATAATGTGGAGATGTAAGGATGGGAAAGATATGGTTCGATGTGGAAAATGTGCGTCAACAGAATAAATCTTGAGCCGAAAGCATTCGGCAGAAATTCAATTCACATCCTCACATCTCTTTCACATCTCCAGATCTGTTCATCCTTTTCGTTTTCGTTGGCGCTGATTGTACTTATACGACACGTTGCGCCGCATCACATCGACCAGAAAATGGCCTTGCTGGAGCATCGCCCGGCCGAGGAGAACGGGGAAGCGCAGGTCGGAACGGTCGGAGAGGGAGAATTCGGTTTCGAGGGGTTGGCCGAAGAGTACTACGGCCGTGCGGATGACGAACCGCCGCTGCACATCGCCGAACGAGTTGCGGATTTCGCGCTCTTCCCACTCGCGGAACTCCAGAATGCGGCCGTCGTGCTGCGGATGAAGCTCATCGAAAAGGCGGACGCGGAGGACGGCGGTGCCGTCGGCCGTCTGCTCCACACGTTGGTGCGTGCAGTGCAGCGCGCAGGTGAAAGCGCCGGTGTCAATCTTAGCTTCCACTCGGAGTAGACCAAAAGCCGGAAAGTCCACCAGCTCCTGGCGGCCCAGCACGCGTTTATTAGGGGGAAGATGACGCAACGGAATCGGGGGGAAAAGGAGTTCGCCGGTCCGTCGCGTTGGCTCCGCAACCTACGGCGCCCACCCCCGACGGGCTGCGCCACGAAGGTTATCAATTTGTAAACAATGCGGAACCCGTGGCCCCGCCGCAACTTTGCAACGCGTACGGGTTTAACGCTCTGGCGCCGGTTGCAGGCCCGTAAGTCCGCTTTATCGTCCGTCGTTGTCCGGCGTTTTCTTTTTTCGATGAATCGTTCCGCTTGCTTCGTCCTCTTCGCTTTTTCGAGTTTGATTGGTTGCACGTCGGGGTCGCGGCAAGCGGCGCCGGGCGCGGCTAATCCTGCTTCTACGTCCGCTTCCTCTCCTTCCGCTGCTGTGTCGTCATCTGAAACGCCGCTTTACCGCGCTGCTGAGTTTACCGTCTGGCCCGACCGTGTTGAGCAGGGCGCGTTTGTGGCGCGGGCGGTTTCCGCCACGCACATCACCAGTAATTATCAAAGCCCCGCGAACCGGACGTTCAACCGCGAGCTGCAATTCAAATTCGCCCTCAACGGCCGCGATAACGAGCTGCCGATTGGCGTTAACCACTCAGTAGTGCTGTTTCCCGGCGGTGCGGGGAAAACGGTGGAAACGCCGGTCATCGAATTCGGGAAGCTGCTGAAACAGGAGACGCCGGTGCCCGCTGATTCCTATTTGGAGCCGGATACGCGCATCAAGCTCCGCCTCGATTTGCGCCCCGTGTTGGCCGGGTTCAAGGCGAACGGGCATTTCGATACCTTCAACGGCCAACGGATTTATCAGCAGGATTTCAAAGGCGTTTTCATCGCCGGGGGCTCCGAGCCGTTGGGGTGGGATTTCGATAACCTCGCCGGGCGCGCACAGTATCAGCTGCAAGACCCCGACGGCGACGGTATCTACGAAATCGAGCTTCTGCTGAACCCCGGCGGCACCACCGGCACCGCCCAAACCCGCGAGTGGAAGCTGACGAAGGATGTGAGCGCCCTGCCGCAATACCACTCCGAGCAGCCGTTGGTGGATGCGCTCTGGAATCTGTCGCTGGAAGAGATGCTGCTCAATATCCGGCCCGACGAAACCTTTATGGCTGGCGCGAAGTGGGACGGCGTCTGGACGCGCGACATCTCCTATAGTATCGTGCTGAGCCTCGCGCATCTGCGGCCCGACATCACGATGAACTCGCTCCGGCGAAAAGTGACCGCCGACGGGCGCATCATTCAGGATACGGGCACGGGTGGGTCGTGGCCGGTATCGAGCGACCGGCAGACATGGGCGTTGGCGGCGTGGGAAGTGTACGTCGCGACCGGTGACCGCGCGTGGCTGCAATACGCGTACGACGTCATTTTTAAGTCGATTCAGGCCGACGAGCGCACCGTCGCCCGTCCCGGCGAGCTGGTACGCGGCGAGTCGTCGTTCCTCGATTGGCGGCAGCAGACGTACCCGCGCTGGATGCAACCGGCGGATATCTACGAGTCGCGGTGCTTGGGTACGAACGTGGTGTTCGCCCGTGCTTACGACATTCTCGGCCTGATGGCGCGTCAGCTCAACCCCACCGCTCCGGCCGGGAAAGTGGCGCTCAAAACCGCCGCTGCCCTTCGCGATACCATTAACGCGCAGCTCTGGAGCGCCGAAAAAGGGTATTACGGTCAGTTCCGATACGGGCGCCCGACCGCCAATCAGCTTTCGGGCCGTTGGGAAGCGCTCGGCGAGGCGTTGGCGGTGCTTTACGAAGTGGCGCCCGGCGAGCGCGCTCCGTCCATCATCAAAAACGCGCCCGCGCTCCGGTGGGGCACGCCCACGGTTTGGCCCGGCCAGCCGAACACGCCGCCGTACCACAACCAGTCGGTTTGGCCGTTCGTGCAGGCGTACTGGAACTGGGCGTTGGCGCGCAACGAGGCCGGTGACGCCCTCGCACACGGCTTGGCGACTATCTACCGTCCGGCCGCCCTCTTCCTTACTAACAAGGAAAACCTCAACGCTTTCGATGGCGATTTCAAAGGCACCGAAACCAACTCCGACCGGCAACTTTGGAGCGTAGCGGGGAATCTGGCGATGGTAACGCGGGTGTTTTTCGGGATGGAATTCCGCCCCGACCGTCTCACGCTCTCGCCGTGCGTCCCCGCCGCCTACCCCGGCGAGAAAGTGCTCAGCAACTTCCGTTATCGGGGCGCCACGTTCACGCTCCGCCTGCGCGGCACCGGCAACGTCCTGAAAAGCATCATGATGGATGGTCAGCTCGTCAAAACCGCAACCATTCTAGCCTCGCTCACCGGCACGCACGAGCTGGTGATGGAGCTGAGCAACACGCCGCTGCCCGCCGGTCCGGCCGTCCGCTACGTCGAGCCGATTGCCGAAGCCTTCGGCCCCGAACCCGGCCCAGTGCCCGTCAGCCAACTCATCGCCACCCTTGAGCCGACGAAGCAAGTCAAGACCGGCCCCGCCGCGCTGCATCCACAGGGCTTCAGCGGAAATGGCTACACGATTCTGACCCGCACCGAAAACCGCGCGGTCGCGCTCAAATTCAACGTGCCGACGGCGGGCCGCTACGTCCTCGATTTCCGCTACGCGAACGGCTCTGGCCCGGTCAATACCGATAACAAGTGCGCCCTCCGCTCCCTCTCAGTCGATGGTAAACCGGTTGGGCCGGTCGTCTTCCCGCAGCGCGGCGCCAACGATTGGTCCGACTGGGGCTTCACCAATGCCACCCTCCTCACCCTAACGCCCGGCGAGCACACCGCCACCCTCACCTTCGAGCCGCAAGACGATAATATGAACGCCGAAGGCATCAACACCGCCCTCCTCGACCAAATGCGCCTCTACAAAATGTAGCAGCGTCTCTCCGAGACGCGTGTCAATCGCCTACAAGCTTCCCCCCACCGCATCCGTCAGCAGCATCGGCCGCAGCTTCGGCCACACCACATCAGCCATTTGACGCTGCCCGGCGGCATTCGGGTGAACGCGGTCGGGGAGAGTGAGCGTGGGATTCAAGATAATGCCATCGAGCAGGAACGGCACGAACGCCGCGTTATGCCGCCCCGCCACCGTCCGGAACAGCGCCGCGAACGCCGCCGCATACGGCCCGCCGAGCAGCGTCGGCAGCTCCATACCTAATAGAAGGCAGCGCGTGGCCGTATGGTGCCGCCGCACCCGATGCAAAATGGCGTCGAGGTTGGCTTCGGTGGTGGTGGGGGAGTGGCCGCGCAGGCCGTCGTTCGCGCCCAATTCCAGCACGAACACATCGGGTTTCGCGTGCGCCGCGAGCGTGGCGTCGAGGCGGACGAGGCCGCGGGTCGTGGTGTCGCCGGAGCGCCCCGCGTTCACGGCGCGGTAAGGCAGCGCCTCCGCGTCGAGCCGCGCCTGAATCAGCGCCGGAAAGGCCAGTGCCGCGCCCACGCCATACCCGGCCGTGAGGGAATTGCCAAAAAAGAGAATCGTCCGCTGCATTCTCCCAACGCTTACCCCCAAGTGCGCCGATGGGTTACATCAGCCCATCAGCACCACCACTTCCACGACCATCGCCAGCAGCGAGCGCCAAAACCACGGCAGCACTTGCCCCCGGTGCTTCTGCGGCAGCCGCTGCGCCAGCGCCAGATAACCGACCACCGTCAGCAGTAAATGTCCGAGGATGAACCACACCGCCTTCACCCAATTGGCCGTGATGGTATTGTGAGTAGTCCATTGGTCAGGCTCGCCCCAGCCGCCCAGCGCCGTTCGGAGCAAAAGGTAAGTGCCTACTTCGAAAGCAAAAAACAGGAGCCACGGCATCCGGCAAAGCTAGCGCCCGCCTCCTTCCTGATACGTCGCTGATACGTGCGGATGCGTTTGCACCAAATCGGGCCAGTCGGGCGTTCGTCGGATTACCTTTCGGCCTGTTCTTCCGAGTCACTGCGTTTGGGTTTGCCGCGTCTGCATCATCTGCTCTTTATTCTGACGCTGAATGCGGTCGGGTTGCTGCTGTTGGGCGTTCCGGCGCACGCCCAAACCGTGCGCCTGCGCTGGCAAACCGCCACCGCCACTGAGCGCACCGCCCTCCGGCGGCTCCGGCTACCCAACTCTGCTCCTGATTCCCTCGCCGCCCTGACGGCCGTCCGGACCGCCATTCTCGCCCTCCGGGCTGATGCGTGGCTCACGGCGTCGGCCGATTCGCTCAAATGGCCCACTAGGGATTCGCTCCGGATTCAACTTTATCTAGGAACACGCTTCCGCTGGGCCACCGTCCGCGCCACCGACGATGTGCCCGACGGCCTTCTCGCCCGCGCCGGTTTCCGCGAGCGCCTCCTGCGCGGCGAGCCGTTCCAACCGGCCGAGCTGGTGCGGCTGCAACAAGCCATTCTCACCGAAGCCGAAGACCACGGCTACCCGTTCGCCGCCGTGCGCCTCGATTCCGTGCAGTGGCTCGATGCCGCTGGCGACCGCCTGTCCGCCGTCCTGCGACTGGAACGCGGGCCGCTGGTGGTGATGGATTCGATTTTGGTCGAAGGTCCGGCGCATATCAGTCGGGGTTTTCTGTCGAGATACCTTCAGATTTTTCCCGGCCAACCGTATAGTCAGGTACGGATCGCCGCCGCCACGCGCCTGCTCAAGCAGCTGCCTTATTTGCAAAGCACCGGCGCGCCGCGGATCCGGTTCGCGCAAGATCGCGCCCGCATCACCTTCTTCCTCGCCGACCGTCGCGCGAACCAGTTCGACGGCATCGTCGGGGTACTTCCAGCGAACAACCCCGCTCCCGGCGCCAAGCGCGTGCAGGTGACCGGCGAAGTCAATCTGGCGCTCCGCAACATCAAGGGTGGCGGCAAAAGCCTGACGCTCAACTGGCGCAAAGCCGACGCTAATTCCACCGCCCTGAACGCTTCCTATGCCCATCCCGGCTTGCTGGGGTCGCCGCTGGAATTTGTGGGGACGTTCAATCTGGTCCGACAAGCCAACCAATTCGTCACCACCAAGCCGCGCCTCGAATTCGGTTACCCCACCGCCCGCCTCGGCCGCCTGAGCTTTTTCGCCGAGTTCCGGTCGTCGCGGCTGCTCGCCGATTCCACGTTTCGCCTCCTCACCGTCCTGCCCGCCACCCTCGATTCGCGCTACCCGAATTACGGCCTCTCCTACGCCCTCAACCTCCTCGACGACCCGTTTTTCCCCCGACGCGGCTGGAGCCTCGCCCTCAGCGGCGCCGCCGGAAACAAAGTCATCCGCCGCAACCCCGACGTGCCGGAAGCGCTCTACGCCAACATTCGTCCCCGCACCACGCAGCTCACGGGCGGTTTGCGGCTCGAACGTTACACCCGCACCGGCCGCTCCTCCACGCTCCTAACCCGCATTCGCGCCGAAGGCCTCTACAACGCCGACCGCCTCTTCGAGAACGACCTCTTCCGCCTCGGCGGCCTCGCCACCCTGCGCGGATTCGACGAATGGCAATTCTTCGTCTCCTCCTACGCCGTCGCCACCACTGAATACCGCGTCTTCACCGGCGACGACGCCTACGTCTTCCTCTTCGCCGACCAAGGCTACTACCGCCGCGACCGCACCCCCGCATCCTCCGCCGCCCTCTCCCGCGATTGGCCCGGCGGCGCCGGTCTCGGCCTCACCTTCAGCACCGGCGCGGGCGTATTTCAGTTCGTTTACGCCGTTGGCCGCGCCAGCGGCCAAACCGCCAGCCTGACGCGCGGCAAGATTCACTTCGGCATCACCGGCCGATTCTAACTGTCAGTACCAGAAGGGGAGAAGCGCGCACTGTTAAGCAAAAGTTTTGACATTCAGCTTGCCAGCTTAATTAATTTTCCTACCTTTGCGCTCCCGTTGACAAAACCGACCCAGTTGGGAAGGGGTCTGCGGGGATGTATTACTCTCTTTTTCAAGGTAGAATGCCTGGCATCATCGGTAAGAAAATCGGGATGACAAGCCTCTTCACCGAGGACGGCAAGAACGTGCCGGCCACGCTGATTGAAGCTGGTCCTTGTTTCGTAACGCAGGTCAAGACCGTCGCAACCGACGGTTACGCTGCAGTACAAATCGGTTTCGGTAAGCGCAAAGCGCGCCGGACCACTAAAGCAATGGCGGGTCACTTCGCCAAAGCCGGCGTAGAGCCGCTGCAAAAACTGGCCGAATTCCGGCCTGACGCAGAGCACGACCTCTCGTCTTACAAAGCCGGCCAACAGCTCGGCGCCGATTTCTTCATCGAAGGCGACTTCGTTGACGTCGTTGGTACCTCGAAAGGCAAAGGCTTTCAGGGCGTCGTGAAGCGTCACAACTTCGCCGGTGTCGGCGGACAGACCCACGGCCAACACAACCGCCTCCGGCACCCCGGTTCTATCGGTGCGTGCTCGTGGCCTTCCCGTGTGTTTAAAGGGATGCGGATGGCCGGCCGGATGGGCGGCACCCGCGTGAAAGTGCAGAACCTGAAGGTGCTGCGTGTCGTGACCGACCGAAACTTGCTGGTTATCAGCGGTTCGGTGCCCGGCGCGAAAAACTCATTCGTGTACCTCGAGAAGTAAGCCGCCCGATGGAAGTCTCCGTAGTAAAAATCGACGGCCAGGATACCGGCCGCAAGGTGACCCTGTCCGACGCCGTTTTCGGTGGCGAGATCAATCACCACGTGATGTATCTCGACGTCAAGCAGTACCTCGCCAACCAGCGCCAGGGTACGCACAAGTCGAAAGAGCGTGCTGAAGTAGCCCGCACGACCAAGAAACTCAAGAAGCAGAAAGGTACCGGCGGTGCCCGTGCTGGCTCGATGAAGTCGCCGGTGTTCATCGGCGGTGGTCGGGTATTCGGCCCACGTCCGCGTGACTATAGCTTCAAGCTCAACAAAAAAGTCAAAGCGTTGGCCCGCCTCTCGGCACTGGCTTCGCTGGCGAAAGACTCGAAAGTGAAAGTAGTGGAGAACCCTTCGTTCACCGCTCCTAAAACGAAAGAAGTCGTTGCCTTGCTGTCGAACATGCAGCTCACCGGCCGCCGTACCCTCCTCGTGACGGGTGCCGTGGATGCGAACGTGGTGCTGTCGGCCCGCAACATTCAGAAAGTGAAAGTGGCTGTTCCCTCCTCGCTGACCACCTACGATCTGCTCAACGCAGACGCGCTGGTGCTGTCGGAAGCGGGTCTGCAGACGCTGGAAGCTCTTTACGCCCCAAAGGCCTAATCCCCCCACGCCGAACAGATGAACCCGCACCACGTTCTGAAGCGCCCGCTCGTTACCGAGAAGATGGCCGCCTTGCAGGAAACCGGTCGTTTCGCCTTCGAGGTGGACCGTCTGGCCAACAAGATCGAAATCCGCCGCGCTATCGAGCAGCTTTACGGGGTAACCGTAACGGCTGTCAACACGATGCGCTACGCCGGCAAGATCAAAAGCCGCAACACCAAAAATGGCCCGGTTTCGGGTCGCCGCGCCTCGTCGAAGCGGGCGGTGGTTACGCTGAAAGCCGGCGATACCATCGACTTCTACACGGGCATTTAATTTCCACGCCGTAGATACCCTATTATGGCAGTTAAGAAACTTCGTCCGATTACGCCCGGTACGCGCTTCCGCGTAGCACCGGCGTTCGACGAGATCACCGCATCCAAGCCGGAGAAATCACTCACGGTTGGGATCCACAAATCCGGTGGCCGTAACGGCTCCGGTAAGATGACGATGCGTTACACCGGTGGGGGCCACAAGCGCACCTACCGCCTCGTGGACTTCAAGCGCGCCAAGCACGGCGTGCCAGCCACGGTGAAAAGCATCGAGTACGATCCGAACCGCACGGCCCGGATCGCGCTGCTCTACTACGTCGATGGCTCCAAAGCCTATATCATCGCCCCAGCCAACCTCGCGGTCGGCGCTACGGTGATGAGCGGCCCAACGGCTCCGCCGGAAGTAGGCAACGCGTTGCCGCTGTCAGCAGTCCCGCTCGGTACTATCGTTCACAACATCGAGCTGCGGCCCGGTCAAGGCGGCCAGATGGCGCGCTCGGCTGGTACCTACGCTCAGCTGGTGGCTCGTGAAGAGCGCTACGCTACCCTGCGCCTGCCGTCGGGTGAGTCGCGGATGGTCCTGACGTCGTGCTCCGCCACGATCGGTACCGTCTCCAACGGCGACCACATGAACGTGCGCCTCGGCAAAGCCGGTCGCTCGCGTTGGCTGGGTATCCGTCCCCGCGTTCGCGGTGTGGCAATGAACCCAGTGGATCACCCTATGGGTGGTGGTGAAGGTCGCTCTTCGGGCGGTCACCCACGCTCGCGCAACGGTATCTTCGCCAAAGGCCAGAAGACCCGCTCGCCGAAGAAGCATTCGGATAAACTGATCGTCAGCCGCAAAGGCAAGAAATAGCAAATGGCTCGTTCGCTAAAGAAAGGCCCCTACATCGACTACCGCCTGGAGAAAAAAGTCCAGGTACTGATCGACGCCAACAAAAAGTCGGTCGTCAAGACGTGGTCGCGCCGCTCGATGATCTCTCCGGATTTCGTCGGCCACACCTTCGCCGTTCACAACGGTAACAAGTTCATCCCGGTCTACGTCACGGAAAACATGGTGGGTCACAAGCTGGGCGAATTCGCCCCGACCCGCAACTTCCGTGGTCACACCGCCAAAAAAGATAAAGGCAAGCGATAATGGAAGCGGAAAAGAAACTGAAAAAATCGGTTCGCATCCGGCTCCAGAAGGAAGCGGCCCTAGCAGCCCCAGCCGGTGGCCCCGCCACCTCGCAGCTGCACGCGGTACCTACGTCGCCGCGTAAGATGCGCCTCGTTGCCAATATGGTGCGTGGTAAGAATGTGCAGGAAGCCCTCGGCTTGCTGAAATTCGAGCCAAACCAGGGCGCCGCCCGCGTTGAGCAGCTCCTCTTGACGGCAATCGCCGACTGGAGCCTCAAGAACGAAGGCGAGCGTATCGAAGAAGCCAATCTCTACGTCAAGACGATTTTCGTCGATGGCGGTCGGATGACGAAGCGTCTGCGCCCCGCGCCGCAAGGCCGTGGTCACCGCATTCGTAAGCGCTCGAACCACACGACCCTAGTGATCGATAGCCGTCCGCTTGATGATCCGAAGACGTTGAAGAAAGAGGCTGACCGCGCGGCTGCTGCCGAGCGTCGCGTCAAGTACCGTAAAACTGCCGCCAAGTAACCTACGATGGGACAGAAAGTAAACCCGACCGGCTTCCGCCTCGGCGTCATCAAAGGCTGGGAATCCAACTGGTTCGGCGGCAAAGACTTCGCTGAGAAGCTCGTCGAAGACGAAAAGATCCGCAAGTACATCCTGGCGCGTATCCCGAAAGGCGGTATCTCCAAGATCATCATCGAGCGTACGCTCAAGCGCATCACGATCACCATCAACACGGCTCGTCCGGGTGTGGTAATCGGTAAAGGCGGCGCTGAGGTCGACAAGATCAAAGAAGAGCTGAAGAACATCACCAAAAAGGATGTTCAAATCAACATCTTCGAGATCAAGCGTCCGGAGCTCGACGCCAAGCTCGTCGGTGAGAGCATCGCGCAGCAATTGCAAGCGCGTATCTCGTTCCGCCGTGCGATGAAGATGGCTATCCAAGGCGCTCTGCGCGTGGGTGCCGAAGGCATCAAAGTACAGGTTTCGGGCCGCCTCGGTGGTGCTGAGATTGCTCGGACCGAGCAGTACAAAGAAGGCCGTACCCCCCTGCACACGCTGCGTGCCGATATCGACTACGCCCTGTCTGAAGCTCAGACGGTGTACGGTAAGATCGGCATCAAAGTGTGGGTGATGCGTGGCGATGTGTTCGGCCGTCCTGAGTTGACGCCGAACCAGCAGCTCACCAACCCAGGCGGTGGCTTCGATGGCCGTCGTAACGACCGCGACGACCGTGGCCCGCGCCGCGATGATCGTGGTCCGCGTGGTGGTGGTGGCGGCGGAGGCCGTGGCGGCGACCGTGGTGGCTTCGGCGGCGGCAACGCTGGCGGCGGTGCACCGGGTGGTGGCCCAGGTGGCGCAGCAGGTGGTCAGCGTCGGGGCCCAGGCGGCCCGGGCGGTGGTGCAGGCGGCAACCGTGGTCCACGTCGATAGATTTATTAGTTGATGGTTTTTGGTTAATGGTTGTTTGCTGATAAACGGCGCAACCATTAACCAAAAACCAGAAACCATCAACCAACATAAGCAGGAACCTATGCAGCGCACAGTCGGGTTGAAATTCCTGCCGCGCCGCCGCTAGACCGAAATTTCCAATGCTTCAGCCAAAAAGAACCAAATACCGCAAGATGCAGAAAGGCCGTGTTCACGGCATTGCACACCGCGGTTCCAGCATCGACTTTGGCTCGTTCGCCATTAAGTCGCTGGAAGCATCCTGGATTACGGCCCGCCAGATTGAGGCAGCCCGTATCGCTATGACCCGCGCTATGAAGCGTGAAGGTCAGGTTTGGATTCGCATCTTCCCGGACAAGCCTATTACCAAGAAGCCTGCTGAAGTGCGGATGGGTAAGGGTAAAGGTGCTCCGGAGTACTGGGTCGCCTGCGTGAAACCAGGTATGATCCTGTTCGAGTCGGACGGCGTATCGCTCGAAACGGCGCAGGAGTCGTTGCGGCTTGCGGCGCAGAAACTGCCGGTTCGTACCCGTTTCGTGGTACGGCCCGATTACGCTCCCGCCGAAGCCAAGTAAGCCTTTCCTCTGCCGAATCCGATGAAGAAGTCAGACCTCTCCGGCCTATCGATGGAGCAGCTCCAGCAGCAGCTCCAGGCCGCCATGACCACCGGCCAAAGCCTGCGCTTCGCGCACGCTATCTCGCCGCTGGAAAACCCGATGCGCCTGCGTTTGCAGCGTAAGCTGGTTGCCCAGATCCAAACCGAAATTTCGCGCCGCGGCAAAGCGGCTGCCTAACTCCCCGCCTGAACGATGCAAGAGCAAGATAACCAGAATCCGGGAGTGGCCGCCGACGAAACCAGCGCCGCCTCGGTGATGCCGGCTACTGAAGCCGCAGCCGCTACGCCGACCGAGCGCCGCTCGATCGCCTACACGCCCCACCACGAGAAGCGCGACGGCCACGGCCGTAACCTGCGCCGCGAACGGATTGGCGTGGTAACCTCGAACAAGATGGACAAGTCCATCGTGGTGCGCGTGGAAAGCCGCAAGAAACACCCCCTCTACGGGAAGTTCCTGCAGCACTCTACCAAGTTTATGGCTCACGACGAGAAGAACGAGTGCGGTATCGGTGATACCGTGCGGATTCAGGAAACGCGTCCGCTGAGCGCCAGCAAGCGGTGGCGTCTGGTGGAGATCGTGGAACGCGCTAAGTAATCAGCGAGTCCGGAAACGCTAATCGCGCCGCTGAGGCGCTAACCAAGCAAGAAGATGATCCAACAGGAATCCCGGATGTCGGTCGCCGACAACTCTGGCGCGAAAGAGGTGCTTTGCATCCGCGTGCTGGGTGGCACCGGCAAAAAATATGCTTCCGTCGGCGACAAAATCGTCGTCACTGTGAAGTCTGCCCTCTCGTCGGGCAATATCAAAAAAGGCACGGTTTCGAAAGCCGTTATCGTGCGTACGAAGAAGGAAATCCGCCGCAAAGACGGCTCGTATATCCGCTTCGATGACAACGCCGCCGTGTTGCTCAACAACAACGACGAGCCGCGTGGAACGCGCATCTTCGGGCCAGTGGCCCGCGAGCTGCGGGAGAAGCAGTTTATGAAAATCGTGTCGCTCGCCCCCGAGGTGCTTTAATCGCCGCAATCCAATGGCTTACAAGAAAGCAGCAGACAAATCGCACAACGGCAGCGTCCACGTGAAAACCGGTGATACGGTTCGCGTGATCGCCGGCGACGACAAAGGCAAGACCGGTGTCGTGAAAGCCGTTATGACGGACCGCAACCGCGTAATCGTTGAAGGCGTGGCCATGGTGGCAAAACACCAGAAGCCATCGGCTGCAAACCCCCAGGGCGGTATCATCCGTCAGGAGGCTAGCATCCACGCTTCCAACGTGAAAGTGGAGCAGGCTGCCGCTCAGGCACCACTCCGCACGCGGAAGGCAGAAGCCAACGCGCAGTAATTCATCACCTGAGCATTTTCAAGAACGACCCCCATGGCTCGGCTGAAAGACAAGTATAACTCGGAGGTGATGCCCGCTCTGAAGGAGAAATTCCAATTCAAGAGCGTGATGCAGGTACCCCGCATCACCAAAATTTGCATTAACAGAGGCATCGGCGAAGCCGTAGCTGACAAGAAGCTGGTTGATAACGGCATCGAAGAGCTGACCACGATCTCGGGTCAGAAAGCGGTGCCAACGAAAGCTAAAACGTCGGTTTCGAACTTCAAGCTGCGTGAAGGAATGCCAATCGGCGCCCGTGTAACCCTGCGGGGCGAGCGGATGTACGAATTCATGGACCGCTTGCTGACGGTGGCTCTGCCCCGCGTGCGCGACTTCAAAGGCATTTCCGATAAAGGCTTCGATGGCCGCGGCAACTACACGCTCGGCGTGAAGGAGCAGATCATCTTCCCGGAAATCTCGATCGATAAGATCAAGTCGATCTCCGGTATGGATATTACCTTCGTGACGACCGCCGAGAACGATGAGCAGAGCTACGAGCTCCTCAAAGCCTTCGGTATGCCCTTCACTTCCACCAAGAAAACCGCCTAACCCGTGGCTAAAGAATCAGCAAAAGCCCGCGAGCGGAAGCGCCAAGCAATGGTGGCCAAGTACGCCGCCAAGCGCACGGCCCTGAAAGCCGCCGGCGACTACGAAGGCCTCGACAAGCTTCCAAAAGACGCTTCCCCTGTCCGTCTGCACAACCGTTGCAACCTGACTGGGCGTCCTCGGGGCTACATCCGGAAGTTCGGCATCAGCCGTAACGTCTTCCGCGAAATGGCTCTGGCCGGCAAGATTCCCGGTGTGACGAAAGCTAGCTGGTAGGTTTTACCACTAGCTCTACAAGCTAACCGCCCCGGTTCTCATCTGCTTTTTGTAGATGTGGGCCGGGGCGGTTTTGATTAATACTCTCGCGTTAATTTTAAATCGAAAAATAAACCTGGCTTTATGTAGCCAATGCTTGGAGAAAAGCCTTTGTATGTTAGAGTGCTGTCTGTATGAATACACTTTCCATAAGCGAGAGAGATTTCGTTTCCTTTAAGGTAACCACATAATTCATTGTTTTTTTTGCCACTCTCGCTAATGTAAAGGGTGTCAATTGTCCCAATAGAGGAAATATTCAAAAGGCTTTTGTTGTCAAATTTTTTAAAATGTACCTGGTACCTTGCCCAAGTAGGATGAGCATCAACTTTGTAAACTTTGGCAATGCATTGATTTGGTTCACAAACTTCCTGGCCATCTATTGTAAATCTACTGACTCTCCAAGCTCCCTCAACTTCACTAAAACCTTTTGACCTAAAGGCTGTGATTTTCTCATTCACGGAAGATAAAATTTCTTTTGTGTCGCTAGATGAAGAGTTGCAAGATTGCAACAAAAAAACTGATATAAAAATTAGTAATTTTTTGATTGGAAACTTTGCCATGAATTTTGCAAGTTGGACTTTGAGAAAGAAACGTACCACGCATCACACAATAGCAGCAGCTGTGCTTCAGTGGTGATCGCAGTGAGCTTAGATACTCTAATCAACGAAATTAGTAATGATTCTGCTGATTAAGGACATGAGATTGAGGATTAGTAATTGAATGTGGTCATCTTGCAGCATTGGACAAGAATTTACTCCACCACAATCCCAGTCCGCTTGATCTCCTCAGTG
The DNA here is from genome assembly GCA_031397815.1 of Hymenobacteraceae bacterium. Lineage (GTDB taxonomy): Bacteria > Bacteroidota > Bacteroidia > Cytophagales > Hymenobacteraceae > JANNMJ01. The sequence goes on from JANNMJ010000234.1 coordinate 19,616, forward strand.
AAACCATCACCATCTTCGAAATAGGCGGTTTGGAAAGTGTGCGGCTCGATCCGGTGATGGTCCGTGTCATTAATAATCAAACGTGGGCGGCTCGCCGCACAGGATGCGGCCTTTGAGTATGTCGAGGCGCTCGACCAAGAGCTGGGCGCGGCTGCTGGCCGGGTATTCGGAGTAGGGGGTATGCGCTAACCCGAATTGCTCGCGCATCTTGTAATCGTCGTACACGACGTCAAGCGCGGCGATGGTTTGCTCGCGCTGGTAGCGGGCGGCGGTAAGTTGGATGGCTTCGCGCCAGTTGGCGTGGGCTTCTATCCGGACGGGCTCGCGCACTTCGAGTAACAGCTCAAAAGCTTCCTGAACGTCGGATCGGTCATCAAAACGAGTGCTGCTAACCGCCTTGAGGTGTTGCAGGACTCCGGGTTCGGGGGCAAAGCGCCGCAGGAAGTCGTGCGCTACGTGGTCGCGGTTACTCTCTTGGCCTTGATAGTAATCGTACCAAAGCAGCCGTGGGCGCGGGTCAGCCGGTGGGGGCGGTAAGGGAGGCGGCGCGGCAGGTTCGCCTTTCGAGGCTTTCTCGGCTTCATGTCGAGCAAGCCAGTAAGCATTATATACAGCCCGGTAGTGGGCTTCGCGCTCGCCTCGTAAGTTGGGTAATAGAAGGAGCGAGCCGTTGCCGGTACGGACGTTGTGGAACTGATACCATTCCGGCATTTCTACGGCGCCGTCGTCAGGGGCGCTGGTTTGCTCCTGCTTGAAGCGTTCGTAGTCTTGTGAACAGTCCTCGTCTTCCTCAAAATCGGCCGATTCGGCATAGGCGCGGTACAGCGCGAACTCTTCATCGGTAATCGGCGGCAGGAACGTACAGCGGTACAGTCGGTCGTTCCAATAATCGAAGTCTTCTGAGATATCCAAGCCGGGAACTGTAACCTGCCCGGCGCGCCAGCGGCATTGAAGGTCGAATAGCTTCTTCTGCTGAATCTGCCACAAAAGCTTGACGGCCGCATCGCGGAACTGAAGCTTCTGGGAGTCGAGCCACCCGGCGAACGAGCTACCGTAAGCGCGGAAGTCAGCGTAGGCCGAGCCATAGCTCTTCGCGAAGCTACTTATGGCAAAAGTGCTGTCGAGATGGTAGCCACCGAGCCACTCATCGAACCGTCCGGTCGCGTGCTGCTCGTTGAACCATGCGATGCCCTCGCGTTCCCAATCGGCGTATTGCTGCTTTTGAGCCAACTCACGCTCAGCGGCGGTTTTTGTGAAATCAATCGTGCTGGCAGCGCGCCGTCGGCGTTTGCCGAGTGGCCCGTGCACCCCATTGAGGTAACGCGTGATGATTTCTCGGCGGTGCGCGAAGTCCGGATCTAGCTTAGTGAACTCCGCGTATTCCGCTTCGTCTTCCTCTTCATCCTCAAAGTCGTCATCGTCTTCCTCATCATCGTCGTCAATTTCATCTTCTACTTCCTGCGTGTTCTGAGCTGTATCACTAACTGGCAGAGGCAGGGGAGTAGGGATGTCGCGAACATCTTCCGTTGGAACAGGCGTTTGGGGGGTAGGCTCTTCGTCGAGCGGCTGGTCAGGGAACATGGGTACAGGGGGGCAGAGTAGACAGAATGAAAAATCAGATGCAATTATAGGCAATTGCGCTCAACTAGTCTTTTGCGCTCGGGATATCTTGTCGGGAAGCAGTCGTCTCGTTATCGTATTGTTCGCTGACCGTTTTTCCGTACCTTTGCAGCCCTGTTACCAAAACAAGCCCCTAGTTGCCCCTGACCTAGTAAGCACCTACGTCCGCAAGAAACCATTGGCCGCGCACGGACAGCCGAGCCAAGTAGTCTTCCACCGAAAATTTCACTCCGCTCTCAACAGAGTGTGAGGAAGTTTTCCTACCTTTGCGCTCCCAAAAACCGGGCGCAGCCAACGTTCAATGAATACTGATCCGATTGCCGATTATCTGACCCGCGTGCGTAACGCCATCAAGGCAAACCACCGCGTGGTTGAGATTCCGGCCTCCAACCTCAAGAAAGAGATCACCAAGGTTCTCTACGCTAAGGGGTACTTCCAGAGCTACCGTTTCGATGATTCGACGGTACAGGGCACGATTAAGATCGCGCTCAAGTACAATCCGCTTACCCGCCAGTCGGCGATCATGAAGCTCGAGCGCATCTCGAAGCCAGGTCTGCGTAAGTACGCGTCAGCTGATGAGCTGCCACGCGTACTGAACGGCCTCGGCGTCGCAGTGATGTCGACGAGCCGTGGTGTGATGACCGACAAAGAAGCGCGTAAGGAAAATATCGGAGGAGAAGTCCTCTGCTACGTGTACTAAGCCAGCGGCCCTCTAACTCGATACGAACTAGATTATGTCGCGCATTGGTAAACTCCCCATCGCCCTGCCTTCCAACGTGGAAGTGGCGGTGTCGGCCCAAAACGAAGTAACGGTCAAAGGCCCGAAAGGCAGCCTCCACATGATGGTGGACCGTGATATTACGGTGGCAAAAGAAGATGGCCAGCTGGTCGTTTCCCGCCCCACTGAGCAAAAGCGCCACAAGGCGATGCACGGCCTTTACCGGTCGCTGCTCAGCAACATGGTGCAGGGTGTGAGCGAAGGCTTTACGTTCCAGCTGGAGCTGGTTGGTGTGGGTTACAAAGCCACCGCCACCAACAACATCCTGGAGCTGGCGCTGGGTTACTCGCACAATATCTTCCTGGCACTGCCGCCGGAAGTAACGGCTACGGCCGTAACCGATAAAGGCAAAAGCCCAATTGTAACGCTTGTTTCTTACGACAAGCAGCTGCTGGGTCAAGTCGCCGCTAAAATCCGCGGTCTGCGGAAAGTCGAGCCTTACAAAGGCAAAGGCGTGCGGTTCGTGGGTGAGATTATCCGTCGTAAGGCCGGTAAAACGGCTTCCAAATAATAAAGTCAGCAATCTGCCATGGCAGTTAAGACCCAAGCCGAGCGGCGGCAGCGCATCAAATGGCACATCCGGAGCAAAATCTCCGGTACCGCCGAGCGCCCGCGTCTGTCGGTGTTTCGTTCTAACAAGAGCATTTACGCCCAACTGATCGACGATACTACCGGCACCACGCTGGCAGCTGCTTCGTCGCAGAAAGAGGCAGAAAAAGCCCCTAAGTCGGAGCAATCCACTATGGTAGGCAAGGCCATCGCCGCGAAGGCGCTGGAAAAAGGCATCACGGAGATCGTGTTCGACCGTTCGGGCTATCTCTACCACGGGCGCGTGAAGCAGCTGGCCGAAGGGGCCCGCGAAGGCGGCCTCAAATTCTAAGCAAGCGCAACCATGCTCCGCGATAAAAGAGACAACAACCCGACGACGGTCAAGAACTCCGAGACCGATCTCAAGGAAAAAGTAGTGGCCATCAACCGCGTCGCTACTGCCACGAAAGGTGGCCGTCGTTTTAGCTTTTCGGCCGTAGTGGTCGTCGGCGACGGCAACGGTACCGTAGGCTACGGCCTCGGCAAAGCCAACGAAGTGACCGACGCCATCGCTAAAGGCGTTGACGATGCGAAGAAGAATCTCGTGAAGATTCCGCTTTACAAGCACACCGTGCCGCATCCGATGATCGGTAAGTACTCGGGCGGTTTCGTCCTCGTACAGCCAGCCGCTGCCGGTACCGGCGTAATCGCGGGTGGTGCTATGCGTGCCGTGTTCGAGAGCGCCGGCATCCGCGACGTACTCGCCAAGTCGAAAGGCTCGTCGAACCCCCACAACGTGGTTAAAGCTACCCTCGATGCGCTGCTGAAAATGCGCGACCCATCGGTCGTAGCGCAGCAGCGTGGTATCAGCCTCCAGCAAGTTTTCAACGGCTAAGCAAGATGGCGCACGTAACGATCAAACAAATCAAGAGCACCATCGACCGGCCAGAGCGTCAAAAGCGCACGATGGCAGCCCTTGGCCTCAAGCGTATCAATCATTCGGTCACGGTCGAGAACACCCCGCAAATTGCTGGGATGATCCGCGCGATCAGCCACTTGGTGACCGTCACCGAATAAGCACCCCGAACCCAGATGAATCTGAGTAACCTCCGGCCCCAGGCCGGTTCGGTGCGCGTGTCGAAACGCCTTGGCCGGGGTACCGGCTCGGGCGGCGGCGGCACCGCTACCCGTGGCCACAAAGGCGCGCAATCGCGCTCGGGCTACAAAAGCAAGGCTCACTTTGAAGGCGGCCAGATGCCACTTCAGCGCCGCTTGCCTAAGTTTGGGTTTAATAACCTGAATCGCGTTGAGTACCAGCCGATCAATCTTGCTCTCCTTCAGGAGCATGCTGAGAAAGGCACCGCGGTATTCGATCACGCGTACCTGACTTCGAACCGTATGGCTTCGAAGAACGACAAAATCAAAATCCTCGGCACGGGCACTCTGACCACCGCCGTTGAAGTTCACGCCCACGCATTCTCGAAGTCGGCCCTGGCCGCCATCGAGCAGGCGGGTGGTAAAGCTGTCACGCTCTAAGGGAATCTCCTTCCAGTCGGGATGAATAAGATCATCACAACGATCAAGAACATTTTTGCGATTGAGGATCTGCGTACGCGGATCCTCAATACGCTGTTTTATATCGCCATCTTCCGGCTGGGTTCTTACGTTGTGCTGCCGGGCGTAAACCCGCTGCTGCTCAAAAAGGAAGGAGCTCAGGGGGTATTGGGTCTGCTGGATACGCTGCTCGGCGGCGCTTTCAGTAACGCCTCGATCTTCGGATTGGGGATCATGCCCTACATCTCGGCCTCTATCGTGCTGCAATTGCTCACGATTGCCGTGCCGTATTTCCAGAAGATGCAGAAGGATGGAGAATCGGGACGTAAGAAGATCAACCAGATCACACGCGTCATCACGATTTTCATCACCCTCGCGCAATCCATCGCCTACATCGCGACGATTCCTGCCGAAGCCATCACGGCTTCACCAGCGATTTTCACGGTCTCTTCGATGCTGATTGTGACTGCTGGAACGATGTTCTGTATGTGGCTCGGTGAGAAAATCACCGACAAAGGCATCGGTAACGGGATTTCGATGCTGATTATGATCGGTATCGTCTCGCGTCTGCCGGGTGCTATTCTCGCCGAAGCCGCTGCCAAGCAGCTTGGGGGCGCTTTGATCTTCCTTCTGGAGCTTGCCGTTCTGTTCTTCGTGGTAATGGCCGTTGTGATGCTGACACAAGCTGTCCGCCGCATTCCGGTTCAGTACGCGAAGCAAATTGGCGGCACGACACAGCTAGCCGGTCAGCGCCAGTTCATTCCGCTGAAAGTGAATGCGGCTGGGGTTATGCCGATCATCTTCGCTCAATCGTTGATGTTCATCCCGGCTATCGTAGCGGGCCAGTTCAAGTCGTCTTCAGACACGGCTTCAACGGTCGTGACGTTGTTCTCGGATTACACCTCTTGGGTGTATAACGTGACCTTCGCGCTGCTGATCATCGTGTTCACGTACTTCTACACGGCCATCACCGTCAACCCTACTCAGATCGCAGATGATCTGAAGCGGAGTGGCGGGTTTGTGCCGGGCGTGAAGCCAGGGGCAGCAACGTCGGACTTCATTGATGAGATTCTGACCCGTATTACCCTTCCGGGCGCGGTGGCTTTGGCGGTAATCGCCATTTTCCCAGCTATCGCCCTGCTGTTTGGTGTTACGCGTGAGTTCTCGCGGTTCTTCGGTGGCACGTCGCTCATCATTATGGTGGGTGTGGTGCTCGATACGATGAACCAAGTCGAGAGCTACCTGCTGATGCGTCATTACGACGGGATGATGAAGTCGGGTAAATTGAAAGGCGCACCAGGTTTGGCTCAGCCAAACGTTACGGCGCTCGCCTCTTAACCTGACTAATGCTGACGTACAAAACGGAAGAGGAAATCGAGCTTATTCGTGCTAGCGCACGGGTGTTGGCTCGTGCCCACGGCGAAGTAGCCGCCCTCATCCGCGAAGGGGTTACAACGAAGGAGCTCGACAAAAGAGCGGAGGAAGTTATCTTGGACTTTGGTGGCAAGCCATCATTCAAAGGGTACAATAACTTCCCGGCCGCCCTCTGTATCTCAACCAACTCGGTCGTGGTGCACGGTTTCCCTAGCAAGTATGCCCTCAAGTCAGGCGACATCGTTTCTATCGACTGCGGCGTTTTTCTGAACGGTTACCACGCCGATTCCGCTTACACCTACGGGGTGGGTGAGATTGACCCAGCTGTACAAGCCCTGCTCGACGACACCAAAGCCTCGCTTTACCTCGGTATCGAGCAGGCAGTGGCGGGGAATCGGATGGGAGACGTCAGCTACGCGATTCAGAACTACGTAGAGCGCAAAGGCTACGGCGTAGTAAGAGAGCTGGTCGGTCACGGTGTTGGCCGAAACCTGCACGAAAAACCAGATGTGCCTAACTACGGTAAGCGAGGCTCCGGCCCGCAGCTACAACCGGGTTTGGTCATCGCCATCGAACCAATGGTGAATCTGGGGACTAAGAGCGTGGTGCAAGAAGCAGACGGCTGGACAATCCGGACAAAGGATCGAAAGCCATCCGCACATTTCGAGCACACGGTCGTGGTGCGAAAAGGTCAGGCTGAAATCCTGACTTCGTTTGAGTACATCGAGCAGGCCATCGCTCAGCACGCCTAAAGTAGCCTATGCCGAAGACTTCTTCGATTGAACAAGACGGGACGATTCTGGAAGCCCTCTCGAACGCGATGTTTCGCGTGGAGCTGCAGAACGGTCACCAGGTCATTGCCCATATTTCCGGTAAGATGCGGATGCACTACATCAAGATCTTGCCGGGTGATAAAGTGAAGCTTGAAATGTCGCCCTACGATTTGTCAAAGGGCCGCATTGTCTATCGCTACAAGTAACTCGTTGATTGGGCCTTTCGTGTTAGCGCTAGTCGGTAACTCGAAATCCAGTATCGAATTGTGATTTTTTCCCGCCGTGAGGCGGTTTCCTCCACCCAGCCAGCTACTAGTAGCTCCAGCTAACCGAACGCAATGAAAGTCAAAGCGTCAGTCAAGAAGCGCAGCGAGGATTGCAAAGTCATCCGTCGCAAAGGCAAATTGTACGTCATCAACAAAAAAAACCCACGCTTTAAGCAGCGTCAAGGGTAAGTTAAGCCAACCAGAACAATGGCAAGAATTGCAGGTGTTGATATCCCGGACAACAAACGGGGTGTAATCTCGCTCACATACATTTTCGGGATCGGCCGGAGCCTAGCTTCGTCGATTCTCGCGAAAGCCGGCGTCGGCGACGACAAAAAGGTGAAAGACTGGACGGAAGCCGAGATGGTGGAAGTTCGGGCAATCATCGCCGCTGAGCACAAAACCGAGGGCGTACTGCGCTCGGAGGTGCAGCTGAACATCAAGCGTTTGATGGATATCGGTTGCTACCGTGGGCTGCGTCACCGTAAGGGCCTTCCGGTCCGCGGGCAGCGCACGAAAAACAACTCGCGCACCCGGAAGGGCAAGCGGAAGACCGTGGCCAACAAGAAGAAGGCTACGAAATAACCGATAGCAATCACCGCCGACGGGCGGCGCGTGTTACGCAGTATCTGCTGCGACCCACCGCCGCCCGCTGGCTAAGATGTCAGCAATCAAATGGCACAAGCAAAACGGAAAGACAAAGCCAAGAAGCGCGTAGTGGTAGTGGAGCCCGTCGGGCAAGTCCACATCAAATCGAGCTTCAACAATATCATCATCTCGATCACTAACAACAACGGTCAGGTGATTTCGTGGGCATCTGCCGGCAAGATGGGGTTCCGTGGTTCGAAAAAGAACACGCCCTACGCTGCCCAGATGGCCGCCTCCGACTGCGCCAAAGTGGCGCACGAGCTCGGGATGCGTAAATGCGAGGTATTCGTGAAAGGACCAGGAGCCGGCCGTGAATCGGCCATCCGTACGGTTCAGAACGCGGGTATCGAAGTGACGCTGATTCGTGACGTGACGCCGCTGCCGCACAACGGCTGCCGCCCACCGAAGCGCCGCCGCGTGTAATCTGCGCTTTGACGCAGAGAGATCCTGAGAGAAAGTTGTTGTAAGTAGAATCAAGAAAACGCGTTTCGGAGAATGGCACGTTATACCGGCCCGAAAACCAAAATTGCTCGTCGCTTCTCGGAGCCGATCTTCGGCCCCAGCAAGTCGCTAACGAAGAAAAATTACCCTCCTGGCATGCACGGCCGGGGGCGTCGTAAGAAACAGTCGGAATATGCTGTCCAGTTGATGGAGAAGCAGAAAGCCAAGTACATCTACGGCGTACTGGAAAAGCAATTTGCTAACCTGTTCGACAAAGCTGCCCGTCAGAAAGGCATCACTGGCGAAAACCTGTTGGCATTGCTCGAATCGCGTCTCGACAACACGGTGTACCGTTTCGGTATTGCGCCGACTCGTCGCGCGGCTCGCCAAATTGTGCTGCACAAGCACATCACGGTGAACGGTGAAGTCGTTAACATCCCGTCGTACCACCTGAAGCCCGGCGACGTGGTGGCGGTGCGCGAGAAGTCGAAGTCTCTCGAAACCATCACGACGAGCCTGTCGGTGCGTAATGCCCGTCAGTTCACGTGGTTGGAGTGGGATGGGCGCGAATTGAGCGGTAAGCTCAACCAGTACCCGACTCGCGATCAGATCCCGGAGAAAATCCAGGAGCAGCTGATCGTCGAATTGTACTCGAAGTAAGGTAGCCCTTAACGCGGCTCCGGCCCTTTTTGCGCAGCAGAGAGGGTCGGAGTCGGCGTTATGTTCGGGGGATGACTGAAGTAGGGGCGGCCGGTTTGGCTTACTGCTACTGAGGTCAGATAACTGGGACGCTTCGTCTCATTTAGGAAATCTCCCTCGCTGACTTTCTTTGGAGAATCACTGTTAACCGACCTTTCTTTTCAGAAAATGGCCATTTTAGCTTTCCAGATGCCCGACCGCGTCGTGATGGAGAAATCCGACGACTTCCGTGGCACATTTGAATTCAAGCCGCTCGAAAAAGGCTACGGCGTAACGATTGGCAACGCCCTGCGGCGGATCCTCTTGTCGTCGCTCGAAGGCTATGCTTTCACGTCGGTTCGGATTCCGAGCGTACTGCACGAATTCTCGACCATCGATGGCGTCATCGAGGACGTTGCTGAGATCATCCTCAACTTGAAGATGGTTCGGCTCAAGAAGATCAACGAAGCCGTAGAAGACCGTATTACTGTTACGGTGAGCGGTAAAGACACGCTGACGGCCGGTGATTTCGATCATTCGATGATCGGTTTCCGGACGCTCAACCCCGACCATATCATCTGCCACCTCGACCCTAGCAAAACGCTGGAGCTGGAGCTGACGATTCAGAAGGGCCGCGGGTACGTTCCTGCTGAAGAGAACAAGCCGAATGATTCGGCCATCGGTCAGATTGCGATTGACGCTATCTACACCCCGATCAAGAACGTGAAGTACTCGGTGGAAAACACCCGCGTGGAGCAGAAGACCGACTACGAGAAACTCGTACTCGATATTCAGTCCGACGGCTCTATCCATCCGGAAGAGGCGCTGAAAGGCGCTGCCAACATTCTGATTCAACACTTCGCGCTGTTCTCCGACTCGACGATGCAAGTGCATCAGCCGCGTCCGATTGAGAACGTCGCGGTGGATGAAGAGACGATGTCGATGCGCAAGACGCTGAAAACGCCACTCGAAGACCTCGGTCTGTCGGTGCGCGCGTTCAACTGCTTGAAGGCTGCCGACGTACGCTCGCTGGGCGATCTGGTCAAACTGGACCTCTCGGAGATGATGAAGTTCCGCAACTTCGGTAAGAAGAGCTTGACGGAATTGGAGAACTTGGTACAGGAGAAAGGCTTGACGTTCGGAATGGACGTGGCCAAGTACCGTCTGGAACAAGATTAGCGAGTATCTTTGCGGCCCGCCGCGCGGCGGCCAACCAAATCAAGCGCGCTGTGAAGCGCACCTTAGGAAGAAAACGGTCCGATGAGACACGGTAAGAAAGATAACCACTTGGGCCGCACCGCCGCCCACCGCGCGGCGATGCTGTCGAACATGGCGTCGTCGCTGATCATGCACAAGCGTATCAACACGACCCTTGCGAAAGCTAAGGCGCTTCGGATGTACGTTGAGCCGCTGCTGAGCAAATCAAAATCCGACACCACGCACTCGCGCCGGACGGTATTCGCCTATCTCCAGAACAAGGAGTCGGTGAAAGAGCTGTTCGACGACGTCGCTGGCCGCATCGCTACCCGTCCGGGTGGCTATACCCGCATCATCAAGATCGGGGAGAAGCGTCTGGGTGACAACTCGTCGATGTGCCTCATCGAGCTGGTTGACTACAACGACACGACCGTGGAAGCCACGGCTGACAAGCAGGAAGCAGCCACCAAAACGCGTCGCTCGCGTCGGGGTAGCGGTACCGCGAAGAAGGCTGACGACGCTGCTGCTCCAGCAGCTGATGCCGGTTCTTCTGCTGAAGAAGCACCTGCTGCTTAATTAGCGCAGACTTGCTTCATCGGTAGATGAAGCGAACACAAACGACGATAGGCCCGATACTCTTTTGAGTGTCGGGCCTATCGTCGTTTGGCGTAATCAGCTTTCTTGTGCGGATTTTGTGGGTGGATGCCACGCGCCCGCGCCCGGCCAGTAGACGGCGCGGCTGCCGGACTTACCGAGCTACGAAGCCGACGAAGAATCGCCGGAGCTGAAGTCTGGGGTGAGGGATGCGACGAGCTGATCGGCGGGGAGGAGGAGGCGAAACGTGGTGCCCTTGCCCAGCTCCGAGTGCAGCACGGAGAGCTTGCCCTTGTGGTAATTGTCGATGATGCGCCGGGCGAGGGCGAGGCCCAAGCCCCAGCCGCGCCGCTTGGTGGTGTAGCCGGGCGTGAAGACGTCGTTGAGCTTGTTCTTGGGGATGCCTTTGCCGGTATCGGCAATATCGATGGCGATGAGCTGTTGCCGGGGCAGTCCGCGCAACGTGACCGTTAGCGTGCCGCGCCCTTCCATCGCATCGACGGCGTTCTTGCAGAGGTTCTCGATGACCCACTCGTAGAGCGAGACGTTGAGGTTGACGGTCGTGGAGTCGGCGAAGTGCTGCTCGATGATGAACTTGACTTTGCGCGAAACCCGCGTCTCCAGATAAGCCAGCGCGGCTCTGGTGACGGGGCCGATGGCTTCGGGCTTGACCGTAGGAACGGAGCCGATGTTCGAGAAGCGCTCGGTAATGACTTCGAGGCGCTTAATATCTTTCGCCAGCTCATCCACGATAGGCTCGCCTTGGAAACGGTCGGAGCTTTTCAGGTACTCGTTCCACGCCATCAGCGAGCTTAGCGGCGTACCGAGCTGGTGGGCGGTTTCCTTGGCCAGCCCGACCCACACGCGGTTCTGCTCGGCGCGGCGCGAGGAGGAGAAGACGAGATACGCCAGCACGGCGAAACAGCCCAAAACCGTCAGCTGAACGAATGGGAAGCGCTGGAGCTGAACAAGTAGGTCGGAATTTCGGTAGTAGATATAATTCCGGAAGCCTTCGCCGGCGACCACAATCGGCGGGTGCTGCTCTTTCATCAGCGCCAGCTCCTTTCGCAGTAAACCGGCGCGTTGGTTAGGCGTAGCGGTGCTGTCGAGGGTCAGGTTTTTAAAGTCGATGACTCGGTCTTTTTCGTCCGTGAAAATGATCGGGACCGTGGTGTTGGCCTTGATGATCTCGTCGAGGATGAAGCCGGTGTTGTCGCCTTCGGAAGTGATGATGAACTGTTGGGCGCGCGCGTAGAGGTCAATCGCTTCCTGCTCGCGGGCGGCAAGCTTCGCTACCAGCAGGTTGGCGTATAACACGGTGGCCATACCGATGAGCGCGGCGATCAAAACGATCAGCAGCTTCAGGCGAGACTTTTGGGAGGCGACGGGCAGTAACACAGTAAGCGGCAAGCTACACACGAACCAAGCCTAAAATGGCCGAATGCGGGAGCTAAAAAAGATGAAAACCGGTTGTTTAGAATTGATCCGAATAGGCCAAGGCGTACTAAAAACTGACGAAAGTCAATTCCAATACACCCTGGTGGCCGTAATTTTGTAGCCCGCTTGGTACTCCACGCGTTCCCGCGCTTATGTCGTTTGCCTTTAAAGCTGTCTCGCTCTCTCATCGTCGCGCCCCACTCGCCATCCGCGAGCAGGTGGCCTTAGACGAGGCTGGTTGCCGCCGGTTGCTGATGACGCTCAAAGAAGATCTCGCGGCTGAAGAAGCAGCTGATCTGTTGGTGGTTTCGACGTGTAATCGGACCGAAATCTACTACACGGCCCCCGCTGACTTGACCGATGCCATTATCACGGCCTTGGCCCGTGAGAAGCGTTTGCCCGCTATCGCGAACGAGCTGCGGGGCTATTTCGATGTCATTCTTGACTCTGATGCTGCCGCGCAGCACCTCTTCGAGGTCGCGCTTGGCTTGGACGCGCAGGTGGTCGGCGACTTGCAGATTACCGGGCAGGTGAAGCAAGCCTACCAATGGGCGGCGGACGCTGACACGGCGGGGCCGCTCTTGCACCGGTTGCTGCACACCATTTTCTTCGCCAACAAGCGGGTCGTGCAGGAAACGGCTTTCCGTCACGGCGCCGCCTCGACCTCGTACGCCACCGTAGAGCTGGTGGAAGAGCTGACCGCCGCTGGCCCGGCGCCGCAGATTCTGCTGGTGGGCTTAGGCGACTTGGGCGCCGATGTGTGCCGCAACCTGCACGCGGCGGGCTTTGAGCGCCTGACGCTCGCCAACCGCACGCGCTCGAAGGCAGAGGCGTTGGCGACGGAGTGCGCCGGTGTTCAGGTGATTGACTTTGAAGACGTAGGAGTGGCGCTGACCAGTGCGGATGTCGTCATCTCGTCGATTGCTGCCGAGCGGCCTTTCTTCAGTGCTGACGTGCTGCGGCGCCTGCCGGTGCACACGTTCAAGTTCTTTATCGATCTGGCGGTGCCGCGCTCAGTCGCGCCCGATGCCGAGACGATTCCGGGGATACTCGTTTACAACCTCGACTCGATTCAGCAGCGCGCGACTCGCGCGCTCGAATCGCGTTTGGCGGCGGTGCCGCAGGTGCAGCAGATTATTACGGAAGCGCTGGTCGGTTTCAAGGACTGGTCGCGGGAGATGATGGTTTCGCCCGCGATTCAGAAATTCAAGCAGACGCTGGAGCAGCTTCGGCAGGAAGAGCTGGACCGTTACCAGCGCCGTCAGCTACCGGCAGAAGAGATGAAGCGCCTCGACGAAGCGACGCGCTCGCTGTTGCAGAAAATCCTGAAACTTCCGGCCGTGCACCTCAAAGCCGCTTGCCGCCGGGGTGATGCTGATGTGCTGATCGATTCGCTCACGGAGCTGTTCGATCTGGAGCGCCAGCCGGAAAGCGCTCACTAACCGACTGCTTCGCTTTTCGCGATTTTTTCGGTGCTGACCGGTTAGTCGATTTTTCGACAAAATCGAACCGATTGCGCAGCGGGATTCGTCCTTCAAATCACCCCAAAAAAATTCGGCCGATTATCGAAAGACTTGCTCTCGATAACCGGCCGAATTGCTTGGCTTGCTGGTGAGCAAGCCGCAGATTACATCTTCGCGATGTTCTCTTCCAAGCACCGAATTACGTCGGTGAGGTGTGGAACGAGCAGCGAATAGTAAATCTTGGTGCCCGACTTTTGCGACGTCAGCACACCACGATCCTTGAGGGTAATGAGGTGCTGCGAAGCAATTGCTTGAGGCATGTCAAGCTCCGTGTAGATCTTCGTCACGGTGAGCTTCTCCTCACGGCCGAGCAGGTCGACGATGGCCATACGCTTTGGGTGCGCGAGCACTTTCAGCATGGCTGCAGCACGTTCCATCTTGTTAGGATCGACACGTTGCTGGAGCAGATCATCGGCGGAGGCAGCCTTGGAGGATTTTGCCTTAGAAGGTTTTTGCGCTTGGGTTGGCATTGATCGAAAAAAGTGGAAAAGAAAATAGAATTCCGACAGGAGGACAAAGACGCACAAAAGTACGTATCTGACATTCTATTGTCTACACTTTTTGTGAAACATCCTATGAAAGGTGGTCTCAAAAAGCGCCGACAGACCGATTACAGGGTAATTGGAGTAATGTCAGGTACATCACTAGACGGAATAGACCTCGTTTGTGTTGTCCTAAATCCGCCAACCAAACGCCGAAGTGGTTGGAAGTGGCGGATTGAAGCCGGGCAAACGGTGCCGTTTTCGATGCTGTGGAAGCAGCGTCTCGGTCTAGATATGGGTCAAACTTCCAATGCAGTCGCATTGGTTCAACTTGATGTTAAATTTGGTCAATATCTTGGTTGTCTTGTAAAGAAGTTTTGTGGGCAACTGACTGAAAATGTGGATTTTGTGTCCTCGCACGGACATACGATTTTTCATCAGCCCACGGAGCTGGGTTTGACCTTCCAGCTCGGGCACGGCGGGGCGTTGGCGGCGGCAGCGGGGTTGCCGGTCGTTTGCGACTTCCGTTCGGCGGATGTGGCGCTGGGCGGACAAGGTGCGCCATTGGTGCCGATGGGGGATCGGCTGCTTTTTTCGGAGTTCGGGTGTTGCCTGAATTTGGGGGGCATCGCAAATCTTTCGGCGGAAAGGCCGGATGGCACCCGATTGGCGTTCGATGTGTGTGCCGCTAATCAGCTTTTGAATGCGTTGGCGGCGGAAGCGGGGCTGGCGTATGACGCTGACGGCGCGCTGGCGCGGGCGGGGAAGGAATTGCCGACGTTGCGGGCGGCGCTCGATGCGCCGGAATTTTTTGTGCGGGCGGCGCCAAAATCCTTGGGGCGCGAGTGGGTCGAGAAAAATAGCTTGGCGGCGCTGAAAGCGGCGGCTGATGCGCCGTTACCCGACCGCCTGCACACGGCGGTGCGCCACATCGCGGGGCAGCTGGGGCGGGCTATTTCGTCGGCTTTCGCCACGCTTCCGGCCGAAACTGACTGCCGGGTGCTTGTAACGGGCGGCGGGGCGTACAACGGTTTTCTACTTGAATGCCTGCGCGAAGAGCTGGCGGGGAGTATTGCGGTGGTCGTGCCGGAACCCGCTATCGTGGAGTTTAAGGAGGCGCTGATTTTCGCGCTGCTGGGCGTGCTGCGGTGGCGCGGCGAGGTGAACACGCTGGCGTCGGCTACGGGGGCTTCGCGTGATTCGAGCGGCGGCGCGATTTACGCGCCCTGACGGCAACGGCAGCGAACGGCTCAGATCCGCCAGCTTACTCCGGCAAAAACTTCGCGGGTGAGCGGGTTTTGCGTGAGCGGGATATGGACACCCGCATCAAAGCGCACGGCAGGTGCGGCGTAAAATGCCGGTCCGACGTTGAGCGTCGCCTGATAGGTACGCTGCCCGGTGTTCCAGAACCCGGCGCCTTCCGCGAAAAACTCCAGCTTGTGGGCGGGGCCGAAGCGCAAATCGGCCATTAGGCTTTGGTTGAGGTGTGTCTCGCGGCGGCCGGACGTGCGGTCCCAACGCGACTCGGCTTCGAGCTGGGCTTCCATATCGAAGGAGTTGGAAAAATCCAGCTCGTAGGGAATCGCCAGGCCGAATTCGGGCTGACCGGCGCCGACGGGGCCGCCCGTTGGGAGGCGGACGTAGCCGCTGAGGGCGAGGACGTGGAGGGCGCTGCCGTCGTTGCCGAGCAGGTTTTGCTTGAGACGGAGCGTGACGTCGCCGAAATGACGGTCGGTTTTAGTGGGTTCGCCGGGTTGGGCGGTGGCATCGGGCACGACGCGCTCGCGCAGCATCGGCTGGATGTTGACGTGGAAATCAAGCCCGCGCGTCAGGCCGAGCTTGAGTGTGAGGTCGGCGAGGAGCAGGTTGCGGCGGCTTTCCATTTGCTCATCTTCTCGCCGGAGGCGAAAAAGGTCGGTTTCGAGTTGAAAATGACCCGCGTCGAGGGTGTGCGCGCTTTGCGAGATGCCGGGGCGGTCGGGGCTGAAATCGCGTAGCAATTCCTTCGGCACCGGCCGAAATAACGTGTAGCTGCGCTTGAGGGCGGCCGTATCGGCTTCCGGCGCTTGGGCGGAAGCGAGGAGCGGCAGGAGGGAAGCGGTAGCAATCAGGTAGCCGAAGCGCATCAGAATCGAAGTCAGAATCAAGAAAGATTCTGGCCGATACGTGCGGCGTGGGAAAAAGTGCCGTTAAAGCGGTTTAAGGATTGATGTACGTTCGCGTAGGGACGCCTATTGGCGTCCACGGTCTGCATAGGACGCCAATAGGCGTCCCTACGCACTTACACGGACCCTAACTCGCTCTAAATGCGTACCTACAAGCGCCACCTCACGCCCAAAAACGTGCGCCGCCCTTGATTGGGCGCGTAGACGTAGGTGGGGTCGAATGTGAGGGCGGTGGGGTTATCGGCGGTGGCGAGGGGCTGACCGGTGGTGTCGAAGGTCACGCGCTTGTCGAAGGGGTCGAAGGAGCGGGCGATGGCGTCGCGGCGGGGGAGGGTGTTGAGCAGGTTTTTGACGCCGCCGTAGACTTCCACGTTTTTGCCGATTTTCTTCGTCGCTTGCAGGTTTTGGAGACTGATGACGGGCGACATCGTCGGGCGCGGGTCGAGCGGACCGAGCGTCGGCAAGCGTCGCGGGCCGTACACGTTGCCGGTGTAATCGAAGGTGAGGCCGAGCTTTTCGAGCGCGTAGGAAATGGTGAACGTGCCGCTGACGTGTTCCGAAAAAAGCTGCCGCTCTTTCACGAGGCGCCCTTCCGCGTCGGGCTTCATCTGATAAACGTCCATCAGCGTCAGCCCGACGAGGGCTTTCAGCGGCATTCCGAAGCTTAAATCAGCATTCAGGCTGACGCCTCGGCTCACGGCGTGGCCGCGCAGATTCTGGTACCGAATCAGGTTTGGGTCGGTGGCGTAATCGGGGATGATCTTGTTGAGGAAATACGTGTAGAACACGCTCGCTTCCAGCACCGCTAAGCCGCCGCTCGTGCCCATCGGCACTTGCCGCTGGTAATTGACGGTGCCGTTCCAGGAGCGTTCCGGCCGCAGGTTTTCCTCGATGACCACGCGCCGGGCGCCGGTGAGGGCGGCGTGGTCTTCGGTGAAGACATTGACGACGCGATAGCCGTTGCCGATGCCGAAACGCCACGTTTGTGCCAAATCCGGCGCGAATTTCCAGTTGAGGCGCGGCGTCAGGATGGCGCCGTGGACGGAGTTCTGGTCGTACCGCAACCCTGCCAGCACGGTGTGGCGCGGGTCGGTGGCGAACGGCTTGACCTCATCCTGCACGAACAGGCCGGGCAGCCACGTTTGGCTCGGCGCGTTTTGGCCGTCGGTGGCGGCGGTGGCGGGGGTGTTATCGTCGTAGTGCGTGAACCGCAGGGCGGCGCCGAGCAGCAGGTTGTGCCGTCCGACCGTGCGCGGCGCCGTGAGCTGCGCAAAACCGATGCTCTGCCGCGCCAAGTACGGCGTGGCGCCGTAGACGGAGTTCTGATGATGCGTGTTGAGCGACGTGCTCAGCAGCACCGGCGCACCCGCCAGCGGGAGCTGATAGGTGCCGATCAGCTCGGCCCGACTGGTGTAAATCGATTCCCCGTAAATCGAGTCGCCGCCGCGAAACTCCGGTCCCCACGTCATCTCGCCGCCCCAACGGTCTTCGTAGAGATAGCGGGCGGCGAGGGACGCCACGCGGTTTTCGGGCCGCGCAAATGCGAGCTTGCTGAACGCCGAAATCCGACTGGCGAGGGTCATATCGGTGAACCCGTCGTGGTTATCGTCGCGGGGACGGTCGTATTGAAAGCCGTTGACCCCGATGAGCGCCGTGGTGCCGCCGAGCTTCGTTTTCGCGCCCACATCCACCGTATGCTCGCCCCAGCTCGTGCTGAACGCATCCACGGAAAGGACGGGCGCGCGGGCGGGGTCGCGGGTGATGACGTTGATGAGGCCGCCCACGGCTTCGGAACCGTAGAGCGTCGAAGCGGGGCCTTTCACCACTTCCACGCGCTCGATGAGGGCGCTCGGAATCCCGCTCAGGCCGTACACGGTGCTCAGGCCGCTCACAATCGGCATTCCGTCGAGGAGCACCATCGTGTACGGCCCTTCGAGGCCGTTGATGTGGATATCGCCCGTGTTGCAGACGTTGCAGTTGAGCTGCGGCCGGACGCCGTTGACCGTCTGCAAAGCCTCAAACAGGCAGGAAGTGGGGTTTTTTCGAAAGAAAGTGGGGGTCAGGACTTCAATCGGAACCGCTGATTCGCTTCGCAGAACCGGTTGCAGCGTGCCGCTGATGACGACTTCTTCCAGCTCCGCCGCGCCGACCAACCGGAAATCGACGGTTACTGGGTTGGCGCTCGGTTTCAGTGTCAGGGGGCGAATGAGGGGTTTGAAGCCGATGCCGCTCGCCGTCAGTGTGAGGTTACCGACGGGCACGTTCCGCAGCTCATAAGTGCCCTCGGCCGATGCGGTGGTGCCGAGGCTGGTGCCCGTCACGGCCACGCTCGCGAACGGGACGGCCGCGCCGCCTTCCGCTTCCCGCACCGTGCCGCGCACCGTTACGCCCGGCTGCGCGAGCAGCGAGAGCGGAAGCAGGAAGCCTATTAGTAAGAGAAGGAAGCAGTGTTTCATAGAGATTTCGTAGGGGCGGGCCTTGTGCCCGCCCGCGTAGCAGAAAAACCGACCGATTTACCCGCCCACCACGGTCTGCCACAGCAGATACCCGTTCAGCACCGCGATGACCACCGTGACGCCCCACGCCACCATCCGCAGCACGGGGCCGTTGGCGAACGACCCCATTTTGGCTTTATCAGAAGTGAAAAGCACCAGCGGAATCACCGCAAACGAGAGCTGCAACGAGAGAATCACCTGCGAAAGCACCAGCAGATTCGCCGTGCCGCGCTCGCCGTACAGAATGGCGACCACCATCGCGGGCACTACCGCCACCAGCCGCGTAATCAGCCGCCGGAGCCACGGCTTGAGGCGCAGCTTCAGGAAGCCTTCCATCACGATTTGCCCTGCGAGCGTGCCCGTGAGCGTGGCGTTCTGCCCGGACGCCAGCAGTGCGACTGCAAAAACGACTGATGCCGCGCCGGCGCCCAAAACCGGCGCTAGCAGGCGGTGGGCGTCGGTGATATCGGCCACGTCGTGCATTCCGTTGCGATGGAACGCGGCGGCGGCGAGCACCAGAATGGCCGCGTTGATGAAGAAGGCGAGCAGGAGCGAAACGGTCGAGTCGATGGTCGCAAACTTCACGGCTTCCTTTTTCTCCGCCACCGATTCGCCGACGGCGCGCGTCTGCACGATGCTCGAATGGAGATAGAGGTTATGCGGCATCACGGTGGCGCCCAAAATCCCGATGGCGATGTACAGCATCCCCGGATTCTTAATCACCTCTGCCTGCGGCACTAACCCGCCGACGAGCGCCGCCCAATCGGGTCGCGAAACGACGATCTCGTACAGAAAACACCCCGCAATCACTGCCATCAACCCCCCGACAATCGCCTCGATCACGCGGAAACCGCGCCGTTGCAGCGCCAGCACCACCAGCACGTCGAGCACGGTCAGGCCGACGCCAATTGGCAGCGGCAGGCCGAAAAGCAGGTTCAACGCAATCGCCGACCCGATGACTTCTGCCAGATCGCACGCGGCAATCGCGATTTCGCACAGCACCCACAGCGCCAGCCCAACGGGGCGCGAGTAATGGTCGCGGCACGCCTGCGCCAAGTCGCGCCCGGTCACCAGCCCGAGCTTCGCGGCGAGGTGCTGGAGCAGAATCGCCATCAGGTTCGAAATCAGCACGACGCTCAGCAGCGTGTAGCCGAATTTGGCGCCGCCGGCAATGTCGGTCGCCCAGTTGCCGGGGTCCATGTACCCCACGGCCACGAGCATGCCGGGGCCGATGAAGGCGCGCATCCGCCGCCACCACGACGCGCCCGGCGGCGGTACGGGAACACTCGCGAAGACTTCCGACAGCGACGGCGTACCGCGCTCCTGTCGCCAACCCGATAGCTGCTCTTGCGAAATAAGTGGCGCCGACCCCGTTTGGGGTTCTTCAACACGGACAGGATGATTCAGCATAGACCTAACAGGCACACAGGGAAGTACGGCAAAGGTAAGAGATTTTTAGGTCGACCTAAAAATTATTCTCTTGTCGTCCCAACTACGGGTTCCGGGTAGGGTCGGGTTACTTTCGGGCAAAGATTTTTTCCCTGCAACGGAAGCTTTTTGGGTGGTGGTCTCGTAACCGATCTGCCCTTATCCGGCTCCGCCGCTGTTTGCGCTGTTCGTTTTGCTTTCCGATATGCCCGATTCCACTCTCGCTCAAGACGCCAGCGCCACGCGGGCCAAGCTCCGTTTTGGGCTGCTTTCGTTGGCGGTGAGCGCGGGGCTGGTGGCGCTCAAATTCTGGGCGTGGCGCCTGACGAACTCGCAGGTGGTGCTCAGCGATGCGCTCGAATCCATCGTCAACATCGTCACGTCGGGGTTTGCGCTGTGGAGCGTGTGGCTCGCGAGTTTGCCGCGCGACCAGAATCACCCGTACGGGCACGGTAAGGTCGAGCACTTGTCGGTGGGGTTGGAGGGGGCGCTGATTTTTGGCGCTGGGCTGTTCATCGTGGTGGGGGCGGGGGAATCGTTGGTGCAGCCGCACAAAGTCGGGCGCCTCGATTGGGGGATTGGCGTGTTGGCGTTCACTGCGGTCGTGAATCTGGTGGTTGGGTGGTGGCTGGTGCGCGCCGGGCGGCGGCTGCACTCGATGGCCCTCGAAGGCGACGGCAAGCACCTGTACATCGACGCGCTTTCGTCGATTGTCGGGGTGGCGTCGCTGTTTGGGGTGGCGCTGACGGGTTGGCTTTGGCTCGATTCTGCGGCGGCGCTCCTGCTCGGCGTGTTCATTACGTGGCAGGGTGGCCGGATGCTGCGCCGCGCCGTCGGTGGCCTCCTCGACGAAACCGACCCCGATACGGTCGCAGAATTAGTCGAAACCCTCGAAAAACACCGTCGGCCGCGCTGGATCGACGTGCACAACCTCCGTGTGCAGATGTACGGCCCCGACCTCCACGTCGACGCCCACGTTTCGCTCCCCTATTACCTCTCGCTCACCGAGAGCCACGCCGAAATCAGCGCCATCGAGCTGCTCGTCCGTCACCAAGGCCCCGGCCAGCAAGTAGAGCTTTTCCTCCACGCCGACCCCTGCGAGCCGCCCCGCCAATGCGCGTATTGTCAGGTCCTCGATTGCCCGGTGCGCCAGCGCCCCTTCCTCGCCCTCATCCCCTGGACGGCGGATATCGTGATGCGTAACGAGCGCCACGGTTCGCTGGTGGATTAAGCTGTGGGTTAGGACAGCGTTTTCTCAGCCGCGTTGCTGTAACCGCCTTGCCGTAACCGCGTTCCCCACCCCGCCCCTTCGGGGCACCCCTCCCCCAAGGGGGCGGGGAGTTCGCACTTAGGTGCGATAGAAGTGAACGGTAAGAGAAAAACTCCCCGCCCCGGAGGGGAGGGGTGGCCCGAAGGGCCGGGGTGGGGGGACACCGAGATACAGCCCGCCATAGAAACCCAGCCCCGCGCTTCCCATCAACGGCCTACCCACCCCACGCCTCCCGATCCAAGCTCCGGTACTGAATCGCCTCGGCGAGGTGTTCGATCTTGATTTCCTCCGAATCGGCCAAATCGGCAATCGTGCGTGATACTTTCAGGATGCGGTCGTAGGCGCGGGCCGAGAGGCCGAGGCGCTCCATCGCGGTTTTGAGCAGGGCTTTCCCGGCGGTCGGCAGCGTGCAGATATCTTTTACCATCGCGGCGGGCATCATCGCGTTGGTGTGGATTTCGGGGTGGTCTTTGAAACGGGCGGTTTGGCGCGTGCGGGCCGCCTGCACTCGCTCCCTGACGGCGGTGCTCGGTTCGGAACGGCGGTTTTCGGCCATCTGGTCGAATGACACGGGCGTCACTTCTACGTGCAGGTCGATGCGGTCGAGGAGCGGGCCGCTGACTTTGCTCAGGTAGCGCTGCACCACGCCGGGGCCGCACGTACACGGTTTTTCGGGGTGATTGAAATACCCGCACGGGCACGGGTTCATCGCCGCGACGAGCATAAACGACGACGGAAATTCCACCGAAATCCGCGCCCGGCTAATCGTCACGCGCCGCTCTTCCAGCGGTTGCCGCATCACCTCCAGCACCGACCGCCGAAACTCCGGCAGCTCATCAAGGAATAAAACCCCGTTGTGCGCCAGCGAAATCTCGCCCGGCTGCGGATACGACCCGCCGCCCACCAACGCCGCATCCGACACCGTGTGGTGCGGCGCCCGATACGGCCGCTGCCCCAGCAACCCGCCCGCCGCCGACAGCTTCCCCGCCACCGAGTGAATCTTGGTCGTCTCCAGCGCCTCCGTCAGCGATAAAGGCGGCAGAATACTCGGCAGCCGCTTCGCGAGCATCGTCTTGCCCGCCCCCGGCGGCCCAATCAGAATGGCGTTGTGCGCCCCAGCCGCCGCTATTTCCAGCGCCCGCTTAATATTTTCCTGCCCTTGCACATCGGCAAAATCGGCGGCGTATTGATGCACTTCCGTCTCGAACACATCGCGCGTATCAATCACGAGCGGCGTAATCGGCGCCTGTCCGCTCAAATGGTCGATGGCGTCGCGCAGGTTCTGGACCGGAATGATATCAAGCTGATTGACAATCGCGGCCTCGCGCGCATTTTCAGCGGGCACTAAAAATTCCTTAAAGCCCTCTTTCCGCGCCTGAATCGCCATCGGCAAAACCCCCTTGATGGGCCGCACGGTGCCGTCCAGCGCCAGCTCGCCCATCACCACCGCCGTTTTCAGGCGTTCGGCCACGGTATAAATCGTCTGTTCCGAAACCGCCAACAGCGCCAGCGCGAGCGGTAAATCATAATGCGCCCCCTCTTTCCGCACGCTCGCGGGTGCCATATTCACAATCACCCGCCGCCGCGGCATCTGGTAGCGCAGCGCCCCCAAAGCTGCCTCAATCCGGAACGTACTTTCCTTAATGGCATTATCGGGGAGGCCCGTCAAATAAAAATTCGGATTGCCCGGTACGGCATCCACTTCCAGAGAAACCGTGAACGCATTAACGCCCTCCACAGCGGAGGCAAAAGCAGTGACTTGCATGGACAAAAACGGGTGAATGGTGAAGCGAAGTCTGACATTGGTTTGTGAGATGGATGTGGTATTAGCGTATGGCAAGTTTACGTCGATATTTTGGATTGCTCCTCTAGTAGCCCGCTTTCTTGTCAACTTCTCAAAAAACAAAACGGCCCTCCCCTTCATCTGAAAGGGAGGGCCGATTCATTATCTGCCCTCACGGCCCGTAGGCGGTGAGCGGCGGCGCAGGGCGCTTTATTCCATTACTACTCCACCACCACGCGCCGGGTCATCGGGCCGGCAGGGGAGGTGAGGCGGAGCGTGTAAATGCCCGGCGCAACTCCCGTGAGCGGGAACGTGCCGCCTTGCGCGCCGACCATTGCGCGCTGAACCGTGCGGCCGAGGCCGTCGAGGAGGACGGCGGTGGGTTGCAGGTTGGTGCTGCCGGTCCACTCAACGGTCAGGCCGTTGGCGGCGGTGGCGGGGTTGGGGTAAACGTGCAGATGCGCCGCCGCGAGGTCTTCGGCGAGGCCGACTACGCCGCTGCCGTTGAAGAGCACCACCGTCGTCGGCTGACCGGGGTCGAGGGACGTCCAGATGGTGAGGGCGCCGCCGGTAGCTCCGGCCGTGGCAGGCGTGAAGGTCACGGTGAACAGCGTCGAGTCGCCGGGTTCCACGGTGCGCACGGTGAGCGGGTTAGTGGTGAAAATCGGCGCATTCCCCTGGCTGAACTGCGTGAGCGTGAACGGCGCGTTGCCGGTGTTACGCACGTAGAACGTTTCTGTGGCCGACGAGCCGACCGGCGTACCGGGGAACGTAATCGGGTTGCGCGAGATCGAGAACACGCCCACTACGCCCGTGCCGCTCAGCTGCACCGTGGCGGTGGGCTGGTTCGGGTCGTCGGACGTGATCGTGAGGACGCCCGTGAAGGGGCCGGACGCGTTTGGCGTGAACGTGACGGTCACCAAAAGCGAATCGCCGGGGGCGATGGTGCCGGTGGCGGGAGCAGCCGTGAAGCGCACCGACGACGACGTCATGCTCGCCACGTTGAGCGGGGCGGTGCCGGTGTTGCGCACGTAGAACGTGCCCGTGCCGGACGTGTTGATCGGCACGTTGCCGACGTTGAGGCTCGTGCTGGAAAGCGCAATCGCGGGGGCCGCGACCACCGTGCCGTTCGGCACCACGAAGAACTGATTCCCGGCGGGAGTGCCGAAGTTCACGTTGGCGGGGTTGCCGAGGTTGGCGGTGCCGTTCGGCAGCCCGGCCAACACTTGGTTCGAGACGAAATCGTGCTGCGCGCCGTTGATGAACGCCGAAATGCGGATCGGGCCGGTCGGGTTGCCGAGGGCGGCGAGCGGAATCGCCAGCTCAACGCCGGTAGTCACCGTTTCCGGCGTGCCGACCGTGCTGCCATCAACGCCGCCGATGTTCGAGTTGTCCAGTGACAGCATCCCCATCAGACCACCGTCGAACGCCAAGGCTTGCGTGCGGTTAGCGCCCGCGCCGAGCAACGTGCCCACGCCGCCAGCGCCGTTCACCGGCGCAAACGCCGCCGAAATGCCGAACGCCGCCGTGT
This sequence comes from Hymenobacteraceae bacterium, assembly GCA_031397815.1. Lineage (GTDB taxonomy): Bacteria > Bacteroidota > Bacteroidia > Cytophagales > Hymenobacteraceae > JANNMJ01. The sequence goes on from JANNMJ010000234.1 coordinate 44,181, forward strand.
TCGTGTTATTCATCGTGAAGTAGTACTCCGGCGCGAAACCGGCGTCGAACGTCATACCCGCCATCCGGTTGAGGCCGTTGCCGTCGACATCGGGGTTGGTGTTGAGGAGGACGTTTTGCCCGCCGGTTTGCGTGTCGAGGAAGATTTCGAGCTTGTTGCCGTTGCTTTCGATGTTACCCGTCAGCAGCAGGTACAGCATCCCGTTATCGACGACGCCATACGCCGCGTCCAGCTCCGAACCGCCCGTGGCTATGTCCTGCGTGCCGCTCGTGCTGTTGCCGAAACCCGTCGGCGTGGTTTGCACCGCGAGGGGCGCGGGGTAGCTCGTGTCGCGGGTGCCGTCGACGGCGATGAGCGCTGGGGCGATGCCCGTGCCCGTGAGCGCCACGGTGGCGGTGCCGCCGTCGGAGCTGAGGGTGAGCGTGCCGGTAACGGCGCCGGCCGTGGTCGGCGCGAACGTGACGGTCACCAGCAGCGAGTCGCTGATGGCGATGGTGCCGGTGGTTGGGGCGGCCGTGAATTGCGGGTCAGAGCTGACGATGCCCGTCAGGTTGAGAGGGGCGTTGCCGGTGTTCCGGACGCGGAACGTGGCCGTGCCGGTGCTGCCAACCGTCACGGCGCCGAGGGCGAGCGTGGTGGTCGAAACGCCGATGACGGCCGTTGGGGCCGCAACGCCCGTGCCCGTCAGGGCCACGGTGAGGGTCGGCTGACCGGGGTCGTTAGAGGCCACGGTGAGCACGCCGGATTGCGCGCCGGCCGCAGTTGGGTCGAACGTAACGGTCACGACGAGCGAGTCGCCGACGGCTACGGTGCCGGTGGTCGGCGCAGCCGTGAATACCGCGTTATCGCTGGTGATGTCCGTGATGCTGAGCGCGGCGGTGCCGATGTTGTGCAGCACGAGGGTGCGCGTGGTCGGTGCGCCCACCGTGGTGTTGCCGAACGCGAGCACGCTGGCCGACGCCGTGATGAGCGGCTCCGTCGCGCCATTCGCAACGCTGAAGAACTGATTTCCGGCGAAGCTGCTGAAATTCACGTTCGACGGGTTGCCGAGGTTCGCGGTGCCGAGGGGCAAGCCCGCCAACACCTGGTTCGACATAAACCCGTGGTCGCCACTCGTCACGAACGCCGAAATGCGGATCGGGCCGGTCGGGTTGCCGAGGGCGGCAAGCGGAATGGCGTATTCAATCCCCGTCGTAACGGCGCCTGGGGTTCCCACGACCGCATCGGTCACGCCGCCCACATTGGAGTTGTCGATAGCGAGCGAACCCGTCAGCGAGGCGCTGAACGCGAGCGACTGGCTCAAGCCTGCCGCGCCCGACGTGAGCAGGGTGCCCGTGCCGCCGCCGCCGTTCACAGGTGCGAACGACGCCGTGCCGGTCAGACCGCCAGCGGGGTTCGTGAGGTTCGTGGTGAGGAAATAGTCTGCCGTGAAGCCATTATCGAAGGAAAGCCCCGCGTGGCGGTTCAGGCCGTTGTTATCAACATCGGCGTTGTTCGCCGCCAGCGTCCGCTGCCCTGTGCCGGAGTTGGTATCGAAGAAGAGGTTCAGGCGGTTGCCGTTCGCTTCGATGTTGCCGGTGAGCAGCACGTACAGCATCCCGTTGGCGATGTGCGCGTACGCGCCATCCAGCTCCGATTGGTTATCGCCGAAGCCGGTCGGGGTGGTTTGCAGCGCGAGGGCGGTGCCATAATTGGTATCGAGGGTGCCATCGACAGTGATGGCTGCCGCCGTCGTGCCGGTTCCGCTCACGGCTACCGTGGCGCTGCCACCATCAGAAGCGAACGCGAGGTCAGCGGTTTGTGCGCCAACGGCGGTCGGCGTGAAGGTGACGGTCACGAGAAGCGAATCGCCAGGGGCGACGGTGCCAGTAGTCGGCGCCACCGTGAAGACCGTGTTGGTCGAGGTGATGCCGCTCAGGTTGAGGGCGGCGGTGCCGGTGTTCCGCACGTAAAGCGTGCCGGTGCCGGTGCTGCCGATGACGACCGACCCGACGCTCAGCGTGGTGACGGACGTGCTCAGCACGGCGACTGGTGCGGCCGTGCCGGTGCCGCTCACGGCTACCGTGGCGCTGCCGCCATCAGAGGCGAACGCGAGGTCAGCGGTTTGCGCGCCAACGGCGGTCGGCGTGAAGGTGACAGTCACCAAAAGAGAATCGCCGGGGACGACGGTGCCGGTAGTCGGCGCCACCGTGAAGACCGTGTTCGTCGAGGTGATGCCGCTCAGGTTGAGGGTGTCAGTGCCGGTGTTGCGCACGTAAAGCGTGCCGGTGCCGGTGCTGCCGATAACGACCGACCCGACGCTCAGCGTGGTGACGGACGTGCTCAGCACGGCGACTGGTGCGGCCGTGCCGGTGCCGTCCACGCTTATCGTAGTAGTAGGTGCGCCGGCGGCGTTGGAGCTGAAGGTGATAGTGCTGGTTTGCAGTCCAACGGCTGTCGGCGCGAACACGAGGGGAAACCGGGCGGTGTCGCCGGGGGCCACTGTGGCGGTGGTGGGCGAAACGGTAAACATGCTGTTCGACGACGTGATGCTCGTGATGTTGAGCGCAGCGTTGCCCGAGTTGGTTACCGTGAGGCTGTTGTAGGTGCGGGTGCTTCCCACGGCCACTGAGCCGAGGCCGAGCTGATCAGGCGCAACGTCGATGTTCGCCGAAGCTGGGACGGCGATATCGACAGGGAAAAACTGATTGCCTGCGAGGGTCGTGAAATCAACCACCGTCGGCGAGCCGAGGTTGGCGGTGCCGAGCGGCAGCCCGCCGAGCACTTGGTTGCTCAGGAAGATGTGCGTGCCGCCGTTAACCATCGCCGCCATCTGGAACGTGCTCGTAGGGGAGCCGATGACGGAAAGCGGAATCTGTAATTCGATACCCGTCGTGACGGCATCCGGCGAACCCACTACGGCATCGGTCACGCCGCCCGTATTGGAGTTATCGACGGCCACGCGGCCCAATTGGCTGGCGCTGAACTGCAACACCGACGACGAACCCGCCGCCCCGGCCGTCAGGGTCGTGCCCGTACCGGCCGCGCCGGTGAGCGGCGCGAAACCGGCCGTAATCGTGTAAGCAGCCCCGGCGCCGTTACCGCGCACGGTCAGGTAATAATCCGGCGAGAAGGGAGCATCGAAACGAAGACCCGCCATCGAGCCGAGGGCGTTATTATCGACATCCGGGTTCGTGCCCGCGAGGATGTTTTGGCCGCCCGTCTGGCTATCGAAGAACAGCTCCAAGGGGTTGCCGTTGGCTTCGAGGTTGCCGGTGAGGAGGATGTAGAGGTTATCGGCGTCGGTGCGGATGTATGCGCCGTTCAGCTCCGAGAAATTGTCGCCGAAGCCCGTTGGCGTGGTTTGCAGCGCAACCGCCGCGCCGTAAAGCGCATCGCGGGTGCCGTCGATGATCGGGGTGCCGGTGCCCGCGCCGCTGCCCGACAGACCGATTTCGATGGTCGGCTGATTCGGGTCGTTTGAGTCGAGCGTGACGTTCCCGACCTGCGCGCCCGCCGCCGTCGGCGAGAACGTGACCGTCAGGGTGCCGGTGCCGTTCGCGGCAATGGTGGTGGGGGAGAGGGACGCCGAGAACCGCGCATTACTCGCCACGATCTGGCTGACGGTGAGGCCAGTGGTGCCGACGTTGCTCACATCGATGGTACGGGTGGCGGTGGTGCCCGTCGGCACGGAGCCGAAATCGAGCGCGCCCGTCGAAAGCTGCAACAGCGCGCGCGGCGCCGGGCTGGCGGCCACCGGAATCAGCACCGATTGCCCACCCGCAAGCAAGTTCAAACGCACGTTCGCCGGGCTGCCGAGGTTGCCCGCATTCGCCGGAAGCGTGCCGAGCATCTGGTTGCTCAGGAAGTTGTGCTGTCCGCCGTTGATGAAGACGCAGATGCGGAAATCAGCCGTCGGGCTGCCGAGGGCTTCGAGGGGAATCTGTAGCTCGATACCCGTGGCTACGGCGCGCGGGTCGCCGAGGTCGGTACCGGTTACGCCGAGGATGTTGGAGTTGTCGATTCCGATCTCACCATTCGTGGTAACGCCGGGGAAATCGAGCGTCTGATTGCTCGACGGCCCGCTCGCGAGGGCGCCGCCGACGTTAGCGGGGTCATTAAGCGTCGAGTAGAACGCATCGACTACGGCCGTGGTCGTGCCCGGCGTAACGCCCGCGCTCATGTAATAATCGGCGCTGAAATTGGAGTCGAAGGTCAGCCCCGCCATCGCGTTGAGCCCGTCGTTATCAACGTTTGGGTTCGTGTTGAGCAGCACATTCTGCCCGCCGAGCTTGGTGTCGAAGAAGACATCGAGCTTGTTGCCGTTGCTTTCGAGGTTGCCCGCCAGAAACAGGTGCAACGTCGACCCCACGACCCGCGCATACACCGCATCCAGCTCCGAGCCGTTCGCGAGCGATTGGCTGCCGAGCGTGTTGTCACCGAAACCGGTGGGGTTGTGCTGCACAGCCAGCGGAGCGCCATAAGCGGCTTCCCTGCTGCCTTCCGTGGTGAATTGAGCGTGCGCAGCGGCAGCGCCCCACAAATAAAAACCGGCGGCTAGAAGCGCCGTCGGCCATAAGCGAAGAGGTGTGGGCATGGAGTAAAACGCGGTAAGGGTAGAAACAATCGTTTGCGAGGGAAGCGGCCCCGGTTATGGTGCCGTTGCGTGTGCAACCTACTGCCTTTCAGGGGTTCGGTCACTATCGCGGTAGGTTTTTCCGGCGATGAGATGGGACTACGCGCCGTCGCTCCTTCTTCTGACTAGGGGAAAAAAAAGACCGCCACCCCCGAGCTGGTCGGGGGTGGCGGCGGGCAGCTCAGCTGAATTCGCTCAGAAAGGATGTGCGGACGACCGGGTCGATTTAAACTAAAAACCCGGACGCGGCTACCGAGCCGCATCCGGGTAAGTAGGTCAAGCCAGACAGTGAAGAAGGGACAAGCTGCGTTGCCGTTCAGCGCAACAACTGTCTCCAAAGGTCCGGCTTTGCGCGAGCGGGTACAATCCGTACCGGTACGGATTTCCATCTCCGTACTGGCACGGACCCGCGCCGGCAGACGAGGGGCGCTAAATCTTCGTAATCGCGGTGAACGAGAACGTGCCGTTCGTGACGACGGCCGTGCCTGTGGCGCCGGTGCCAACTGGTCCGCCGGTGAACGAGAACGTGCCCGAGATTCGGCCGTTGTTGAGGTCGTAACTGGTGATGGTCATCTGGCCGTTGGTGGGGTTGGGGCCATTGAGCGTATTGAAAATGGGTTTGAGGGCCGTAGCGGCATCAAAACGAGTGAGCACGGCGACGGAAGGTCGGTTATCAGTAGAAAGGCCTTTCTGGAACGTGCGGCTGCTACCACCCGCCGTCACGTTCACCAACGCGAAGTTGACGCCGGGCTTACCGGCCGGGGTGGCGGAGATGAGCAGTCGGTTACTACCGGCTTCGTAAACGGCCGAAACTTCGGTGGCGGCCGTCACGGTGTAGGTGGTGCCGAGGTAGGTGTATTTCATCTCACCGGTGGAGGCGGCGGGCTGGGGGTCTTCGTCCTTGTCCTTAGAGCAGGAGAGGAAGAGGGTGCTCAGCGGCAGCAGGGTGAGAATGAGGAGGACGCGGGCGGGAAGGAGGGCCGGAAGGAAGGTGCGAAAATGCATGATTTGTTGGCTGGGGAAGGAAGTAAAATGGAGTAAAATTGATGTCGACAAAGTTGGAATAAAGTGCGCGGCCGCCGGATAACATATTGATGCGAATAGCATAAGCGCATATCCGCCGCCCCAAGCCTCGGGGGGCAGGAAGTGCGCCAGAAGGCTGTCGGCCGTACCTTTCGGCCTTTCCACTTCCACTTTCAGTTTGTTGTTTATGTGTCAGTTCTCAATTGCCCACACCACCACCCCGGAGGCGATTTTCGCCCGCGCCCAGAAGGTCATCGGCGGAATGGGCGGCACGGTAACGGGTTCATCGGCTGCCGGTGAGTTTCGGCTGAGCGTGTTCGGCGCGAGTATCGTCGGAAATTACACCGCGACCGATACGGAGATTAATATCGAAATCACCGACAAGCCCTTTATGATAGGTTGCGGCGT
>JANNMJ010000254.1:0-15494 GCA_031397815.1 Hymenobacteraceae bacterium
GGGGGGTTAGTCGTCATTGGCTGCCTACACAGCCCACCAAAAAAACCCCGCCCCCTTTCCCAATAACGGGCACAGGGCGCGTCGTTTTCAGCTGTAAAGGAAGGACTTGAACCTCCACGGAGCAGTTAGCCGGCTTGTGGCCGATTTCTCCCGTAACTCTCCACCCCCGAGAGAGGAGGGCGTGTCTGCCATTTTCACCACCTTACAAGATGTGCATCCACCGGGGCAACCCCAGCCGATGTGCGTTATATTACGACAAAGGTAACACAAGGGTTGTTTCGATAAAAATTAATCAGTGTTTTGGCTTATTTTTTACATAATTTTTATCAAAAACTTCTTTTTGTTGAAAATTTTCACATCGAAGTCGTCGAAATATTCGGCCTGATTAACAAAACCTCAACCGGTTGAGGCGTGATGCGCCGTCTTCGTGGTGCGGGCGGGCGCAAGGCCCGCCCCTACGACCCCATCATGGCGGCGGTTGGGCGGCGGTTGGGCGGCGGTTGGGCGGCGGTTGGGCAAGGGTTGATGCACAAAACCACATGCGGGCGGGCACAAGGCCCGCCCCTACGACCGTGCAATCAGCAGTAGGCAGAGCGGGGAATACGCGCCGGACGGGCGGTTACAAGCACATCCCCACATCCTTTTCACATCTCCAAATCTCCCCTCACCCCCTCTTCAAGTAACAATTCGATAACACCGCCTACACATCAGGGTAATACCATCAGGGGACCTTTGCAGCCGAGACTAAGGCCCAAGATTCCATCCTTTCACCCTGGAAAATGGCTCACCGAAATACCCGCGCTGCGCTGGCAATTAGCGCTTTTAGTGCATTCATGGCGGCCGTTCCGGCGGCGCACGCTCAAAGTCCGCAAGCCGCTGAGACGGGCCGCGTGACGGGCAAAATTACCGACAAGACCACCGGCGAAGGCGTTTACGGCGCCCTCATCATCGTGGCGGGCACCTCGAAAGCGGTTCCAGCAGATGCCGACGGTGCCTTCACCCTCGACCTCGCCCCCGGCACTTATACGCTGAACGTGAACTCGGTAGGCTTCAAGCCGCAGAAGTTCGAGAACGTGATGGTGACTGCCGGACAGACCGTAACCATCAACGCCACGCTACAAGACAACAACACTGCCCTCGGCACGGTGGCGGTGGTGGGGCAGAAACAGACCGGCTCGGAGATGTCCTTGATTAAGGATATGCGGAAGAGCGAGGTGGTGGTGAGCGGCGTATCGAGCGAGCAGATTGTGAAGACGCAGGACCGCGACGCCGCCGAGGTGGCGAAACGGATTCCGGGCGTCACGATTCAGGACTCGCGCTTCATTCTGGTGCGCGGCCTGAGCGAGCGTTACAACACGGTGATGCTCAACGACGCCATCGCGCCGAGCGCCGAAGCCGATGTGCGGGCGTTCTCGTTTGATGTGCTGCCAGCGGCGGCGATTGACCGAATTCTGGTCTTCAAAAACGGCGCGCCGGAGCTGCCCGGCGACTTTGCCGGCGGCGCCGTGAAGGTGTACACCCGCAACTCGACGCTCCAGAACGCCACTTCGCTAACCGTCCAAAGCTCTTACCGGACCGGCACGACGCTCAGCGATTTTTACACGAGCACGCGCTCCGGCACCGATTTTCTCGGGTTCGATAATGGTCAGCGGAAGATGCCCGATGCGTTTCCGCAGGGGCGCCTGACGGGGCTGAGCAACACGCAGCGCGCGGATGCGGGGCGGGCGCTGCGGAACGATTGGGCACCGCAGATCCGGACGGCCTCGCCCGATTTGCGGCTGAGCCTCGGCGTGACGCGCCTCTTCGACGTGGGGAACACGCAGGTGAGTACGGTGACGGCGCTGTCGTACTCGAACACCCGCGAGCAAGTCACAATTGACCGGTTTCGGTACGATAACTGGCTCCCCGAGCAGAAGCGCTCGACGCAGGAGTTCGCTTACAAGGACTATCGCGGGACGCAAACCGTGCGCCTCGGCGTGGTGCATAACTGGGCGGCGCGCCTCAGCTCGCGCAGCAAGCTCGAATTTCGGAACCTGCTCAACCAGATCGGCACGAACCAGATTACGGTGCGTGAAGGCCAGCTCTTCGCGAACGGCACCGACGTGCGCGCCGCCGGCCTGCGCTACGATTCGCGCCTCGTTTACAGCGGTCAGCTCCAGGGCACCCACGACCTCGCCGACGACCGCACCACCCTCACCTGGACCACCGGTTACTCCTACACCAACCGCAACCAGCCCGATTACCGCCGCTACCGCACCCAGCGCCCGACGGGCAGCTCGGAGCCGTTCCAAGTAGTGTTGCCGCCGGGCGCCTCCAACTCCGACGCCGCGCGGTTTTTCTCTGACCTCAACGAGCACATCGGGATGGCGAGCGGCCAGTGGGAGCGCCGTTTCGGGAGCGATACGCTGAACGCCGAAGCCCGGCCGAAGCTCCGCGCCGGGTTTTACGCCGAACAGAAAAAGCGTGATTTCAGCGCCCGCTGGACGTCGTTCACGAAAGCCTCCGACGCCTTCGATACCCGCCTCGCAGCGCTGCCGATTACGGAGATTTTCGCCCCGGAAAACATCAACACCACCACCGGCTTCCTGCTCGAAGAAGGCACGAACCCGTCGGACGCGTACCGCGCGACCAACTCGCTGGTGGCCGGGTACATCGGCGGCGCGACGCCCCTCGGACGGCGCTGGAACGTGACCGGCGGCGTGCGCGTGGAGTACAACCGCCAACAGCTCACGAGCGGCGACTATTCGGGGCGCCCCGTGAAGGTCGATAACCCGCTGGTGGCCGTGCTGCCGAGCCTCAACACCACGTTCAACTTCAACGAGAAGAACCTGTTGCGCCTGGCTGGCTCCGTAACCGTGAACCGCCCCGAGTTCCGCGAGCTGGCGCCGTTTGCGTTCTACGATTTCGAGCAGAACTACCAAATCGACGGCAACCCGAAGCTCAAGACTGCGACGATCTACAACGTTGATCTGCGGCACGAATTCTACCCCACGCCGAGCGAGATGGTCTCAATCGGGGTCTTCGGGAAGTTCTTCCAGAACCCCATCGAAAAGGTAGCGCGCGTGACGAGCGGCGACCCGATTTTCACCTTCGAAAATACCACCAGCGCTTACTCGGGCGGGGTTGAGCTGGAAGCGCGGCAGTCGCTGGCGGCCATTTCAAAATCCCCCATTATTCAGCGGTTGGCGCTCACGCTCAACGCTTCGCTGATTATGAGCCGCGTGCAGCTCACCGAGAAGCAGGGGCGGGTGCAGGAGTCGAATCGCTTGATGCAGGGGCAGTCACCGTACATCGTCAACACGGGCATTTTTTATCAGGACGACGAGCACGGCTGGTCGGCGAACCTGCTCTACAACGTGCTCGGGAAACGGATTTTCGTGGTCGGCGTGCGCGACCAGGACCCCACGATTTACGAGATGCCGCGCAACGTCGTCGACTTCATCGTGAGCAAGCGCATCGGCACTCATTTCGAAGCGAAAATCGGCGTGCAGGACATCCTGAATCAGAAAGTCCGGTTCATCCAAGATTCCAACACCGACGGCTCCATCACCGCCCTCGACGAAACCATCTTCAGCTACCGTCGCGGCCAATATTCGACTGTCGGCCTGACGTACCGCTTCTAGCTCCAGCTTCTAAGTGAAGCGCAGCAGTGGCGCCGTGTTTTCCTCCTTCTAGGCCAAGTACAAATCCTCCTTTCAATTTTTTCCCACCGATGAAATTTTCCTTCCGGACTCTGCTCCTGCTTGCAGGTTTGAGCCTCTCGTTCAGCGCCTGTAAAGACGACGACGATGACGACGACACCACGCCAGTCGAGAACCTCTCGATGGTTGAGGAGAACGGCATGACCACCATCACCGGCTCCACGACGCAGAGCGTCACGTTCTCAGCCGGCAAGAAATACTTCTTGAAAGGCTTCGTGTACGTCCGCGACGGCGCGACGCTCACGATTGAGCCGGGCACCATCATCAAAGGCGACAAAGTGAGCAAAGCGTCGCTCATCATCCAGCGCGGCGGCAAAATCAACGCGGCCGGTACGGCGGCATCGCCTATCGTCTTCACGTCGGACAAAGCGCCCGGCTCGCGGGCACCCGGCGATTGGGGCGGCATCATCATCTGCGGTCGCGCCGCCGTGAACCTGCCGGGCGGTGAAGGCCGCATCGAAGGTGGCCCAGACGCGAACTACGGCGGCGGCTCCTCGCCGAACGACGCCGACAACTCGGGCGTCATGAAGTACGTGCGGATCGAGTACGCCGGTGTGGCGTTCCAGACCGACAACGAGATCAACGGCCTCACGCTCGGCGGTGTCGGCTCGGGCACCACCCTCGACCACATTCAGGTCACCGACTGCGGCGACGACTCGTTCGAGTGGTTCGGCGGCTCCGTGAACGCCAGCTATCTGGTGGCGCACCGCACCACGGACGATATGTTCGACACCGACAACGGCTTCTCCGGCAAAGTGCAGTTCTGCCTAGGCATCGCTCAGCCCGACCGCGCCGACGCCTCGCGCTCGAACGGTTTTGAGTCGGACAACAACTCCGGCGGCACCACCGCCACCCCGCGCACGGCAGCCCAGTTCGCCAACGTCACGCTCCTCGGCCCCGGCCCGGTACCAACAACCGGTACCTTCAACCCGGACTTCGGCCGCGGCGCCCACCTGCGCCGCAACACCGCCCAGAGCCTGCTCAATACGGTACTAGTCTCTTGGCCAACCGGCATCCTGCTCGATGATGCTTCCACCACCTCCAGCCTGAGCGAAGGCGCCCTGACCAGCGGCGCGATGAAGCTGCAAGGCATCGTGATCGCCGCTTCGCCAGCAGGCAAGGCATTGGCTCTCTACGGCGGCAGCTCCACCGCCACGCCACCCGTGCCCGCCTCGACCTACGACTTCGCGACCGTCTTCAACACCCCCGCGAACAAGAACCTGATCGCCGCTGATATCGCCGCTGCTGGCATCAGCCCCGCCGCGTTCACCCTGACCGCCCCGAACCTGCTGCCCGCTCCCGGCTCGCCGCTCCTCGACGCTTCGCAAGCTGCTACGCTGCCTTCCGGCTTCGTCTCGACTTCGTACCGCGGCGCTTTCGGCACCACCGACTGGACCACCGGCTGGACCAACTTCAACCCACAAGCCACGGCTTACTAGGGTTCACCGGAAGGGTGCCCTCCTCCCTCCCCTTCCGGTCTGATCTCCGACGTGCCGCTAGTGGGTGAAAGAATGAATGGCACGCCGGACGGTGGTGTGTTGGCGGCTTAGTCTCCCGTCGGCCCTACCAATCTCTGAAACCCCGTCATAGCTTCGGCTGTGGCGGGGTTTCTTTTTAGGGGAGATGTGGGGATGTGAAAGATGCGAAGGATGTGAGTTGATGTGAAAGATGTGGGTTAAGGTGGAAGATGTGAAGGACGTGGATTGATGTGGAAGATGTAGGTTGATGTGGAAGATGTCGGTTGATGCGAGAGTTATGACTTTATGTAAAACTGATACAGAGCCGGTTGCTGCGCCCCGCTGCCGACCTTTGCGGGCGCCCCGCTTGCCCTATCAGCGGCGGCATTATCGCTTAACCCCACTTCCGCCCCGCCTTGCCCTACACGCTTTGGGTGCCCAAATGGTACCCCAACCCCAACGACGACCAAGACGGCAACTTCGTCGAGGAGCACGCGCGGGCGTTGGCGGCGGTGGGCGGGCGGCTGGCTGTGGTATTCGCTACCTATGACCCCGCGCCAGCCGCGCCCCTTCTCCGCGTAGCGGAAGCTGAGGAGCACGGTTTTCTGGTGGTGCGCGCGTTTTACCGCCAGCGCCTGACCGGCTGGGCCACCCTCGACCGGGGCCTCAAGCTGGTGCTGTATTTCTGGGGATTGACCCGCGCTTACCGCCTCGCCCGCCAGCGGATGGGCGCCCGCCCAACACTGGTGCACGTCCACGTAATGCTGCGCACGGGGCTTTGGGCACGCGCTTACCGCTGGCTCACGGGCGTGCCCTACCTCGTTACGGAACACTGGACGCTCTACCGCCCCGAGAACGCGTACCGCGTCGGGTGGCTGCGCCGGGCGCTGTCGGGCTGGGTGACGCGGGGCGCCGCCGCCGTGCTGCCCGTCAGCCACGATATGGCACGCGCCATGCAAGCCCTCGGCCTGCAAAACCACCGATACGAAGTAGTGCCGAATGTGGTAGATACGGCCCTCTATCACCCCGCCACTACTCCTGTTACGCCCGCCGCCCCGACCCTCCTGCACGTCGCCGTTTTCAACGAAGCCGCCAAGAATGCCAGCGGGCTGCTGCGCACTTTCGCCCGCCTCCACGCCTCCCAACCAAGTGTTCGGCTGGTGATGGCCGGTTACGGCCCGGCCGAAGCACAGCTTCACGCCCTCGCCGCCGAGCTGGGGCTCACGGCCTCCGGCGCGGTGCAATTCACGGGGAAGCTCGACCGCCCGGCCGTCGCCGCGCAGATGCAGCGCGCTACCGCGTTCGTGCTGTTCAGCCATTTCGAGAACCTGCCGTGCGTTTTGATTGAAGCCCTCGCGAGCGGCCTGCCAGTAGTAGCCACCGCCGTCGGCGGCGTGCCGGAGCTGGTGGAAGAAGGCCAAACTGGCTACCTCGTCGCGCCCGCCGATGAGGCGGCGCTGCTGGCCGCGCTCCAGCGCATCCTGTCACCGGAAGGCCGGGCCGCGCTGCTCTCCCCCACCGCGCTAAGCGCCCGCGCCGAAGCCCGTTACAGCTTGGAAGCCGTTGGGCGGCAGTTGATGGAGATTTATCGTCAGGTCACGTAATCAATCCGCATTTTGTCATTGCGAGGAGGCTTTGCGGTTGCGAGCGAAGTGCGGCAAAGCAATCCTCGTAGGATGGGCGCGTTTGCTCAGCGCATTTGCTTAGCCGCGTTGCCCAGCAAACGAGGATTGCTTCGCTCCGCTCGCAATGACAAATTCATCTGCTATTCCTTACGAATAGGTAGCCCAACCCCCTAAAGCACGTTATTCACCTGCTCTTTAATCTTCTCCAGCTCCTCTTTCATCGACACCACCAAATGCTGCACCGTCGCGTCGTTGGCTTTTGAGCCGATGGTGTTGATTTCGCGGCCAATCTCCTGCGCCAGAAAGCCGAGCTTCTTCCCGGCTGGCTCTGGGTCGTCGAGGAGCTGCTCGTAATAATCGAGGTGACTCAGGAGACGAACTTTTTCCTCTTCGATGTCGAGCTTCTCGATGTAAAAAAGCAGCTCCTGCTCCAGCCGCCCTTGGTCAAGAATTTCCGGCTGACTTAGCTCGCTGAGCAGGTTTTGGAGCCGTTGACGAACGTGCGCCACCCGTTGCGGGTCATACGTGGCGACTTCCGTCAGGAGCTGCCGGATGCGGGCGCCGTAGCCGCGCAGCTCCGCCGCCAGCGTGGCGCCTTCCGCGCGCCGGTGCTCTTCGAGGCGCCCGACGGCATCGCTGATGAGCGGCAAAACGGTGATTTCCCAGAGGAGCGCGGTGGCCTCAGCCTGCGCGGCGGCGGATTCGGGCTCGGGTGCATCGGCCCCGGCGCGGCGCACCACGCCCGGCAGCAGTAGCGCGAGCGCGAGCGGATCGGGCAGCGGCGCGCCCAGCTCGGCGGCGGCGGCGGTCAGCTCTTGGTAGGCGGCCCGCAGGCGCTCGGCGTCGAGCAGGCGGACGGTGGGAACTTCGGCGGCGGCTCCGGCCACGGGCGCCAGCTCAATGGTCAGGCTGAGCTTGCCGCGCTGGAGGCGCCGCGTGAGGAGGGTGCGTAATTCGAGGTCGCGGTCGGCCATCGAGCGCGGCAACCGCGTCGTAAGCTCCAACCCGCGCGAGTTGAGCGATTTGCACTCTACCGACACGAGCGACCCGTCGATTTCGCGTTGGGTACTGCCGTACCCGGTCATGGAAAGTATCATAAGTGCTTAAAAAATCAAACAGAGACTGTGGAACATTGCCCTGTACGGTAGATAGGGCAAATCTGGTACTAACTTTGCAAACCTCCATCAGCCGACCGTTTACAAGCGGTCATTTTCGTTGCACTTTTCCGCTTTCTTTTTCGATCATGAAGAAACCCCTTCTATCCCTGCTGCTCAGCCTTGCTCTGACCGGCACCGTGTGTGCGCAGGCGCTGCCCAAGAAAAAGCCGGCAGCCAAACCCGCTACCACCGAAACCAAAGCCACTGACGCCAAGCTGACCGCCGACGGCAAGCCCGCCGCCGATGCAGCAGTAGAGCCGTCGACGGCGCCGGCACTGCCGAAAGATTTCGACCCGAAAATCGCGACCGATGCGCGCTCGTCCGACGGCAAGCCGCGCGACAAGCCAAGCACCCCGGCTGGCGACAAGTTCGCGAAGAACGCCAAAGCCTCGAACGATGCGTACGAGATTGGGAAGACGCAGCTCGAATCGGGTAACGAGAAAGAAGCGATGGTGTACTTCGACAAAGCCATCAAGCTGCAACCCAACAACATGCAGGCGCTCTTGCTGCGCGGCAGAGCCAAGGTGATGCGCAAGATGTACCCTGAAGCAATGGGCGACTTGAACAAAGCCGTCAAAGGCCTGCCGACCGAGCCGGAAGCTTATTTCTGGCGCGGCCGGGCCAAGCAGGAGCAAGACAAGGATAAAGAAGCTGTGGCCGACTTTAACAAAGTGCTGGAGCTGAAGCCCGATTACGCCGATGCCTACTACTGGCGCGGCCACTCCTTCAGCGAGATGGATATGCTGAAGGAGAACGCCTGCCCCGATTTCAAGCTAGCCTCCGAAAAGGGCAGCGAGCTGGGCACGAAGGCCTTGAAGAAATACTGCAAATAGGCTGACGCTTCGGTCTGATTTGATCTGATTCAGCCTGAAACTAGCCGAATCGCCTTGAATCAGCTCAAATCAGACCGTTTTTCCGGGGGAATCGCACGCGGTGCGGTTCCCCCGGTTTTTTTTCGCCCGTACCTTCGTGGCCGTTCCCACTGAGCCGGGCGCCACACGGGGCGCGGTTGGTGGTGAGCTTGTCATTCCAGTCAATCCAGCCCATTTTGGTATGAAGGTCGGCGTCGTCGTTTTCCCAGGTTCCAACTGCGATCAGGATATTATTGACACGCTCCGTGGCCCGCTCGGGCAGACGGTGGAAGTCCTCTGGCACAAAGACCACGACCTGCGCGGTTGCGAGCTGGTGGTGCTGCCGGGCGGTTTCTCCTACGGCGATTACCTGCGGAGCGGCGCCATCGCGCGGTTCTCGCCGATTATGCAGGAAGTCGGGCGGCACGTCGAGCGCGGCGGTTACCTGCTCGGCATCTGCAACGGGTTTCAAGTGCTGACGGAATCGCATTTGGTGCCGGGGGCGCTGCTGCGTAACCAAGAGCGCCACTTCGTTTGTCAGAATACGTGGCTCCGGCCGGTCAGTCGCACCGCCGCCCTAACGGCCGACCTCGACCCCGCCCGCGCTTATCAGGTACCGGTCGCACACGGCGAAGGCCGCTACTACGCCGACGACGACACCCTCGCCCGCCTCACCGACAACGACCAGATTCTCTTCCGCTATTGCTCCGCAACGGGCGAGGCAGATGATACGGCCAATTTCAACGGCTCGCGTCAAGGTATTGCGGGCGTGTGCAACGCCCAGCGCACCGTATTCGGCCTGATGCCCCACCCCGAGCGCGCCGCCGACCTCGACCTCGGTAACACCGACGGGCTACCGATGCTGCGATCGCTGCTGCGGCATATTGGCGCGGCTTGAGTGGCACAAGTGGTTTGAGCGGAGTGCGAAACAGCGTCCGCATCAACCCCAAAATAGCTCAGTTACCAGAAGCCCGGTCCCGGTTAGCGGGGCCGGGCTTTTTCGTGGCCCGTAATATCGATTAACCGCATCCGAATAACGCCCGTAACGGGCGCGGAAGGTCATTCCGCACTCATTTTACATCGTTCTCACAGCCCTCCCACATCATTCTCACATCACCGTCACATCTGTTCGAGAATACGTGATGCTTGCATGGCCGCTGCTGGCTACATTCGCCTTACCGAAACCCCTCCCTTTCCTCCGTATTTGTCGCTTATGCGCGTTACCGAACTACGCACGATGCGCGGGCCGAACTTCTGGTCGGTCCGCCACCACAAGCTGATTGTTGCCAAGCTGGCGCTGCACGACCACGCCACCACTAAAACCACCGACCTGCCCGGTTTCGAGCGACGCTTTCTGCGGATGTTCCCGGAATTTGCGCGCGCCCGGCCCACGCAGGACGACCCCGGCATGTTCCTCGACCGCGTGCGCGAGGGCGTGCCGATGTGCCAAGTAGTGATGCAGGCCGCGCTGGAGCTACAATGCATGGCCGGAATGCCCGTCAACTGGGGCCGCGCTTACCCGGTGCCCTACGAAGAAGACACTGATTACGTGGTGTTTGCCTACCAAGAAGCCGATGCCGGGCGCTACGCCCTGCGCGCCGCCGTGGAAGCCACCGAAGCCCTGATTTCGGGGAAAGACAAGCAGTTCGACCTAAAAACCCATCTGGCGGAGCTGCACGAGATTCGCGAAGACGAGTTCTTCGGTCCGAGTACGTGGAGCATCGTCACGGAAGCGGCGTCGCGCGGGATTCCGTACCTGCGGCTGCCGCACTCCGGGATGGTGCAATTTGGGTACGGCGTGCATCAGCAGCGCATTTCGGCCACGATTACGGGGCGCACCGGCAACCCCGGCGTAGAGATGGCGGGCGATAAAGACCTGACGAAAAAAGTCCTCGATGACAACGGTGTGCCCGTGCCAAAAGGCGCGCTCGTGCGGAGTGCCGAAGGGCTGAAAGATGCCGTGGAAGAGTTGGGCTACCCGCTCGTGCTCAAGCCTTTGGATGGCAACCACGGCAAAGGCGCCAGCATCGGCGTGACGACGTGGAAAGAGGCGCTCGCGGGCCTGAAAGCGGCGCAGGTGTACTCCGAGAAGGTCATCGTGGAGCAGTTTATTCAGGGGTTCGATTTCCGGATGCTTGTCATCGACGGGAAGCTGATTGCGGCTGCCAAGCGCACCCCGGCCGCCGTGGTGGGCGATGGAAAATCGACCATCAAGCAGCTCATCGATGAAATCAACAAAGACCCGCGCCGGGGCGTCGGGCACGCCAAAGAGCTGACCCGCATCAGCATCGACCGCAACTCGCGGGCTATCCTGAAGCAGAAAAGCCTGACCGTCGAATCCGTATTGCCCGCCGATGAGGTGCTGTACCTGAAAAGCACCGCTAACATCAGCACCGGCGGCACCGCCACTGACGTCACCGACCAGGTTCACCCCTACAATCAGCTTCTCGCGGAGCGCGTGGCGGGCATCATCGGCCTCGACGTGTGCGGTATCGATGTAATGACGACCGACATCTCGATTCCGCTCCCCGAAACGCGCGGCGCCGTGCTGGAAGTCAACGCCGCGCCGGGCTTCCGGATGCACTTGGCCCCGACCGAAGGCCTGCCGCGCAACGTGGCGGCGCCGGTCGTTGATATGCTGTTCCCGCCGGACGCCAAATTCCGAATTCCGATTGTCGCCGTGACCGGCACGAACGGCAAGACCACCACCACGCGTCTCATCGCGCATATGGCCACCACGATGGGCCATAAAGTGGGCTACACGACCACCGACGGCATCTACATTCAAGGGCAGATGCTGGAGAAAGGCGACACGACCGGCTCGCAGAGCGCCGAGTTTGTGCTGCGCGACCCGACCGTCAATTTCGCTGTGCTGGAAACCGCGCGTGGCGGGATGCTCCGCGCTGGCCTCGGTTTCGGGCAGTGCGATGTGGCTATCGTGACGAACGTCGCGGCCGACCACCTCGGTCTGCGCGGCATCCACACCGTGGAAGAAATGGCAGCCGTAAAGGGCGTGCTGCCGCGCACCGTACGCCCCGGCGGCTACGCGATTCTGAACGCCGACGACGACCTCGTTTTCGGGATGGCGACGAACCGCGAGCAGCCGCTCGAATGTCACGTCGCGCTCTTCAGCCTCGACGAAAAGAACCCGCGCGTGCTGGAGCACGTCGCGGCGGGCGGCCTCGGCGCGGTCTACGAAGACGGTTACATCAGCATCTACCGCAACTCGTACAAGCTGCGCGTCGACCGGGCGGCGGATATTCCCGTGACCCTCGGCGGGCGGGCGCGCTTCAACATTGAGAACGTGTTGGCGGCCACGCTGGCGGGCTACATTCAGCGTTTCCCGATTGATGATATCCGGCGGGCGCTCCGCACGTTCGTACCCGACGCGGCCACCACGCCGGGCCGGATGAACGTGTTCCGCTTCCCGGATTTCGAAGTTGTGGTGGATTACGCGCACAACACCGCCGGTCTGACCCGTTACGGCGAGTACCTGAAAGCCACGCCCGCGAAGCGCAAAGTCGGCCTCGTAGCCGGCCTCGGCGACCGCCGCGACGAAGACACGATTGCCCTCGGCCGCACCGCCGGGGAGCTGTTCGACGTCGTGACGCTGAAACAGGAGAGCGACCTACGCGGCAAATCGGCGAGTGAAATCACCGCCCTCCTCCGGCGCGGCCTCCACGAGACGAACCCCGGAATCGTGATCAAGGAAGTAGCCGAAGAAGTGGTAGCCGTAGCGCAAGCCCTCGAAGAAGCCCAACCCGGCGACCACATCACCGTCCTCGCCGAAAACATCGACGACGTGAACAAGCTCGTCAGCGATTTCCTCCGCATCTCGCTCCGCAGCAAGCCTGATCTCTCGCCCACGCCCGTGGGGCCGGTGATGGGGTAAGGAACTGATTCAACCGATTCCCCGCTTTGCACCTAAAGCCGAAACCGAGTGAATATGACCGTTCTGGACCTAAAAAAACGCGCTTTTAGCCTTCTGGAGCAAGAGGCTGACACGCGGGTAATCGAAGCCGTCGTGCGTTTGCTCGAACACGCCCCAGCAGACGAAACCACCGAACCCGATTTCGCCGACAGCCTCACCCCTGAGCAGTTGGCCGCTATCGAGCGCGGTACGCAACAAGCCCAAGCCGGACATACGAAGCCGTGGGCCAACGTTCTGGCTGAGCTGAATGGCCGATTTTCTACCGATGATGAGCCTTCGCAGGGTTCGGCTGATGCTCCATGAAAGCGCCGGTATCGGTAGAAATAACGCAGCAAGCCCAAGAAGACCTCGTGACGTTAAGTCGATTTCTATCGACCTCCACAGCCCGGTTGGCTTTTTTAGAACGGGTAGCCGATTTAGTCGAACAAGTCGCTCAGTTTCCGCAAATGGGATTAGCGAGTAGTCATCTCAAGGAGCTTCGTCGGTGCATAATCCCGCCCTATTACGCTCTGTTTTATAGGACGATTACTGAGGCCGACACAATTCGCGCCGTCCAGATAGTGAGCATTCAGGACACCCGTCGGCCTCCGCTGCCGAATCATTGAAGCTCTCTTCTGAAAAACAAAAACGGCCCGCCCCCGAATGATCGGGGGCGGGCCGTTCTATTTCTACTCAAACCGAATCAATCAAAAAATCAGCGAAATCAAAAAATCCGCTGAATCAGCGATCTATTTGAGGGTAAAGCTCGCCGAACCAATCTGGAAGCCGTTGCAATACAGCTCCACCATATGCTTGCCTTCTTTGTAAGCGGCGCCTTTCGAGAAAACGAACGTGTACGGCGTGTTAGAATTCGTAAACAGGATTTCCTGCGACGACGTGTACGGCTGCTCCTGACCTTCTACAGTCATCGTGCCGCCGCCTTGTGCGAGGGTCGAGCCATCAGGCTCAATCATCCGCATGTACACCGTTTTGGTGCCTTGGTCGGCCACATCGTTGCGCGAGAGGGCGTAGGTAATCTTGATTTTCTCGACGCGCTTGGCTTTGTACTCGGCGTCGTCATCGGCTTTTTCCTTGCCTTTGGTGGTGATGATGTTCACTTTCATCATCGACGTCTGGAGACGTTGCGCAATCGTCACTTTCTGAGCGAGCGCCTGCTTAGTTGATTTAAGCGACGTCAGCGAGTCGGTCATCTCGTTCTGCTTCGTCTTCAGCTCGGTGTTCTCGCCGAAAAGCTGCTGGTTATCGGCCTTCAGCTTCGTGATTTCTTCGTCTTTCCGGCGGATGATGGTTTCCAGCGAAGCCGCCCGCGAGCGAAACTTCTTCTGGTCGGCCACCGAGAACGACGATGCGCGGAAGGCGCGCAGCTGCAACAAGTCGGCGTTGACGGCCGCGATGCGGGCTTCGAGCGAGTCGTTCGTCATGCCCATCTGTTGAAGCTCCTGGCTCTGACGCTCGAAATCCGACTTGAGGGTCATGAATTTCTTGATTTGGTCTTCCAGCTCGGCGTTCTTGTTCTGAACTTCCTGTTCCTTTTGCGCGACCTCATTCTTCGCCTTACGCTGCATATACAGCAGGATGCCGTTGATACTCAGCAGGACCAGAATCAGCCCTACCACGAGCAGGGTGCGGTTATTGGAAGAGCGTTCCTCGTTCGGGGTATCAGCCATTGGTTCTAACGGGCTCGAAAGCGAAAGTTAAAGGTGAATTTTGCGGCACGAAAGCCGTTCGCCGGATTGGACGGGCGGTCCGCAAAAATAGGCCCGCACTGTATCCGGTAACGCATTCCCTTACGGTGCCTGCGCCGTCAAAGTTAGCCTAATGGGTCATAGAACCCGCTTTCCCCTTCACTCCGAAGAAGTTATGATTTCGATTCCTCGTCTACGGCACCTCGAAGCCGGTAATTTTCTGCTGATGGCCGGCCCCTGCGTGGTGGAAGGCGAACAAATGGCGCACGATATCGCCGGGTATCTGCGCGAAATGTGCGACCGCTTGCAGATTCCGCTGATTTTCAAGGGGTCGTACCGTAAAGCGAACCGCTCGCGCCTCGATTCCTTCACCGGTATCGGCGACGAGAAGGCGCTGGAGATTCTGGCCGCCGTGGGGCGCGCGCAGGACGTCCCGACCGTCACCGATATCCACGAAACCCACGAGGCCGCGCTAGCGGCGCAATACGTGGATGTGCTGCAAATTCCCGCCTTCCTCTGCCGCCAAACCGAGCTGCTGGTAGCGGCGGCTCAGACGGGCAAAGTGGTAAACATCAAGAAAGGCCAGTTCCTGTCGGGGGAATCGATGGGGTGGGCGGTGGATAAAGTGCGCCAATCGGGCAACGACAACGTGATGCTCACCGAGCGCGGCAACTCGTTCGGCTACACCGATTTGGTGGTCGATTACCGGAACCTACCCGCGATGCAGCGCCACGGCGTGCCGGTGATAATGGACTGCACGCACTCGCTGCAACAGCCGAATCAGGCGTCGGGCGTCACGGGCGGTCAGCCAGCGCTCATCGAAACCATCGCCAAAGCCGCCATTGCGGTGGGCGCCGATGGCCTGTTCATCGAAACGCACCCCACTCCCGCCACCGCCCTCTCCGACGGCGCCAACATGCTCTCCCTCGACCGTATGGAAGCGATGCTGGAGCGGCTGCTGCGCGTGCGCGCCGCCATTAGAGATTAGCGCGTGGGCGTGCTTTGTGGCCGGCTCCCCTGTAGCCGGCTCTGTCCCAGAGCCGGTGCGGTAGAGCGAATCAACACCGTCTCTGGGACAGAGCCGGCT
>JANNMJ010000115.1:0-33265 GCA_031397815.1 Hymenobacteraceae bacterium
CGGGCTATCCCCCAATATGAGGCAGATTCCAAACGTGTTACGCACCCGTGCGCCAGTGACATTGCTGCCCCTTCGACTTGCATGTATTAGGCCTGCCGCTAGCGTTCATCCTGAGCCAGGATCAAACTCTCCATTGTAAGAAATTTTTGACCTGCCGTTAGGCAGGTCGATGTGTTTGCTTACAGGAGCAGTTAATCCGCTCGTATTTAATCTGCGATTGTCTTACCGATCACGATCTTTACACTTAATCGAGTTAACGATTCAGTTGCCGATCGTGACTTTTATAGGTCTACAAATTCTCATTCCAGCTGTTCAAAGAACGTTTCACCTGACTGCCTTTCGGCTGGTTGGGCGAATGTGCCTACTCCGTTTGAGTGGGCTTTTCGAAGCGTTTAGCCTTGCGGCGTGTGCTTCTTTTGATTTGGGAGTGCAAAGGTACGATGACTTTCGTTACTCACAAGCTTTTCGAAAAAAATTTAATCTTTTTTTCGCTGCGACTGGCGCAGGTGTGAAGCCCGATTGGCTTCGTTGTTTCGGGGTGCAAAGGTACAACTTGCGTTGTTGACTCTGCAACTTTTTTTTCTTGCTTTTTTTCAGCAAAAAGTGCCTTTGTGTGGCGCTATCCGTGTCGGCGATTCCTTAACGGGCTGCAAAGGTAGGACGCCGATTGAACGTCCCGCAAGCCTTTTGCAAACTTTATTTCGTGAAAAGCGTACTGCTGCGGTCAGGACCGACGCTAACTATGCTGATCGGCAGGTGAGTAGCCGTTTGAATAAACTCTACGTAGTGACGCAATGGTTCCGGAAGGTTGGAGTAACTGTGGGCTTCGCGGGTGATTTGCTGCCAACCGGGGAGCGTTTGGTAGGTGAGCGGGGCGCTGGAGTCGAGCGGGTGAGCGGTGCAGATGGGTACTTCGGCGAAGTCATCGAGGACGTCGGCCTTCATCATGCATAGCTCTGTGACGCCATTGAGCATCGCGGCGTACTTCAAAAGCGGTAAGTCAAGCCAGCCGCAGCGACGTGGGCGGCCGGTGGTAGACCCGAACTCGCGGCCCTGTTGACGTAGGCGCTCGCCGGTGGCGTCGTGTAGCTCGGTTGGAAAGGGGCCGCTGCCGACGCGGGTGCAATAGGCTTTGAAGACACCGATTACTTCGCCGATGCGGCGCGGGGGGATGCCGAGGCCGGTACAGGCACCGGCGGCTAAGGTTGTGCTGGAGGTAACGAACGGATAGGTGCCGAAATCGACATCGAGGAGCGAGCCTTGGGCGCCTTCCGCGAGAATGCGCTTGCCGTCGGTGATGGCGTCGTTGAGGAGGAACTCGGTATCGGCGAGGCGGAGCTGCCGGAGCTGTTCGATGGCGATGAAGAAGGCGCTTTCTAACTGCGTGAGCTGCTCTTCGTCAATGGTGGCGCCGTGGAAAGCGATGATGCTGCGATGACGGTCGACGGTTTCGCGGTAGCGGTGATCGAAATCGGGCAGAAGGATGTCGCCGACGCGGAGACCGACGCGGCCGGTTTTATCCTGATACGTGGGGCCGATGCCTTTTAAGGTAGAGCCGATCTTGTCTTCGCCTAAGCGTTCCTCGGAAGCTTTATCGACGAGCTTGTGCGAGGGCAGGATCAGCTGCGCGCGCTTGGAGATGATCAGGTTGCGGGTACCATCGACGCCGATGGCCGCCAGCTTATCCAGCTCCTGCCGCAGAACGACCGGATCAAGCACGACGCCGTTGCCGATGACATTAAGTACGTCTTCGCGGAAGATGCCGGAGGGAATCTGATGAAGGACGTGCTTGTGGCCGTTGAACTCCAGCGTGTGGCCCGCGTTAGGCCCGCCCTGGAAGCGGGCGACGATATCATAGCGAGGCGCGAGAACGTCGACGATCTTGCCTTTGCCTTCATCGCCCCATTGGAGGCCTACTAATACGTCTACCATGGTCGGAGGAGCGGGAGCGGGCGCCGGGTGGCGCGTGAGGAGGAGGAACGGTTGTTAGGCGGTCAGGGTGCGGAGCTGCTGTTCGGCAGCAGAGGGGCTTTCGGCAACGGAAAAGATCGCTTCGAGGCGTGTGATGACGAGGAGCTTTCGCAATTCCGGCGAGGGGCTGACGAGGAGCAGCTCGCCACCGGCGTTACGGAAACGGGTCAGTAAACCTATAAGAACGCTCAGGCCGCTGGAATTGAGGAAGCGAACGGCGCTCAGATCGACGGCGCACATGAGCGTACCAGTGCTGATGTGCGATTCGGCGAGCCGTAAGACGGCGGACGAATCGGCGTCGCCGAGCAGATCGCCGGTGAGGGCGATGTGCAGGATGCCTTCCTGAACGCGACTATCAAAGGAGAAAGGCATCAGGAACGGGCGGCGGGAAGATGACCGGGTAAAACCAAATCGGGCACATTGGCGGTCGGTACCGCGTCAGGGGGCGCGGCGGGGAGCAAACCGGCGTCGCGCTTGGCTTGGCAATCGCCGCAAATCCCGTAGAGATTGAGCGAGTGGTGCTGAATCGAGAAGTTGAGCAGCTCCCCTACCATCGTTTGAATGACGTGGATGCGGGGATCGCAAAACTCGACGACTTTATGGCATTCCGTGCAGATGACGTGATCGTGTTGGCGGTAGCCGTACGTTTTCTCGTAGTGCGCGAGGTTGCGGCCAAACTGCCGACGCCCAACCAGATCGGTCTCCACGAGGAGATCGAGCGTGTTATAGACGGTGGCGCGGCTGATCTGAAAGTTCTTCTGCTTCATCCCGAGGTAGAGAGACTCTACATCGAAGTGACCGCTCAGGGAATAGATTTCTTCCAGAATCGCGAAGCGCTCCGGAGTTTTGCGCAGGTTCTTACGTTCGAGATACGCGGTGAAGATCTTGCGGACTTCAGCGAAACGTTGCTCGGCGGCGGTTAAGGACATTGGGCGGGTTTACGCGAATACAACAGCCAGAGAATGCGGTTTCGCTGGACAAACTTAACCGCTGAAACGGCCTCAGGATTCAAATCGCTCGACTAAGAGCACGCCTTCGACCCGCTGAAGGCGCTGAATGAGGCGATCCAAGTGGGCCGTATCGTTCACGTAGACCACGATTTTGCCCTCGAAGAGGCCGTCGTTAGAATCGACAGTGATTGACCGCATATTGACTTTCAGGGCAGTGGAGATGACGCGGGTTACGTCGTTCACCAACCCGACGCGGTCGCCGCCCTGGATGCGGATACCGGCCAGAAACGCCAGCTCCTGCTGATCGGTCCACTTGGTTTTGACGATGCGGCTGCCGTGCGAGGCGAGCATCTCGGTGGCTTTCGGGCAAGTGGTTCGGTGGATGACGATGCCATCGGATGGCGATTCGAACCCGAAAACATCGTCGCCGGGGATCGGATTACAGCATGTGGCCAAGCTGTAGCGCAAAGGCGTGTTTTCGGAAACGACCAGCTCATCTGTCGGGACACCGCGCAGCTGCTGCACTTGCTGATCGAACGTATTCGGCTGGATCAGGAGGGGCGTTTTGGGGAGCGGCCGGGTCGGGTCGAACAAGTCGCGGGTGATATCGGCGCTCTCGATCTGACCAATCGCGATTCGATAGTAAAACTCCGGCAGATTGAAGACGTGGAAATACGTGAGCAAGCGCCCGAGATTAGACCGATTCGGCTCGATGCCGAGCTTACCGAGCTGCGCTTCCACGAGATGACGACCGTCGTCGGTTTTGGCGCGACGCTCATCGCGCAGAAAATCGCGGACTTTGGAGCGGGCTTTTGCCGTGACGATAAACTTGAGCCAATCTTCCTGCGGCTTTTGCGCTTTGGAAGTGATGATTTCGATCTGATCGCCGTTTTTGACCTGATAGCTCAGCGGCACCAGCTTCTGATTCACCTTCGCGCCGATGCATTGCAAGCCGATTTGCGAGTGAATCTCGAAGGCAAAATCGATGACCGACGAATTACCCGGCAGCACGATGAGCTTGCCCTTCGGGGTAAAGACGAAAACTTCTTCCGCGAAGAAGTTACGCCGAAACTCGCTGACGAAGTCCAGAGCCGACGCATCGTTGTTCTCCAGCACCTCGCGCACGGTAGCCAGCCATTGCTCCAGGCCGGTGTCGGGGGCGGGCTGACCGGAGTCCTTGTACTTCCAGTGCGCGGCGTAGCCTTTCTCGGCGATATCGTCCATCCGGCGCGAACGGATCTGGACTTCCACCCACTGCCCGACGGAGCTCATCACCGTGGTATGGAGCGATTCGTAGCCGTTGGCTTTCGGCACGGAAACCCAATCGCGCAGGCGGTCGGGGTTGGGCTGGTAGAAATCGGTGACGATAGAATAGACCTGCCAGCACGTAATCTTCTCCTCCTCGGGCGCGACGTCGAGAATGATCCGTATCGCGAACAGGTCGTACACCTCATCGAACGGGATGTTCTGCTTGCGCATCTTTTTGAGCACGCTGCTCACCGATTTCGGGCGCCCCTTCACCTCGAACCCGAACCCTTGGCGGCGCAGCTCATCCTCGATAGGCGTCACGAAGTCGCGGATGAGCTTGTTGCGCGTCACCTGCGACTGGCGGATGCGGTTAAAAATCGAGTGATACGTTTCCGGATCCGTGATTTTGAGGTGCAGGTCTTCGAGCTCGCTCTTGATCGAGTACAGCCCGAGCCGGTGCGCGAGCGGCGCGTACAGGTAAATCGTTTCGGCGGCGATCTTGAGCTGCTTATCGCGCGGCATCGACTCGAGCGTCCGCATGTTGTGCAGCCGGTCGGCAATTTTGATCAGAATCACCCGCACGTCGTCGTTGAGCGTGAGCAGCATCTTGCGGAAGTTCTCCGCCTGCTGACTCGTGCCGTACTCAAACGTGCCGCTGATCTTCGTCAGGCCATCGACGATTCGCGCCACGCGCGGGCCGAACTCGCGCTCGATGTCGGCGACTTCCATCTCCGTGTCTTCTACTACATCATGTAGGAGCGCGGCGACGATAGACGTCGGCCCGAGGCCGATCTCTTCCACCGCGATCTGTGCTACCGCCAGCGGATGCAGAATGTATGGCTCCCCCGATTTCCGGCGCATCTCCTTATGCGCTTCCATCGAGAGCGTGAAGGCGCGCTTGATCGTTTTCGCATCGCCGGGTTGCAGGGTTGGCTTCGCCAAGCGGAGCAGCTTGCGGTAGTGACGCAGAATCAACTGGCGCTCCGCCTCTGGGTCGAGCTGAGCGGAAGGAGTGATAGAAGTAGGGGGTTGAGTCATCAGGACAATATATACGAACGCGCTGCGGCAGAGCAATTATAACCCTCCTCAGCGCAATGAAGCCGTCGGGAAGGTAGAATCGCTCGAAATTGCCCCTTCCCTGCTCGCCGAAAAGCGTGGTAGTATTCGTATCCATAACAAGGCTTTTCTGGTAATCGTTGTAGAAGTTGAGACGCTTATCGGAGACAGGCGGACCAGATTGATCGCTGGAAGGTAGTTTTGTAGCTACTTTAGGCCAGTTATCGCTGATTTCCCGCCAGTCTTGCTCACTCGCTTCTCACTCCGCGCACCCGGCTCTATGCTTCGTTGCCCTCGTTTTGCGTTGTCCGTGTTTGCCCTGTTCTACCTCTTGGCAGGCCCGGTACAGGCACAGGAGACTACTACTCCGGCACCGGCAGCTACGCCGGCTGATCAAACGCCGCCTCCCCCACCGGACTCGTTAAAGATTGGTCTGAATGATGTTGATGTGCTGCCGAGCGCCATTGACACCCGGAACTGGCTGCTGCTTGACAAAGACATTCAGCTGGAGCTGGGTGGCGCCGTCGACAACGTTTATAACTTCAAGTACGAGAAAGCCGCCAAGCAGTTTCGCTCCTTGCGGCGGCGGTATCCGGAGCACCCGATGCCGTACTTTCTGCTGGCGCTGAACGAGTGGTGGAAAATCGTTCCGACGAATATTCAGACCAAGGAGTTCGACAAGACCTTCTTCGCCTACGTCGATACGTCGATTTACTACGGCGAGAAGCTTTGGAAGAAGGACAAGAAGAACTACGAAGCTGCCTTCTTCTTGTCGGCCGCTTACGGGTTCGATGCCCGACTGAACTCTGAGCGCGCTAATTGGCGCAAAGCCACCGTCAGCAGCCGCCGCTCGCTCGAATACATGCAGAAGGCCTCAGAGGCAAACGGCTTGAGCGCCGAGTTCATGTTCGGGTCGGGCCTGTTCAACTACTACGCCGTCTGGATTTCGGAGAACTACCCGTTGCTGCGCCCCGTGCTGATCTTCTTCCCGAAGGGGAACAAGGCGTTGGGTTTACAGCAGCTCAAGAACGTAGCAGAAAACGGTTTCTACACCGGTACGGAAGCAAAATTCTTTCTGATGAAGATTTATCAGAACGAAGAGAACAAGCCCGCCGAAGCTAAACCCATCGCCAAGTTCCTCGCTACCAACTACCCGGACAATGCCTACTTCCAGCGTTTCTACGCCCGGTTAGCGTTTGCCGAAGGCGATTTCAAAACCGCCGAGCGTCTCTCCCTCGATATGATGGAGAAGATCAAGCGCCATCAGGAAGGGTATGAAGCCATCAGCGGACGTTACGCGGCGTACTATTTGGGCTTCCTGCAACAGCACAAGTACAAGAAGCTCGATAAGGCCAAGGAGTACTACAAGCAGTGCATCGCTTACGCCCACGAGACCGGCGAGGAAGACTCTGGTTACTATCAGTACGCCAACATCAACCTCGCCCACATTGCGGATCAGCAGGGCGATGTGGAAGGAGCAGTTTCTTACTACGAAGAGGTTCTGACGGTAGCCGAGAAGAAATCGGATGCTTACCGCGAGGCGAAGGACTATGTCAAGAACGCCAAGAAGATGCTGAAAGCGCGTAACCGAGGCGCCTAGTGCGCGTGTCGATGTTCCGACACCGCCTTCGCGTGCCGTTTACGATTTGCTTTACAATCGAAAGCCCTGACTTTTCTGCTAAGTCAGGGCTTTTGATTGTAGCAGCTAAAGGGAGAAAAAACAATCATTCCGCCGTTGAGTAGCAATCCCCCGTCTGCCGACGACCATAGCGGCCAGATGGCTGGCACCTCTAGTTCCCCACCATGGAAGTAAAAGATATCTTCCTTACGCCGGTTTACTTGGTGATTATTTATATAATCGCCCTGTATTTTCGGCCCAAGGTTACCACCCCGCTCGACCAGCGTTATTATCTGCCTGCACTGACGATGAAGCTGATTGGCGCCGTATGTATGGGGTTAGTTTACACCTTTTACTACCACGGGGGGGATACGATCAGCTATCACGATCAATCCAAAATCATTTACGAGGAATTTTGGAAGAATCCCACGATTGGGGTTAAGCTTCTTTTCTCGCAAGGCCAATACGATCCGTCTACCTGGACAATTGCTGAGCGAATCCGGTGGTACAAGTCGCCGACGGAATTCTTCGTCGTTCGATTCGCCGCTATCATAAGCTTGCTCACTTTCAATGCTTATACGGTAGTGGCTATGGTGTTTGCCCTAGTGAGCTTTAGTGGCATTTGGGCGATGTACCGAACATTTTTGAAGATGTACGCAGTCCTGCATCGTAAGCTGGCGATTGCTATCTTGTTCATTCCCTCGGTCTTTTTCTGGGGAAGCGGTCTGATGAAAGACTCGCTCTGCATTGGGTCGTTGGGGTGGCTGTTTTACGCTTTTTATGAAGGCCTGATTGAGCGCAAGCAGTTGTTTAGGGCCGCTATCATCATCCCGATTGCCAGCTGGGTTATCCTGTCCACTAAGCCATATATCATCTTCTCCTTCGTTCCGCCAGCTATTTTCTGGATCATCATCGAGAACGGTGCCCGAATTAAGAACCGGGTAGTTCGCCGACTTGCTGCGCCGATCTTTCTGGTTGGCGGGGTGCTAGGCGCCGCATTCGGGGTAAGTAAGCTGACGGAAGGCGATGCCCGTTACTCGCTGGAGACTGTCGCGGAGCGCACGAAGATTACGGCCGACTACATCTACAAAGTCAGCGTGCAACAGGAAGGCTCAGCGTACAAGCTGGGGGAGCTGGATGGCACTATTCAGGGAACTCTGAAACTGGCACCGCAGGCAATCAATGTGTCGCTCTTCCGGCCTTATCTGTGGGAAGTGAATAACCCGATTATGCTCCTGTCGGCGCTGGAAGCCACTTGGTTTATCTACCTCACGATCACGCTGCTGATCCGGACGGGAATAACGCAAACCTTCCGGCTGATCGCGTTCACGCCGCTACTGACTTTTTGCTTCGTATTCGCCATGGTATTCTCGATGGCAGTTGGCGTCAGCACGAACAATTTCGGCACATTGGTGCGCTACCGCATCCACATGATGCCGTTTTATCTGGCCGCACTGTACATCTCGAACTACCAAGCCTCGCTCTCCAAAGTAAAGCGGGTACCGCTAGCCATGGCGTAGGTTACGCGGCAGTGGGAAGAAGCGACGGGCGCTTACTACCGCCTTTCGTTTCATTGCGCGGGTTTTTTAGCCTAGCCGACGCCGTTCCGCCGCCAGTTGCTGAGGTACTCCCCTAGCGTGGGGTGCGACCAGAGGCGTGAGCCTTCCTGCGAAACCGGCTGTTCGCGCACGGTTCCGGCCAGCGCCTCGCGCACGGCTTGGATGAGCAGTGGCAAACCGGCGGCCATCTGAAGGAGCGGGTAAGTAACGAAATTGTCTTGTGGCGTCGGGTCGATGAGGGTTTGGGCGATTACGCCGCCCGTATCGATCCCGGCATCGACGAAATGGACTGATACCCCGCAATGCGCGCGGTCGTTCGTCGCCAACGCCCAGTAGCCGCCGTGAACGCCCCGATAGCGCGGCGTTATGCCAGCGTGCGTGTTGATAAACCGGCAAGGGACGCTTTGGAGCACCTTTTTTGAGATGATGCGCGTGCCCTGCACCACCACCACATCGGGTGCCAAGGCTTGAAGATGCGCAATTGCCTCAGGCGAGTTGATGGATGGGACGTGAATGACTTCGGAGGCCGGAATCGGCGCGTCGTTCAGCTGATTAGCGTGCTTGATCTGCTGCAACCGACCGGCAGCGCGCAGCTTGAGCGCCTTCTCGATCAGCACCTTGAAGAGCACCTGACCGGCTACGGTAGGAAAACCGATCTTCTCGATGCGGCGCCGCAGCAGCTGCTTTGCGCTCACCGGCTCTTCGATGATGATTTTATGCACCCCGATCGCCTGATTCAGGGCGTGATAGACGATGTGAGTAGGCTCGCCGGGACCGGCGATGATGACTACTCGGCCCGGTGATGCGGTAGCGGGTTGGCTCATAGGGAAGAAGCTGAGGAAACGGCCTTGTTACCAGCTTGGCGCTGCCGCAGTAGCCGGTCGGCGAGGGTGGCCATGGTGGCGCTTTCCATTTGATACGTGGTGCGCAGGTGCGCGAAGTGCTTCGCCAGCCGCGTGAGGATGGCGATGTTCTGCGGCAGGTTGGCGCCGAAGTTCTCCGGGTGCCACCACAGGTGGAAGACTTCGCCGGTTTTAGCGGCGTGCGTCATCGCCTGCTCGATTCGGCGTAGCCGCAGCTCTTCCCCTGCCTGGAGGCGGCGCGACCACGGACGCAGGAACCGACTGGCCGGAATGTTAAACGGCGCTTGCTCGCCGGCGACGGATTCGAGCGAAAAAGTATGGTGCCCCGACAGGTTCACGTAGGCGTCTAAGAGGCGCGCCCCGCGTTTCCAGAGCGCCTGTTGCTCCTCGGAGCGTTCCTTGTATATCCAGTGCTGCTCGTTGCCGCGGTAGGTAGTTAGGCCCAGCTCGCGGCAGATATCGAGGTAAGCGGCGTTGTATTGATTGCGGGGGAAGACGAGGGATTTTATCTCGATCCCAATGGCGCGGCCCGCTTCGATGGCGGCTTGCAGATCTTGGCGGAAGGTTTCGGGCGTTTGCCCGCGCTCCAGCGCGTAATAGTGGCAGAAGGTGTGCGTGCCGATTTCCTGCCCCGGCGACTGGCGAATCTGCTCCAATAACGCCCGGCCGAAGTGGTACGGGTCGACTGACTCATCGTCGCCGATGCCTTGCAGGGCGGGGTAGGGCGAGAGGTTCGCATCGGCGTACTGCGGTTTTTCGGCTGGCAGATGCGCTAAAAGCTCGGTTTTGGTTGCGTAGAAGAGGAAACCGACCGTTGCCCAAGTAGCGCGCAGGCCGTATTCCTCGAACACCGCCAACATCGCCGGAATGGCTTGATGGGTGCCGCGGATGTTGGCGCCGTAGCCCTCAATCGTGCGCTTATCGCGAACGCCCCAGAAAAGCTCAAAGTCTAGCGATATGACCAACGTACCCGGCATAGCAAGCGCAAATAGTTTACGATTTCTTCAAAAGAAGCTCCCCTTCCGAGTCCGCCTTTTGCAAGGTCGGTACGGTTGGAAGGTCAAAAATACGGCTCAACCCCACAGCCGAGACTTTTGGCTAGGTAGCTCGACGGTCAGGGTTGAGGTTAGGGACAAGAGCAGGCGCTCTAACCGAGGAGCAGCACGACGGCGGTAAGCCCCAGCACGCAGGCTCCGGCGAACGCCAGCATCCAGACAAAGTGCTCGCCTTTTTTGGACTGAACAACAGCAGCGATCAGCATAGCGGCCACGGGGATCAGCTTCGCCCACGCAGCGCCAATCACGCCAAACCAGATCAGGAACCAGTAGCTCGCCACGGCATACACCAACAGCCCGCCGACGGCATTGTACATCATCTGCTTCGTGCGGCCGAGTGTTACCAGCAACACCGAACCCAGCAAGTACTCCGCTTTCAGAAAAAACGACACCAACAGCACCCGCGAAAGCTGCACCGACGGCTCAAACTTGCCGTGCGTCAGAGCATCGATGATGAACCCCGACGCCCCAATCAGCAGCAGCGCCGACCCGGCAAACAGGGCCGTAATCAGCATGAAAGCCCGCCCCATCTTGCGGTAGTTCTGTTCGGCGGCCATCGCGTAGTAGCTAGGCTCGAAGGCGCGGTAGAGACTGAGGGCGAGGATGTTGATGGTGCCGCCGTATTGCATAGCTACGTTGTAGTAGCCCAGCTCGGTCAGAGTAGAGAGCCGTTCGAGGAAAACCCGGTCGATGGTATCGAAGAGCTGCGCGGCGAGTCCGGCGGGAATCAGCGGCAGACCAAACTGGATGGCTTTGCGGAGCAGCGCGTTATCGACCCGCCATTCTATCGTGCCCCACAGCACCATCAGCGCCAGCACCCCCGTGATGACGGTACCCACCGAAAGGCCGATCAGTCGGCCCAAAACGCCTTGATGGAGTACGAGCACCAACACGAGCGCAATCCCCGTTTGAAGGGCCGCCTGTAAGATGGTCAGCACGGCGAAACCCCACGCTTTCTCCTGAATTCGGTAGCGCAGCGTGGCGTAGGTGAACGTTCCCAAACCGACGTTCCCGAGCAGCACGACGAACATGAACGGGAAGAAAGGCACTTTGACGTGCATCAGCGAGAACGTGAGCGCGCCGATGACCGTCAGTACCAGAATCAGCAAGGCGCCCCAACCCAAGGTGAACGATAAAAGCGTGCTCAGCAGGTCTTTGCGATACTCCGGATCGGGCCTGACGAAGTACTCGCGGTTGTAGAACGAGTCGAGGCGAAGCGTGAACAGCGACCCCAGAAAGCCGTTGATCGAGGTCACGTAGCCGACGACCCCGAAATCAGCCGGGGTCAGCTGTTTCGTGAAAAGGGGCAGGGTGAAAATGGAGATTGCCGCCCCAAACGACGATGCCGCGAGATACAAGACCGTGTTGGTCATTTTCTCGGAGCGCAGCAACGTCAGCAGCGCCGGACCATTCAGACGCTGACGAAGGGAGGCAATGGCCGATTGGACTGCCATAGACTTGGGCTAAAGGGCAAATAAGAGCGTGTGAGCCAGACGAATCAGGCGAAAACGACGAAGCAATCTACCACCAGGCAAATGCGGCGGCAGATTGCTTCGTCCAGCAAAACGGAAAGCGAAAACAGCCGACTAAACGGTAATCTCGGAGAGTTTAACCGGGCGGTTCTCAGCGCGCGAGCGGGCTGCCGCAATCAGGATTCGCATCAGCTTCAGGGTATGCTCGGGGGCGATGGCGGGCTTGCCGGTGCGTACCTGATCGATGAAGTGGGTGACTTCGCGGCGGAACGCCGAAAAGTTGTCGGTGTGCTCGGCGTGAGCACGGCCTTTCGGACCCCAAAAATCGAACTGGAACGTAACGGCCGTTCCACCGAGCGCATCGATCTGCACCAGCGGATGCCCGGCAGCCTGCCGCAGCGTAACCGACTCGTGCTTCGCGCTCGGCTCGGCCCAAACTTCTTCCACCTCACACGGGATGATGCGGAAGATGCCGTCGAGCATGTGGATGCCGTACTGCCGGAAGTTGCTCACCACGGCGCCGCGCACGAGCAGCAGCTCGCCCAGGTCGTCGATGGTAGACGCTACTTTATCGAGCTCCCGCGAGTATCGCACCCCGGCGCTGCTCATCAGCTGACCACTTTCGAGGTACGGCTTGAAGAAGCGCAGATCGTCGAGGTCGACGGAGAGCGGCTTGTCGATGAAAACCGGCAGGCCAGCTTTCAGGAACGATTCCGCCATTGGGCGATGGGTCTCGTAATCGTCACGCAGCAGCAGCAGCGCGTCGATTTGACCGATCATCTCTTCGGCGTTATCGACCACATTCGGGATGCGGGCGGCGCGGGCGAGAATCTCGCTTTGCGCGCGGTCCTGCGTCCAGCAGTGCGTCACCTGCACGCCGGCGATGCCGAAATCGGCGGGGTCGCGCTGGCGCAGGTAGTTGTAAATACCACCCCACGCCGACGCCTTGAAGCCGTCGTCGTCGTAGCCGTTGATGATCGCCGAGAACGAGTACGGGTGACCGTTTCCCTCGTTCAGACCGATCACGCCGAGCCGGAGCGGGCGCTGCTCGGCAGCAATAGGGGTTACCATGCGGCCCAGCCTCCGTCGACGCAGATGTTCTGGCCCGTCATGTAAGAGCCGGCCTGCGAGCAGAGTAGCACGACGGCGCCTTTCAGGTCTTCCGGAGCGCCGCAGCGGCCCATCATGTTCTTGCCTTCGAGGGTTTTCCAGAAATTCGGGTTGTTCACGCCGGTTTCAGGGAACGGGAACGGGCCGGGGCTTAGCGCGTTCACGCGGATTTTGTGCGGCGACAGGAACGACGCCAGGTACTTGGTGAGCTGAATCACACCGGCTTTGGCGGCACCGTAGGACGGTGGGTTCACCAAGTGAACGCCGTCGTAGATGCGGTAATCCGGCGCGACGTGGCCGTACATCGAACCCGTGTTCAGGATGCAGCCCTGGGTCAGCTTGAGGTACTCGGCGGCTTCTTTTACGGTGTAGAACACGGCGTTGAGGCACATGTCGATATCGTAGCGCCAGTGCTCGTAGGAGATCGAGTCGAACGAGTTCTTGTTACCCGACCACGCGTTGTTGATCAGGATATCGAGCTTGCCGTACGCGTCGACCACCTTTTTCAGAGCAGCGCGGATTTCTTCCGGCTCCAGAATATTGACGCCCAAGCCCATAGCCGGGGTACCATATTCTGCCGTGATGCGCGCAGCGAGTTTTTCGCATTTCTCGCCATCACGCGAGACGATGGCGAGGGAAGCGCCTTGCTCGGCCAAAGCCTCGCACATGGCGGTACCCAGATAACCGGCGCCGCCGGTAATGAAGACTACTTTGCCCTCCAGAGAGAGCATTTCCTGCAACTTTTTCATCAAAGCTTAGGGGTTGGGTTGGGTTTCGGTTTCGGGCTGAGTGAAACGGCGGAGTACCTGTTCGGCAATCAGCAGATCAAATTCTTCGTCGATATCGATAGCCATCGCGCGCGGCGTCACGATGGGGAAGACGCGCCCCTGGATGATGGAAATCGCAGTGGGGTTGGCGTCGAGAATGGCGGGGCTGAACGCGTAGATCTGGCCGTTGAGCTGATAGGCTTTCGGCTGCTGCTGACGCGGTAGGAACGGCTGCGCACCGTCGAGGTAAGGCCCGGCGGCACCGGCAGCTTCATCGACTTTCCAGAGACGATTCGGCGACACTTCGGTTTCGTGGAACGACGCGGCCGTATCGGCGCGGCCCATCAGCACGGCTTCAATGGCGCGGTCGAGGTCTTCGACGCGACGAATCGGCGCGGTGGCTTCGAGGAGCGTAACGACGGCGGGGTCGTAGCCGCGCTCGCGCACGTATTGGATGGTGTACCGGATGGCGTCGATGACGAGGGCCGTATCGGTGGCCATCGCGGCGGGGCGCCAGATGACTTCGGCACCCAGCTTCTCAGCCAGCTCGCCGATTTCGGCATCGTCCGTCGAGATGACGATGCGGTCGACGAAGCGCGAGGCGCGGGCGGTATCGATGGGATACTGGAGCAGCGGCTTGCCGAGCAGCTCGCGCAGGTTTTTACGCAGAATTCCCTTGGAACCGCCCCGAGCAGGGATAATGGCGAGAACGGGAGCGTTGGAAGTTGAGGTCACTTACGAGAAACGAAGCATGAAGACGCCTTACTGGCCAGCGCCGGAGAGCGTGCAAAGGTAGGCCCGCCAGCTTAGTGCGCGGCCGAAGTAGCCGAATCTGCGGCAACCATTACACGCCCGGTAGGCACTCCAAAAAGGCGCTCCACTACTTCGGGCTTGCAGTGCATACCGTCGTAGAAATCGGCGCTGGTGAGATTGAACGGCGTGGGATCGAAGGAGCCAATCAGCCGCAGGTGCTCACGGGCGGCCAGCTCACGGAACCACGCCTCCGATTTGGTAACGTACTGATAATCGGGGTTGGAGACGAGGAATTTCCATACCGTCGGATGGTACGGCGCCATAAACAGCACCACCACTGAGCCCTTCGAGCGGGCATCGGTCACCATTTTCTCCAGCACATTCCGCACATCTGCCGACAGGCCTGTGTACGTACCGAGCGAGTAAACGGGCTTGTTAGCCATGTAGCTACGAGCGGCATCGTCGGAATTCTGTTCTCGATACGTGCGGGCGTAGGAGATGGTATTGTCGGGGTGCTTCGTGAACTCGTCGTTCACGGCTTGATTGGTGGCGCGATAAGCGCTGGGGCGTTTCGACGGATCGCGCAGCTGCTTGATAGCCGATTGGAAGTAGCTGAGCGACAGCAACTCGCCGAGCTTAGCGAGTGTCGAGCCGCTCGCGACCAGGTTCCCCAAGCCGTCTTCCGCTTCACCGCCCGCCGCTTCCGCCCCAAGCTGACGGCGCATTTGCAGCGCCTCCGTAGCGAGGGTTTTCCAGCGCTCCTGTCCGTGGTTATCGTTCAGCATCCACGGATCCAGCCCGATAACGAGCGTGTCGGCGTGCCAGCCGCGTGCGGTATACATCTGGTAAACCGCCAGCAAATCTTCCGCAACGCCGCCCGAAACGCCGCCGTTGTGCACGGTGCCTTGCGGGTAGATATTCTCCCCGATCAGCATCGAGCGGCTCGACCCGATGACCAAGACAGGCGGGCGCTTCGGCAGAGTGGCAATGCTGAACTTCTGCAACAGGCGCTCATCGAAATTGCGCAGGTTCGTGACGTGCTGCCCTTTGGCGAGCAGTGCCGCCACGCCGCGCTCATAAGTGCCGCCGGAGAAGAGGTTCGCGGGATCGACGAAGTAATTGACACCCACCAGCAGCACCCCCAGCGGAGCAAGCAGAAACAGGCGCAGAAGCAGGGATTTCATCGTGAGAAGCTGATGGGTCAGAGGCGAAGTACGGAAGCAACTTCACTCAGCGCAGACGGCTAAGGAGTTGATTCCGTGGGCAAACCGGCCTTAGAACTGGAAGTAGATAAACTGCGAGAGGTTGAACATGCCGAAGCACATAATCGCGAGCACGACGGCGTAGTACACCGCCCAGCGCACCACGAAAGGCCGCAGATTCAGGATTTGCCGCACCGATTGATTCCGCTGAATCCAATGCACGATTTCCATCAGCGCAATGGCGGCGAACGTCACCACGAGGTAGCGCGCGTCTTCGCCGAGGAAGAGAAGGTCGGTGCGGGCAGCCGGGTTTGCTCGGATGGCTTGGAGCTGCGCGCCCCAACCGCTGAACAGGTGCGTGACCACATGCGACGCGTCGGCGAAGGTGGTGGCGCGGAAGAAAATCCACGCGAAAGCCGCCAATACGAACGTGCACGCCACGTTCAAGATCTTATCCGACCACGTCCCCTCCCCTATTCCGACGCCATTCGAGAGGCGGCGGCGGATCGCCTTCGTCCAGACCCCTACAATGAGGTACGTGCCGTGGATGGCGCCCCACAAAATGAAGTTCCAGCTCGCCCCGTGCCACAAGCCCGAGAGCAAAAACGTGAACCACAGGTTGAAATAGCGCCGCCCTTTGCTCACCCGGTTCCCGCCGAGCGAGATGTACACGTAATCGCGGAACCACGTCGAGAGCGAGATGTGCCAGCGTTTCCAAAACTCCGAAATCGACTTCGAGAAGTACGGCCGGTCGAAGTTCTTCATCAGGTCGAACCCCATCGCTTCGGCCGAGCCGAGGGCGATATCGGAGTAACCGCTGAAGTCGCAGTAGATCTGAATCGAGAACAGGACCGTGGCGAAAACCAGCGGCAGGCCGGTGTAATCGGTCGGGGAGTTATAAACGTGGTTCACGAGCGGCGCCAAACGGTCGGCGATCACCACTTTCTTGAACAAGCCCCACGCCATCAGCTGCAAGCCGCTCACCAGGCGGGGGTAGCTGAAGGCGTGCTTTTCGTAGAACTGATGCAGCACGTTCTGCGGCCGCTCAATCGGGCCGGCCACGAGCTGCGGGTAAAACATCACGTACAGCGAGTAAATCCCGAAATGGCGCTCGGCGGGCTGATGCCCCCGGTACACCTCAATCGTGTACGACATCGCCTGAAACGTGTGAAACGAGAGGCCGATGGGCAGCAGAATCGTCAGGTACGGAATCGGGTTGTGCCCGCCGAAGAGTGAGTAAAGGCCCGAGATGTTGTCGTTGAGGAAGTTGTAGTACTTGAACACCGCCAACACCCCCACGTTCGCTACCAGCGACATTACCAGATACCATTTTCGTCGCTTCCCTTGCGCCTGCGCGATCTGAATCCCGGCGACGTAATCGATGATGATCGTGAAGAACAGGATCAGGATGTAGACCGCCTTGAAGAACATGTAGAACACGCACGACGCGGCCAGCAGCCACCACCACCGGTGCCGGTGGGGCAGTAAAAAGTACCCAATCGTGACGATAGGGAAGAATATCGCGAAGGCGAAGGAGTTGAAGAGCATAGAAGAACCGGTTCGCGCCTCACGGTTTCAGCTTCCAGCCGTCCGCCGCCGTCTGAGTCAGATGAGGGCGGCGAGGGCCGAGGGAAAACCAAATACCGCGAAACTTCTAGAGCTGCACGTGCTTAATGTCTTCTTGCGCTTTGCGGTAATCCTCGTGCTTGCCCACATCGAGCCAGTAGCCGAGCAGCGGGTAGTACCCGAC
This sequence comes from Hymenobacteraceae bacterium, assembly GCA_031397815.1. Taxonomy (GTDB): domain Bacteria; phylum Bacteroidota; class Bacteroidia; order Cytophagales; family Hymenobacteraceae; genus JANNMJ01. Next base: position 17,375 of record JANNMJ010000115.1, read on the forward strand.
TTTCAGGCCTTCCGCAATCAGCTCTTCCATCAAATCGGTGGCATTGAAGAACTCGCCTTTCGGAATGCGCTCGATCAGCGAGCGCTTGAGCAGGTAGATGCCGCCGTTGGAATAGTACGTATAGGTCGGCTTTTCCTTGAAGGAAAGGATACGTTCCTCGTCTACTTCGAGGACGGCGTAAGGCACTGGCACCGAATACGGTACACTGGCAACCGCCATCTCAGCACCCGATTTCTGGAAGGTCGCGAAGAAATCTTCGAAATCGATATCGGTCAGCAGATCGGAGTTCATCAGCAGCACCGTATCGTGCTCGAAGCCGTCGATTAGCGAGAGGGCGCCAATGGTACCGAGAGCTTTGTCTTCGCGGGTGTAGCGGATGCGGGAATTTTTCGCGGAGCCGTCGCCAAAAAATGCCTCCAGCTGCTCGCCGAGGTACTTGATGGTGATGGTCATGTTCCGCACTCCGTAGGAAATCAGCCGGTCGACGTTGTGCTCGATGATCGGCTTATCGCCGACCGGCAGGAGCGGTTTCGGCGTGGTATCGGTCAGCGGGCGCAGGCGCTCGCCGCGTCCACCGGCCATAATCACGGCATCGAGGGGGAGCAGGGAACGGTCGGCGCGCAGGTCGGCGACGCGCAGGAGGCGGTCATCGGCGTCGAGGAGTGGGATGAGGTAAATCTGCTGCGCCCGCAGGCTGCGCAAATCTTCCACGCCATACGCCCCCCGACGGAGCGCGCGGAAATTCGGATTCATCAGGCCCGCGACCGACGCTTCGAGGTTGGCGCCCGCCAGCAGGCCGCGCCGCACGTCGCCGTCGGAAAGCGTACCGGCCAAGCGGCCCGCCTCATCGAGCACGAATAGCGTCTTCGGTCCGGGGACCTGATCGAGTTGTTCGAGGGCTTCCCGGCCGGAAGCCGTGGTGGGAATCGTGTGAGTAGCGATAAAGTCCATCGGGTAAGTTTAAAACGAGACAGGCGTGTTTGAGAAAGTTTCGCAAGGGAACGGCAAAGATTGAATCAGGAGCTTGGCAGTGAGCGCGTTGGGTTCCCGACGACGCGCGCGCCGTCCGGAATATCCTTCACCACCACCGCCCCGGCGCCCACCAGCGCCCCGGCCCCAATGCGGATGCCCTGCCGAACGGCAGCGCCCGCCCCCACGAACGCCCCGGCACCTACCGTGACGTTACCGGACAGCACAGCACCGGGACCGATGTGGGCAAAATCCCCCACCACGCATTCGTGCTCGATGATAGCGCCCGTGTTGCAGATGACCCCCTCTCCTAGCGTCGCCGCTGGGTTCAGCACGGCCAATGGCCCCACGAGTGTCCCGGCGCCAATCGTGGCGCGGGCCGAAACCACGGCGCTCGAATGGCGGGCGATGGCGGCGGGATGCTGGAGCTTTGAGAACAGGCGTTGCTGCACGCGTTGGCGCAGCGCGTTATCGCCGATGGCGACAAACCAGTGCTTCCCGGCGAGCGCAACGAGCGTTTCGGCATCGCCTTCAAAACCCAGATAAGGCAACTCATATGGGTTGCGCGGGGCTTCGGAACGCTCGCAGTAGCCGCTCAGCGTATAACCGGCCGCCAACAGGCAATCCGCTACGACCCAAGCGTGGCCGGAGTAGCCGATGAGCACGACGCCCGCAGATGGCTCGACCTTAACTGCCTGATTCACCGGATTTCAGCGTTTTTAGTTGCTCGACGATGCGGGCCGCACTCGAACCGTCGCCGTAGAGATTGGGGCCGGTGTAGGTGCCGAGCGCCCGAACGCGCGCGGCGGCTTCCAGAATCGCGGTGCGCTCGACGGGGCAGTTGATTACGTTCGGGCCGGCATCGCGCCCGGCTTGGCGTTGGCCCAAATCGAGGACGTAGCGCCCGAGCGACGCCGCTTCAATAATCCCCGACGACGTGTTGCCGATGAGATACGCGCAGTGCTTCATCGCCGAAAAATACCCCTGTGTTCCCAACGATTCTACCGCCACAGCGCGGCCCGCAGCCCGCACCACGAACCGCTCCAGCTCCGCCCGAATGACCGTGCCGAGCGTATCGGCGTTCGGCATCGTGATGAGCACCTGCTCAGGCAGCGCATCAAGGGCGGCTACCAGCTCCTGCGCGTACTCGCGATTGCGCTCGAAGGCCACCGTTTCCGGGTGGAACGTGACGAGGACGGTGGGTTGGGCGAGATCGATGCCGAAACGGGTTTGAAACTCGGCGGTGCTGAACAGCGGCACTGACAGCAGATTCGACAGGCTGAGTGCCCCGACGTCGAACACATCTTTATCTGACCCAACCAGCTCCACCACGCGGGCGGCATGCCGGGCCGTTGAGGTGAAGTGGACCGACGACATCAGCGTGATGCCGTGCCGAAACACGTTATCGATGGCGCCGAGCGTGGTTTCACCGCCGTGCAAATGCGCGATGCGGAAGCCGAGCGGCACGGCGGCCGTCACGGCGGAAAACATTTCGTAGCGGTCGCCGAGGGCGAGGACCAAATCGAACTCACCCTGCCAGCGCGCCCAAACGGCGGCGAAGCGGGTGGTTGTTAGGCCCATCGCCACGCTGATGGCTTCCGGCGAGTCGGCGAGCACCAACGATTCGAGGCGCTCGCAAATCGGCGCCAGATTATCGGCTTCAATCTGCGCGACCGTGTAACCGTGATACGGCGAAAGGTGCGTTCCGAAGACGATCAGCCGCACATCAAACCCGCCGTCGGCCCGCAGGGCTTCGAGCAGGGGGCGGTAAATGCCGTAATCGGCCCGCGAGGAGGTCAGGACACCGATTCTCACTAGCTGAAATCTTCCCAAGTCAGCTTGTGGTCGGCGGGCAGGTCGTGGCGGAGCTTCCGACCGGATAGTACTGGAATCAGCGCGGCGGAAAGGCCGTCGCCGGGGCGCTTCAGCTCTAAATCGGCCGTCGAGAGCGTGTAACCGGCAGGGCGGTCGGCGACGAGGTGGAGCGAGCGCCGCGCCACGGTTTTGTTGGGTGCTTCGGAAGCCGAAACGCGCTTCAGACCATCGCCAAGGGCTACTTCAATGTTCCGAATCGCCTGCACCATCGCCACCAGCTCGTGCGGTTCCAAGGACGCGGCGTGGTCGGGACCGGGCAGGTTTCGGTCGAGAGTGAAGTGCTTTTCGATGCAAACGGCGCCGAGTGCCACGGCCGCAATCGGCACTTCAATGCCGAGAGTATGGTCGGAATAGCCGATAGCGACGTCGAACGCCCGGCCAATCGTGTTCATCGCGCGCAGGTTTACGTCGGCCATTGGCGTCGGGTACTGCGTGTTGCAGTGCAGCACCGTGACCTGTTCGCGTGGGGTGCCGGCGGCTTCCAGCTCGGCCAGCGCCGTCTCGATTTCGCCGAGCGTCGCCATCCCGGTCGAAATGATCACCGGCAGACCTTGCGCGCCCGCTTTCCGCAGAAACGGCAGGTTGGTCAGCTCACCGGAAGGCACTTTCATTATATCGACGCCGAGGGCGACGAGGTCGTCCATGCTGTCGAGGTCGAAGGGCGTGGAGCAGAAGCGGATGCCGCGTGTCCGGCAGTGCGCAATCAGCTCGTGGTGCGCTTCTTCGCTCAGCTCCAGCTTCTTGAGCATCGTGAACTGCGACGAATCAGCCGCCGAAGCCGCATCGCCGGAGGCAATCAGATTTGTGGTTTGATACTCGGCTTGGCGGGCGGCCTTCGTGACGAGCTTTTCGGCTTTGAAGGTCTGAAACTTGACGATATCGACCCCGGCATCGGCGGCGACATCAATCAGCTGGCGCGCCATCTCAAGGTCGCCGTTATGGTTCACGCCGGCTTCGGCGATGATAAGAGTACGCATAGAATGGGGTCAGATGGCCGTTTGAGGGCTGATTCTCACGCATTTCCGCAGAAATCACCTGAAAATCAGCCCTCCGAAAACGCGCGGTCTCTTAAAGGCCTACGCTGCTCGGGATGTTGAGCAGGCGTTGTACGATGGAGGCCGCGCCGCTCAGGTCGGCGGCGGGGCAATGGGCGTACATCGGCAGGCGGTTCATCAGCTCCCACGCCGGACGGGTCATCAGACCGGCGTCGTTGGTGGCGGCGAGAATCAGGTCACGCTGCGCTTCTTGCCCTTTATCGAGGATGATGCAGTTCAGCCAGTAGTTGGAGCGGCCGTAGCTCGGCTCCGACACGAACGAAACGCCCGGAATCTGCGCGAAAGCAGCGGCGTAACGGTTCGCGAGGTCACGCTTTTTCTCCAAAAACGTCGGAAGCTGTTCGAGCTGCGCGCATCCGAGGGCGGCGTTGATGTTCGGCATCCGGTAGTTGTAGCCGGTTTCGTCGTGGAAAAATTCCCACCGATGCGGGACTTTAGCCGTGGTGGTGAGGTGTTTCGCCCGACGGCCCAGCTCGGGGTCGTTCGTCAGGATGGCGCCACCGCCGCCCGTGGTCAGCACTTTGTTGCCGTTGAAGCTCAGCGCCGAAATGCGGCCCACGTTGCCCGTGTGCTTGCCTTTGTAGAACGAGCCGAGCGACTCGGCGGCATCCTCGATGAGCACGATGTTGTACTCTTCGCAGAGGGCAGCCATCGGGTCGAGGTCGACGGGGTGACCGAAGGCGTGCATCGGCACCAACGCCCGCAGACGGCGGCCGGTGTGGCGGTTGTAGGAGAAACCGTCGGCGCGGCGCTCGGCGATATCCTTGAGGTGGTCGGCGAGCTTGGCGACGTCGACGCCGAGCGAGATTTCTTCGGAATCAATGAAATGCGGAATCGCACCGCAGTAGCTGACCGCGTTGGCCGTGGCGATGAACGTCAGCGCGGGCATCAGCACTTCGTCGTCGCGCTCGACGCCCGTCAGCAGCAGGCTCATGTGGAGAGCGGCCGTGCCATTAGCCACCGCGATGGCCTTCTCGACGCCGCAGAACTCAGCAAGGTCAACCTCAAACCGGTCGACGAACTTACCGACCGACGATACCCAGCCCGTATCGATACATTCCTTCAGATAAGGCCACTCGTTACCCGCGAAGTGCGGAATGTGCAGCCCCACAAACTGACCGTCGGCTTGATGACCGTGAATGACGGCACGGATGGTTTCGACAACATTTTGGGGCATGGCGGTGCTGGCAGCAGCCGCTACGGAGGACAAGGATTCGGGCATCATACAGTCGGGCAGAGGCGAAATGGATAGTTAGGCGCAGCGAAGCTGGCACGTTCAGGGTGCAAAGTAACGGCCTTACGGCGGCTCTTATCCAGCAAGGCCCAGTTAAGGGGTGCCGTTTCCGAGGAGAGAGCGAAGAAGAAGGAAGCGTTCAGGGCGCTCAATTGGGGTTGAAGTCGAAAAGAAATCCTCATTACATCGGCATCTGAAAGCGATTTACTGGATGCAATAACACCTTGCTGAACGGTTGTCGACTGTCAGCCCTACTCATGTAAGGAAGCGCGCGGAGCAGAAAATTTCGGCATCCGCTTGCATCTGGCGCTTACTCCTTTCTCGGTCCTTGTCAGCGGCAAACGTGACTGTTTCCGCAGAACTCCCTAAATGGCAACCGCCCGCTCGGCTTCGGAAGCCAAACGGGCGGTTGTTTTTTGAGCGGCGAGCGGCCGCACATCCTCGGGCGGTTTAGCGGAGGATGTACAGCTTACCCCAGTTTTTGTGGAAAGCCTTGGAGTCGCCGGCGGTTTTGAAGCTCTTGAACTCTTCGCCGTCGTCCTGCACGACGACCCGGTAGAGGTAGACGCCGTTCGCGAGGGCATCGCCGTACTCGTCGGTGCCGTTCCAGGTGCTGGTGCTGGTGTTATTGCCGACCCGCAGATCAGCGCCCAACTCCTCTTTCGTGATTTCCCGCACGACCCGACCCGTGACGGTCATGATCTGGATTTTGAGGTTCTGCGGCACTTTACCGGTGATGGTAAACAGGAACCGTGTGCTGGTTGAGAACGGGTTCGGGTACGGGTAGAAATTCGAAATCATCGTTTGGTTGATGACTTTGAATTCGGACGTGTAGAAGTCGGCCCCGGCGAGGTTACCGGCGGCGTCGGTGGCTTGCACTTGCAGCTTGTAAGTGCCGTCCACCAAGCGGCCCGGCTCATACGTCAGCTCCAGCGGACGGGTGCCGGTGGCGGGCCGAATCGTGATTCCCGGACCGGGAACGGCGATTTGCTGGCTGTTGCTGTTGTTGTCGATACGGGTAAATAGGAGGCGCACCTGCGCCGGGTCAATCGGGCGCTGATGGTCTTCATCCCGGACTGAGATGGTAATGACCGGCGACGGCGCAACGATATCGCCGTTCAGGATGTGCTGTCCGTCGAACGCTACATCCACGAGCGGCGCCATGTTCGGGTTTACAACCCGGAACGGTACTTCGAGGAAGTTATTGAAGTTGTAACGCTCTGGTTGCAGGTTGCGCGGGTTGAGGACGGCTTGCAGCTTGTAATCGCCGCTTGGGAGGAGGCGGTACGGGATATTGCCGACGGCCCAATCGAGCGAATCCGGCCCGAGGCGCTTGGTACGAACCAGCACCGGCGTACCCACCGGCGTGCCGGATGGCATTTGCAGCACCGTGAACTCAGTGGTGAGCGAGTCGCGGAAGCGCACCGTGGAGATGTTCTGGAACGGCACTTTCAGGCGCAGCGTCGCGTAGCCGCTATCGACCTGCGGCGTCAGATCCTGCGCCCAAGTCGGCAACAGATCAGTCCGGACGATGGCTTCGGGGACTTCCTCAAACGTCACGATCCACTGCTTGAGCTGCGGAGCCAAGCGGTTGAGGGTGTCCTGAGAGGTCATTTCCAAGCGAAGCTTTGGGTAAAGCTGCGCATTCAGGGTATTCAGGCTAAAGGAAACATCCGACCCCGACGTCACTGGGATGCGTGTGCCTTCTCGGCCCAAAGTATCCAGCGGAATGACCGTCAGCTCATAGGAAGAAGTGGCGCTGACCGGCCGCCGGACCGAATGGAAAACCGTGTTCCACTGCTGCGCCGGGCCGACCACCGTGGAGGTGACGGTTCCGCGGGAAACGAACGACGTCTGCAACGTATCCACGACCACCGTTTGCCCCCACCGGCGGGGCAGCGTGCGGTCGTAAGTCTTCTCGATGGCCGTGCCGCGCGCAGCGCCTTTACGGCCAATCAGCGCGAACGGGTCACCGGAATGCAGCGAATCGATGAGCGACGAGCCCAAGCCAGCAATGGCCGCCATCAGATTGGGCCGCTGGGCACGGATCTCATCGAAAGGCACCCGGTTGGCTGAAATCAGCGCCACGATATAACCCGCGGGAATGGTATTGATGAAATCGGCCAAGGAATCGGCCTGCCCGGTTACCACGATGGGCGCGGTAGCATTGGCCTGCGTCACGAGCGGGAACTGAACCAAGCCGACACCATTGCCAGCCGCGCCAACTGCCTGGAACATCGCGCGCACTCCTGGGTCGCTTTCCTGACCGAAGTTCATATTGTCCGGAATCTGGACGTTGCGGTTGGTCAGCGGCACCAGCGTGCGCGGATTAAAAACCATCAGCAGCAGGTTTGGCACGCGGCTGCTGGGGTTACCGCGGGTCCGGCTCGATTGGTTGAAGATGATACCGTTCGGCGGCACGCTGAACGTAGCGCCGGCTGCGCTGATGCGGGCGCTATCGCCGGAGATGGTGCGGAGATTAAGGTTCAGTGAAGCTGGTGAGTAGCTCCACTGACCCGATGGTTTTGCTTGGCTGATGGTGGCCTTTTTAGCATCTACAAACTGGCCGTAATGGCTCTGCGACCATCCGCCCGGCGACGAGATGATGCGCCGGAACGACGAAACGGCCCAAGCGGAGTCTTCGCCAGCCTGAATCGTTTCCGGCCGGAAACGCCAGTACCACACCACCGAATCTTGCCCAACAATAGCGGGCAGCGTAGGCTGCCAAGCAGGGAAGCGCCCCGACGTCACGACCTGCCGCTGGAACGAGCTGGTGGCGGCGAACGTCGGCTCAGTGGCTAGCTCGAAAACGTACTGCCGCGACTGTGCCAGCGGCTGATCGTACTGACCGAGCAGGTTTGGCGTGGCGGAGGCGACAATCGCGTATTCCGGCGGGAAGAGTGCGAACACGCTGCCCGACGGGAAATTGTACCGCAGCGTCGCTTGGTTGTTCGTCTCGTTCATCTCCGGAATCGCGTTGAGCGCATCTACATAAACCTCAAACGTGTTGAGGCCTTGCGCGGCGGCGCTATCGGGGTTCGGCAGGCGGATGATGAGCGTATCGGCGAAGAATACGGACGGGAACAAATGCTGGGTAGTGGTAGTGACGGTACCGCCGCCGACGCGCGGGTACGTCCGGCGAACCTGCACGGGAACGTTGTCGCGGATGGCTTTGCCGTAGTTGCGGATCCGCACAACGATTTGAATCGAATCGGCACGGGCGGTCAGGCGGTCGCCGGGGACGGCGGTCAGGCTGACGGTGGAGTCGGCAATGAAATAATCAGGCTTATCCGGCGAATACATCTTCACGGCCGGGTCAGCGTGGAGCACCATTTCGGTGAGCTGGGCTTGGGCGGCGGCCGTCCCGACGAAGAAGGACGGATTGGCAGCCGCCAAATCGATGGCCCGGCGCTGGACGACGCCCAACGACTGTCCGTAGCTCAAAGAATCGTTGAAGGCAGCGGTGTAGAAGGCATCGGAATACGCATTGAGGCGGTCGGCCAGGCCTTCACCGGCGTGCGCTAAGAACGCGATGGCGCCGCGCTGAGGAGTCAGCACCCAATTTTCCCCGAACGAAAAAGTCGGCTGGAAGATGTTCCCCGATACACACCCGTTCATCAGCATCAACGGGTAACGGCCACGATTTTGGTAGTTATTGATGGGGTCGGAGGCGAGGCCGATCTCGATATCCGATACCGAGGTGGAAGAGTGACCGAAGAAGGTGATCATCGCCAAACCACGGTTCACTTGCGTCGAGACGTTGACGTTCGAAACTGTCTGGCCGGAGTTGCCGCGCAGAATACTGCTCACGTGGCCACCGAAATAGACGTCGTTCTCGGCGCGGTTGGCGTAGTTGTTCAGGTAGTTGCTGAAATCGCGCTGCTCGCGCAGCAACCGGCCGCCGCCCAAGTGGAGCAGCTCTTTCCGCCACGCGGCAACCGGCGCAACTTCGTGCTCCTGCACCTTTTCGAGGTAAGCCAGCACGTCGGCGGGCTTAGTGGCCGCCAAACGGCCGGTAGGTACGCGGGGCGAGAAGCTGTTGGCGCGGAAATCGGCGGTGTAGGCTACGTCGGACCCCGGAAACCCGAAGGCCGGCACGATATCATTCTTGAATAAGGCCCGGTTGCGGGCCTTTGTACCCGCAGTACCGGCTTTCAGCTCAGGCTGATAGCCTTTGCCGAGCAGGAACAGGTAACCGGCCGGCGCGCTGCCACTGCTGATGAAGCTCACGAAGCGCCGCACCGCGTTGGGCGAAGCGTCGCCGTAGTGAAACTGATCGTAAAGCTGCGGGGCAGTCATGACGAGTGTATCGTAGCCGCCGCCAGCGGCCGAGGCGCGGTACGAGGCGTAATCGCGCACGGGGCGGTTGCCGAGCGTGTCGGCCAAGAGCTGCGAACCCGTCACGATGACGTAAGCGCCCGGCTGAGGCTGCAGGTTACGGAACACGACCGGCTTGCCCGTAGGCGGCAGCAACGGCAGCGCATCACTCGCCAGAAATACTTGGCGGGCGCCGGTCGTCGGCGTCGGTACCACCACGCCCCACTGCGTACCGGCAGCGGCGCCCTGAATCCGAACCGGATCGGTGGCGGTGGTTACGTCATACGCGATGGGCTGCGACGGCGTAGAAGAGAAGAGCAAGTACTGCTCGGTGGCAGTGATGGTGGAGTCGGTGCGGAGGAGGCGGGTGCGACTCGGCGAAGTGTTCGCCAACGCGCCCCGAACCCGGGAATAAACGGCGCCCACCAACACCCCGGCCGGAGCCGCGTTGGTGGCACGTAGACGGTAGCTGATTTGCCCGTTGGCATTAAAATCGGCGTAACGGAGGCTGCCTTTGAACACGGCGTTGCCATACGGCGGCACCGTAACTGAGCCGAGCGTGCGGATGATGGTGGCCGTGGTACCGGTGCCGCGCAGTAGAATAACGTCTACGTTGGCGGCGTTGTAACCCATCGTGGCCATCGCGACCTCCAGCGTGGGCTGCAAGTGAGTGGTATCGGGTGCTACCCCCAGCGTAACCGTAAAATCAAACGAGCCGAAGTTGAGGATGGGCGGCGTGGTCGTAACCAAGCCAAACAGCTGGGAGAAGAAGCCTTCCGTTTTATCGAGCCACGGCAGGAACACATCGCCGTAATCGGGGCCTTGATAATAGAAGTTCGACTCTACCGTCTGGCCCGTGCTCAGGTGGTGGCGGATGGGCGTGAGCGTGCCGGGTGTGGAGGTGCGCTGGGCCATTCGGCGGTTGGCGGCGGTGCCGGGCGCGATGGTCAGGAAGTACGCGGCGGTGTCGGCGTAGATCGGCGCGAGGTGCGAAACCTGGTCGGCGGGGTTCTTAAAGAGGTCCGCATCGAGGCGACCGTCGTTGACTTGGCCCCAGAAATCGATGTAATCGGTGGCGTCGAGGCGGCCGTCGGCTTCGCCGGCGACGTAAATCGCCTGCTCCTGTCCGCGGCGCCAAAGCTGGAGACGGCGCGGGTCGAGGGTGGCGACGGGGACACCGGCTGCCGTCAGCCAGGCGGTCGTCAGGCGATGAATGCCTTGCTGGCCGACTTTGATCTTATAATAAGGCTGACCGGGCTGAATCCACTCGTTCCCGTAGGGACCGGGCTGCGCAAGGGCCGCGCCGACGCTCAGGAAGATTCCGAGGCAGGTCAGGAGCAGACGGTGAGGGAGGGTAATTTTTTGCGACATACGTTTAACAGCAAGGGCAAGAGCGATAGAAGAGAGAAAGACGAAAGCGAGCCGCCCCTAATCCCAATTAAGGATAGGAGCTGGCTCGACGAGGCTGGTTCAGTGACCGCCAAAGGCTCAGTTGAAGGAATAGCCTAAAGAGACGATGATGCTGGACAGCTTAGCGGAACCGGTTTGGGAGACGTCGGAGTTCGCGGCGATTTTCGAGAGCGCCAAATCGAGCGTCAGGCCGTTCGTGGCGACGCCGACGCCGAAGTTCGGCTGGGCGCGCGTTTTCTCACTGCCGTCGAAAGACTTGATTTTCTGAAAGTTATTCACCCCAGCGCGTACATAGGCGATTTTCGCCCAGCCGACTTCCAGACCGGCGCGTGGCTCCAAGCTCACGGCTTTGCCCGGCACGAGGACGTTGCGCTCGCCGTCGAAGGTGCCTTCCAGATCGAGGGCGGTGAGGACGGTGAAGTCTTTGCCGATGGCGAATTGGCGGCCGATGCCGAGGACGACGCGCGGTAGCGTCAGCTCCAGCGTATTGCCGGGGACGACGTTATTGGTCTGCGCGTACACATCCTTTAGCTCATCCTGGTTGATGGACCACGCGTTGAACGTGTTCGTGATGTCTTTCGCCATCAGCCCGAACTGCCAGTTGCCGCGCCGCAATTGGGCGCCAGCGTCGATCCCGAACCCGACAGCATTCGCGAATTTGCCCACGTTGCGGTAGATGACCTTCGCGTTGGCGCCGACGCTCAAGCCTTCCACTTGGGAGAGCTTGCGGGCGTAGGAGACGAGAAACGCGTAATCGGCGACCGAGAAGTACTCGATCTTATCGTAGCGCAGGTAGCCGTACTGGTCGGCGAGGCCACGGGTGTCGGCGATATCATCGACCCCCATCCGGATGACCGACACCGCCAAGGCGCTCTTATCATCGATAGGCATCGAGAAAGCGCCGTAATCGTTCTTGACAATCCCGGAGAACAGCTCCGAGTGCATCAGGATGGCGTTGAATTTCTTGGGCTGATTGACCAGCCCGGCGGGGTTCCAGTAGGCGGCGGTGGGGCCTTCAGCGATGGCCACCTGCACGTTGCCCATCCCCAGCGCCCGGCCGCCGACGCCGATGTTGAGGAATTCGTTGGAATACTTAGGCGTGGTCGTCTGGGCAAACGCGCCAGATGAGAGACCTACACCGGCCAAAGCGGCCAACCCGGCAATCGGACGAAGAAAACGATGCATCAACAAAAAGAAAGTACGATTAGTAGTCAGAACGATGAGCGCGCACAGCACGCGCAGGATGGCTTAACTCCGCCCCGCCCCCGAACGTCTGCGCGGGGCGGAAACGTGTATCGGGAGCAGAAAAATTTCAGCAATAGCAGAGCCTCACAAATTTACGTTGCCGTGCCGGGTGATTGGGTCGGAAATGCCGCCGCTATCAGTGAATCAGGCCTTTCTGCGGATGAATAGCTCGAATTCGAGGCTGAACGACATGAAGTGCTGAAAAAAAGTTGAAAAATTTTCACCAAGTACCTTGCATCGCCTAGTACCTTACACTTACCTTTGTCGTGTTCAAAAAGAGTAACCGCCCGCTGGGGCTTTTTTTACACCCCACTACCTTGCATCACCAAGTACCTTCCGCCGGCCAGTACTCGCTGTCACCCAGTTCTCTCACTTTATCTTCCCCCTGTTTATGAAGGTCGAAAACACGCAGGTTCAGATGCGAAAGGGCATTCTGGAATTCTGCATTCTCGAAATCATCGGGCGCGGCCAGACCTACGCGTCCGATATGCTCGCCGAGCTAACGGCGGCGCGGATGCTGGTGGTTGAAGGGACGCTTTACCCGCTGCTCACGCGCCTCAAAAATGCCGGTCTGCTCGACTACTCGTGGATTGAATCCGTCTCGGGGCCGCCGCGCAAGTACTACACGCTCACGCAGGACGGCCGCCAGTTTCTGAGTCTGCTCCGCCAGACGTGGAGCGAGATGGTCACCTCGATTCAGATCATCCAACAACACCCTGATGCCGCCAAGGCACTGCCCCCGGCGCCCGCATCTGCTGCCACCCCCTCCCCCACCGACTTCACTGACCTCGTCTAGCCCCACCCTATCACTGCCATGAAAAAGAGTATCAGCATCAACCTGCAAGGTTTGCTCTTCCACATTGAGGAAGACGGCTACGAGGTGCTCCGCCGCTACCTGACGGAGGTTAAGCAACACTTTTCGGCTTACGCCGGGCACGAGGAAATCGTGGCCGACATCGAAAGCCGCATCGCCGAGCTGTTTGCCGCCCGTCTGACGCCGGCGAAGCAGGTGATTACCCTCGAAGACGTGCTCGCCGTGACGGCCCAGCTGGGGCGGGTGAGTGAGTTCGAGCTGCCCGAAGACGACGATGCGCCCGCCGCCGACACCACCCAAGGCCGCGCTAACGGCTCAACGGGTAACCCCGGCACCGGCTTCGCGACCGGCACGACCGGCTCCACCGCCGATGAGCCGCGCCGCCTGTTCCGCGATGAAGCGAACAAGAAAGTGGCGGGGGTAGCGGCCGGTTTGGGTCACTATTTCAACGTGAATCCGCTGTGGTTCCGGTTGGCGTTCGTGATTCTGGCGCTGTTCAACACCGACCTGCTCGGCAACCTCGACAGCCATCTGCACATCAATTTCGGTGGAATCAGCGTGCTGGCTTACATCGTGCTGTGGGTTGTGATGCCTAAACGGACGGGCTTGCCGCTGGCCGGTGGGGTTGACACCCGTGGGCCGGGCGCCGGCCGGAAGATGTTCCGCGATACGCAGGCCGGTTCGGTGGGCGGCGTGGCGGCGGGGCTGGCGTGGTACCTCAAGCTCGATGTGACGCTCGTGCGGGCCATTTTCGTGGTGCTGACGCTCGTCGGCGGCGGCGGTCTGATTCTCTATCTGGTTCTGTGGATTGTGGTGCCGGAAGCGAAAACCTTGTCGGATCAGCTGGAAATGCGCGGCGAAGACGTTACACTCGCCAACATCGCCTCTACGGCCTCTGCTGACCCTATCGGCGCCGGCCGGGCGCGGGTGGTGCAGGATAACCTCAGCTCGATCAGCTCGTCCATCGCGCCGGTTTTCACCTTCGTGTTCATGCTGATTGGCTGGTTTGCGGGCCTGATTATGCTCATCATCGCCGTTGCGCTGATGATTGCGGTGGGCGCGGTGCTTGGGGTGGTGCTTGGCGCCTTCCCCGATGGCGGCGTGGTGCAAACCGGCGATATTCCCGTGGGATTGCTGCGGAATACGCTGCCTACGTGGGCGCTGGTGGCCGGTTTTGTGGCCTTCCTGATTCCGGCCATCTCGCTGCTGTTGGCGGCGGTCCGGATTTTCATCAAGCGTACCGTGCTGCCCGTATCGGCGCGCCTCACGCTGTTCGGGATCTGGCTGATTGCGATTATCGGCGTATCGGCGGGGATTGGGCGGCTCAAGACGGATTTCCGCGAGCGCGCCACCATCAGCACCGTGCAGGACTTGGGTCAGCCGACGTCCATCGTCGTTCTCGATGCGCTTAACCACGATGAATCCGACCTGCTCCGGCCGGAGCGTATGACGGTCGTGACGGCCGATTCGGGCCAATCGATGGCCCTCACGGTTCGGGTGGAAGCCCGGGGCCGCACCGAAGCCGCCGCCCGCGAAGCCGCCGCTCAAGTGGAATACCGCGCCGAAGTGGTCGATTCCGTCGTGACGCTGCCGTTCACGTTCCGCTTCAAGCCGGATGCCGCGTGGCGTCAGCACGAAGTGAGTCTGCGCCTGGCGCTGCCGACGGCCGGGGTCCGCTACCGCCTGACCGACGCCTTCACCGGCACCCTCGAAAGCGAAGTCTTCGACCACCGCTACGTGTATGACGGCAAGCTCGAAAAGCGCCTCTTCACCGTGGAGAACGGCAAATTCAAGCTCGTGAGCGGGCCGGAAGCGCCGAAAGAAGACGAGGATTCCGCCGACGAAGACTCGGAGAACGATTTCGACATCACCGTCAACGGCGAGCGTATCCACATCGACCTTGGCGACGAAGACATGGCCGGTTTTCGCCTCCGTCAGCCGACCGGGAAAGTGGCGACGCGCACTTGGAAGCTCTCCGATTTCGCGGCCCTCAACGTGGACGGCGCTTATCAGGTCCGGATTCGGAAAGGCGCTGAGTTCCGCGTCGTGGCGCGCGGCCCGCAAAAGCAGCTCGACGATGTGCGGGTCAACGTAAGCGACAATACGCTCGAAATCACGCCGCGCGAACGGTTCCGCCTCTCCTTGTGGGGCCAGCAGACGGGACGGCAGCCGGTGCTGTTTGAGATCGAGATGCCCGATCTGAACGGTATCGACCTGAGCGGCGCCGTCCGGGCCGATATCAGCGGCTTCGAATCTGACCAGGAATTCACCATCGACCAATCCGGCGCCACCTGGCTGAAACTCGCCTCCACGAAGGCGCCGATCCGGGTCGATAACAGCGGCGCGAGCCACACGCTGCTCATCGGCACCAGCCGCCGCCTGAACGTGGATATGAGTGGTGCTTCGGAGCTGCGCGCCAGCAAATTCCTCGCTGAATCAGTGGAAGCCGACCTCTCCGGCGCCAGCAGCGCCAGCGTCAACGCCCGCCGCGACCTCGACGCCTCCGCCTCCGGCGCGAGCCGCATCACCTACTACGGTAAGCCCGAAAACGTCGAGACCAACGCCAGCGGTGCCGGTTCCGTGAAGCGCGGCACCGCCGCCGACGAAGATTCCGAAGACGAAAACGCCGACGACGAAGACACTGATACCGAAGATTCCGAAGACGCCGACGACGAGAACGCCTCGGCCTACTTCACCCCACCGGCCGCTCCTGCTACCCCCACCGCTCCGGCTGCGCCCCGCGCGCCGAGACGGGTAGTCGGCATCTAGTTTTTTCCATACTCTGGCTGGGAAACCCCATCGGTAATGCCGATGGGGTTTTTGTTTTTTTGGGGGGGGGGGGATGTGTCGTGGACCGTGTAGCCCGTGTAGCCCGTGTAGCCCGTGCCCGTAGCCCGTGTAGCCCGTGCCCGTGTAGCCCGTGTAGCCCGTGTAGCCAGTGTAGCCCGTGTAGCCCGTGTAGCCCGTGTAGC
>JANNMJ010000130.1:0-2926 GCA_031397815.1 Hymenobacteraceae bacterium
GGGGGGGCGGGCACTCGCCCCGCCCCTACGACGCACTTTTGACCTCTTACACAGCCGTTCTGTCATCTTACACGACCGTTCTGCCTTCTTACACAGCCGTTCTGTCATCTTACACGACCGTTCTGCCTTCTTACACAGCCGTTCTGTCATCTTACACGACCGTTCTGCCTTCTTGCACGACCGTTCTGCCTGCTTGCACGACCGTTCTGCCTTCTTACACGACCGTTTTGCCTTCTTACACGACCGTTTCAACATCTACAGCACCCGCACCCACTGGTCGGCGTGGCGGCCTTGGTCGTCGGCGCAGGAGAGTTTGATCCAGCCTTGGGGGGGACGGCAGAAGACGCGCTCGGTGGGGGCGGCGGCGCGGAGGAACTTGTCGTTGAGGTACCAGTAGACGCGGCGGACGGCGGGGTCGGCGGCGCAGGTGAGGAGAATTTGGGCGGTGGGGTCTTCGGCGTCGAAGGCGATTTCGGCTTGGCTGGCGGGCGAGAGAATGCGCGGGGCGCGGTCGGTGGGGCCGTCGGCGGCGCCGATTACTACGGGGCAGGCGGGGTTGTGCGGCGGCGGCACGCGCTCGGGCAGGTGCTGGGCGGCGCGCCACACGGCCAGCTCGGGGGCGGGGTTGGGCCAGAGCGTGGGACGGGCGCTGCCGGTGAGGGCGGCGTCGGGCGGCAGGCACACGGCGCAGTAGCTGAGGCGGTTGTTGGCAGAGGTCCAGACGAGGCGTTGATGGGTGCAGAGCTGCGCTTCCGACGTGCCGGGGCGGTACCATGCCTGTCCGCGGGAGTGGCAGCTGGTATCGGGCGGCAGGCCTGATTCGGTGCAGATTTCGCGCAGCTCCAACGCCTCTGGGCGACTGAACCACCCGGCGGGGGCGCGGTAATCGAGGGCGTCGAATAGGTCGAAGAGGAGCGGCGTGCCGATGTCGGTGCCGGTGAGGGCGGGGATGCCGCGCCCCGTGAAATCGCCGACCCAGACGCAAATCGTGTAACGCGGATTGTAGCCGACGCTCCACGCATCGCGGCGCCCGTAAGAGGTGCCCGTTTTCCAGGCGACGTGCGGCAGGTTGCGGCTTGAACCGGCATCGTGCGGCAAATCCGGGCGGCGGAGCGTGGCGAGGATTTCCGTAGTGAGCCACGCCGCTTCCGGCGAAACCAGCACCGTCGGGCCGGATGCGGAAGTCGGCTTTTTGGTCTGAGGCGCCGACGAGTTTTTCGGTGAAGCCGTCCGCTGCACTAGCCGGAGCGGCTCCCACCGCCCCCCGTTCGCGAAGGCGCAATACAGCCCCGCCAGCTCGGTAGCACGCACCCCGCACCCGCCGAGAATGGTGGACAGGCCGAGCTTCCGCTCATCGCTTCGGACTTGCTGAAACGCACTTTTCCGCAGCGCTTGCAGCAGTTTCGGCACGCCCACGCGCTGGTTGAGCACCCGCACGGCGGGCACGTTGAGCGAGAGCGCAAGCGCTTCCTGCACCGGCAGCGCACCGTGCCACGTCTGGTCGAAGTTGGCGGGCCGGTAGCCCCGGCCAAAGTCCGTGGGCACATCGAGCACCACCGACCCCGGCGTGAGGCCGCGCGGCTCATCGAACGCCAGCGCATACAGCAGCGGCTTGAGCGTGGAGCCGGGCGAGCGCACCGCCCGCAAGCCATCGACCTGCCCGAGCGAGGCGCGGTCGTGGAAATCGGCCGAACCCACGTATGCCCGCACGGCACGCGTGCGATTCTCGACCACCACCACGGCGGCCTGCGGAATCCCCAGCCCCGCGAGGCGGCGCACGTAATTCCGGGTCAGGGCTTCGGCTTGGGCCTGAATGACGGGGTCGAGGGTGCTCACCACCACCGGCTCGCCGGGGAACTGCCGGAGCAGGCGTCGCGCCAGATGCGGCGCCCGGCGTGGTACGGGCGTGCGGCCCGTCGGCAGCGGTTCCAAGAGGGCATCGGCGAGGGTGGCCGAATCGGCGAATCCGGCGGCTTGAAAACGCTTCAGCCACACATCGCGCATCCGGCGGAGGCGCGGCGCTCGGGTGGGGCCGGGCGTGAGGCCCGTGGGGTCATTGGGGATGACGGTGAGGACGGTGGCTTGCGCGAGCGTCAGGCGTCCCGGTGGCTGCTGGAAGTAGAGCAGCGCGGCGGCGCGCACGCCTTCCACGTTGCCGCCGTAGGGCACTCGGTTGAGGTACAGCTCCAGAATCTCGTCTTTCGAAAGATGCCATTCGAGCTGAAATGCGCGCAGCATCTCGCGCAGCTTATGCCGCACGGTGCGCGCTTGCGGGTCGAGGAGGCGAGCGACCTGCATCGTAATCGTACTCGCGCCGAGCGGCCGGGCACGGTGGCCGGTCAGGTTCGTCCAGACCGCCCGCCCCACCGCCGCCGGATTAACGCCGGGGTGCCGGTAAAACCAGCGGTCTTCCTTCTCAATAATCGCCCGGCGCAAAAGCGGCGACATATCCGCCAGTCGCGCATACATCCGCCACTGCTGCGACCGGTTGAGCGTGGCGTGCAGCACCGTCCGCCCATCCTGCGCCAGCACGACGGGCGAGTAATCGGGCGTCAGGCGTAAGGGGAATGCCCAATCGAGGATGAGGAGCAAAAGCGCCATTGCTGCCAGAGAGGCGCCTATTCCGCTTAAAAGCCTCGTCCAAAACTGCCGATTTAGGTTTATAAGCTTCATTTTGAATCTCCCCAAATACCCCGAAGGGGTTTCATCACAGAAGCCCGGGGTTGATTTTGAAAAAATCTACCCCGGGTACGCGCACCGCGCCGCCAACCCCGGGCTGTGGAAAAGAACCCCGTTGGGGTTCCCTGTTCTACGTACCCGGCACCGTCCCGGTGCCGGAGCTGCTGAGGCCAATCGGCGTCTAACCACCGGCACCGGGACGGTGCCGGGTACGTAGGAATGCGCCGATTGGGGTGGCGGGGCTGGA
>JANNMJ010000137.1:0-14476 GCA_031397815.1 Hymenobacteraceae bacterium
GCACGGGGCCGGAGCCCCGCGCGATTCCCGCGATTACTTCGTATAAATCGCGCTTAATGCAGTCCCCGCGCGACTCTCCCCCAAACAGACTCGCCCCCGCCTGCCACGTTGGACGTGGCAAGCGGGGGCGAGCGCTCAAAACGGCAATCGGGAGTTCTCGGAGCAGATTTCTACTCTGACTTCAGGGCCGTTACCTGGTTCTTGGCTTGCATAATCTGGCTGTGCTGCTGTTGCAGGACCGATTTCAGGTCTTGCGGCAGCTCCTGCACTTCCAGCGCGGTTTCGTAGGCTTTGAGGGCCGTGGCGTCGCCGTTCTCGCATTCGCTGAGGATGGCGTTGGTGTTGGTGTCGCCGCCGGTTACGAGCGATTTCAGGTTGATCCAGCCGCGGTGCACGGCGGCGGCGCCTTCCGTCAGGACGGCTTCCACGGTCGAGGTTTTTTCGGCCTGAATGCCCAAGCGGCTGCCGTAGCTCTCCAGTGTACCGGCGAACTGGGCGCGCTGCTGCGCAAACTGGCTGAGCTGCGATTTCACAGCAGCATCGCTAACGTGTTCAGCGGCCGTCTCGTAGCCCTCTTGCGAGGTGTGGTTGAGGGTGAGCAGATCGGTGAGGGCGCGGGTTACTTTCTCGGAAGTCATGGTCAGGGGGAAGAAGAAGCTAAATGAAGAGCAGCGACGCCTGTGGGCGAGCGGCTTATTTCTCTGCTTTACTGCCTTTCAGGGGCAAGGGTTGCGATGGGTGAGAGTAGAAAAGCCGGGAATCGAAAAAAATAAAAGAAGGGTAAAAAGAGCGTGCGGCGTTTGCCGGTGGCTCCTTTTACCCTTCCTGATATTCAGCCTTTTGACGCTTACCCGCAGTCAGCAGCGGCGGTTAGAGCTTCGGCTTTTTGATGGCGCCTTTGATTTTATCCCAGAAGGAGACGGAGGGCGTGGTGGCGGCTCGATTCCCGACCACGTCATCACTCACATCGCCGAGGAGGTAGCCGTAGGGTTCCATCCCAGGGATGGCGTCGAAGACGACTTTCAGCACCGCTACCAGCGGGATGGAGAGAATCATCCCCGGCAAACCCCACAGCTCGCCGCCCAGAATCAGCCCGACGATGGCCGCCAGCGCGTTGATACTCACTTTCGAGCCGGTGATGGTGGGAGTGATGAAGTTGCCTTCGAGAAACTGCACGAATACGAAAATCCCCACCACGCCCAGCGCCTGCCACGGCGAGCCGGTCTCGACGAGGGTGTAAATGGCGGGGAGGGTGGCGCCGATAATCATCCCGATAAATGGAATAATCATCAACAGCGACGCGAACGCGCCGAAGAACACCGCGTACTTAACGCCCAGCAGCAGCAAGCCGCCGATGTTGAGGAGCGCGACGATAAAAATCACTGTCAGGAGGCCGAGGAGGTAGTTCTGCATCACTTCCTCAATCTTATGAACCACCGTCATCACCACCGACCGCTGCCCGGCATTGGAGGTAAGGCGGTAGAGAAACTGCCGGAAATGGTCGCGGTAATACAGGAAGCAGAAGATGTAAATCGGCACCAGCGAGAGCACTTCCAGAATCCCCGACGTGGTAGATGCCGCCGAGTTAGCTATCAGCGATCCGCGCTCCTTCAGCCCCGCCATAGATTGCTTGAGCAGCGCGCCCTTATCGGGCAGCTGATAATTGAAGCTACCGGCGATAGACTGCCTCAGCTTCTCGTACTGCGTCATGAGGCGCTCCTGAATGTGCTCCCACTCGTTGGAAAAGTCCATGAGCTGCGTGGTGAGAATCCAGATCAGGCCCGTCGCGATGCCGGCCAACACCAGAATACTCACCAGAATCCCGAGCCAGCGCGGCCACCCGGCGCGTTCCAGCCGCCGGGTAATCGGCACGAGCAGGAACGCGAACAGCGCCGAAAACAGGATAGGAAGCAAGACATCATCCAGCCGCTTGAGTGCGACGATGAGCAAAGTCAGACCAAGCAGCTTGACCGCCAGAATGACGGAGGAGGGGATTGTTTTTTCCATTCGTGCGCAAAGAACGTCGAAACGGGCGGCGGGTTGGATAAATATCTTGCGTTGTGGGGATGCGAACCTCAACGAAACGTGCTTCTCCGTGAGGGAAATCGCTCACCAGTACTCTTGATAAATGACATTGTCATTGCGAGGAGGAGGCTCTGCGACGACGTGGCAATCCTCGTTGCAACGATTACGCGGCTGATCCAACGCGCCCATCCTACGAAGATTGCTTCGTCGCAAAGCCTCCTCGCAATGACAAAATCTATTAAGAATCCCCTTACACCGTCAGCAGCTGCGCCGCCGACCAGCCACGCCGCTCAAAATCAGTTTTTAGCCGCAACAGCCCCAGCACTTCCGGGATATAATGCTCGCAGAGGGCGGCGCGGGAGCCGTATTCGGCGAGCGGAACTTCCAGCTCGGCGAGGAGGTGGTGATGCTTGCGGGCGGCACTGAGGCGTGAGTCGAGGAGGGTGAAGGCGCCACGGTCGGCTTCGCGACGGATGAGGCGGCCGAAACCCTGCCGGAGCTTCAGGCGGGTGGAAGGGTAATAAAAGCCGTCCCAGTACACATCAGAGGTTTCGTACTGCTTGCGGTGCGCGATGAGCGGGTCGCCGACGGCCGGGAACGGCGCCCGCCACACCACGACGTGCGCCAGGGTCAGCCCAGCAAAATCAACCCCCGTCCACATACGGTCTACGCCGAGCAGGACGCTTTGCTCGACGCGCCGAAACCGGCGGATTTCCCACTGACTCGCGCCATTTTGCACGAGCGTCTCGATATCGTGGTCGGCGAGGCGCGGCGTGAGCCAGTCGGCCGCCATCCGCATCTCTTCGTTGGAGGTGAAGAGGATGAGCGTGCGCCCGTCGAGGGCTAGAATTAGCGGCAGCACCGTTTCGAGGGCCGCCAATTGCCACAGATGCCGGTCGAGCTTCGGCCAGCCCGAATCATAGGGCGCCAGAAAATGCGGCACGGCGCCAAGCACGGCCTTATCGTAATGAAACGGCGAGCGGATGCGGGCTTCATCGGCGAAACCGCCCGGCAGGTCGAGGAGGCGCCGGAAATAGGTGAGCGAATTTTCGACGAAGAGCGTGGCGGACGTGAACACGACGCTTCGGAACGTGTCGAGGAGGGGCACGACGGGGTCGGCGGAGAGGTGCGTGGGGGCGTCGCCGGTTTCGGGGTCGTCGGGGGTGAAGAGGTACGGCGCGAGGTCGTAGGGCTGACGCGTGAGGCGCCAACCCAGCTCGTCGGGGGCGTGCTGGTCGTGCTGGATGGTGTGAAGCTGCGCCCGACACGGAAACTCGGTCCGCATCTGGCGGGTCAGCTCGGCGGCACGCTGCGCGAGGTCGGCAGTGCGGGCGGCGCGCTCGCGGAGCTGCTTGTCGGGGTCGGCGGGCGGCTGCCGCTCTTCGGCTTCGGAAGGCGGCGGCGGCAGGGCGAGCATCAATTGCTCCCGAATCGGCGCCAGCGCCTTCGCCACCGTCCCGAGCGTATCCGCCAGAAAATCAAGCCGATGACAAAGCGCCCGGTCGAGCTGATGCCACTGCGTGCCGCGCCCCGGCTCCCACGTACTGAACCGGTCTTGCCAGCGCCGCTCCTCGTCGGGCGGGTACGGAATCGCCACGTCGCCGTCGCCGTTCGTGAAGTGGCCGCGCAGAGCCGTCCCCATCGAGCGCAGCGTGCGGGCGAGAGCGCGCAACGGCGCATTGGCCTCGTGGGTGGCGGCGCGCACGGCCCGCACGGCCCGCCAACGCCGCAATTCCAGCGCCCGCACGGCGGCGCGCAACAGGTGGTCGTCGCGCTCGGTTTCAGCTTCCGCCGCGAGGGGCGTTTCGGCGCACGCTTCGGCCACTTGCGCCCAATGGTCGGCGGAGGCGAGGTCGGCGAGAAGGAGCGATTCCAGCTCGAAATCGAGCTGCCCGTTCACATCATCGGCATCGGCGCGCTCCACGGACCGTAACGCCATGAGGCCGTCGGTCTGCTCATAAGCTTTCCTTGACACGCTCGTTTCCTCCGGCGCCAACCGCTCGTCGAGGCGGTTCAAAAGGCCGTTGTTTTTGGTCGAAGTGAGGTATTCGGCCCCGAGCAGCACGGCCACCAGCTCATCGTGCAGCTCGCGCCCATCGACCCGCCGACTCAGCGCGCCCCGAAAATTGTCCGGAAAACGGTCGGCTTCGTCGATGATGCAGATGCCGCCGTTGTCGCGCACTTTCGGCGGCAGCAGCGCCAGCTTGTGATGGTTGGTGATAATGAGGTTCGCCGCCTCTGCCCGCCGCCGATGCACGGGGTACGTGCATTCCGGCAAGTCATCCGTCGCCTCGTGCCGACAGGCTTTATCAGCAGTCGTGGCGCGCAAAAGCTGCCAAAGCGCACCGCCGAGCCGGGCCGTCACCTGCGGCGCAATTCCTTCGATCTCACCTTCCGTATCGCGTAGCCGAATCGCCAGATACAGCCACGCCAGCGACTCCGCCCACGGCGCTCCCGGCCGAAACGCGTCCTCGAAAGTCCGAGAAAGGGCGTCGGCGCACACGTAACAGTTCTTCCCTTTCAGCACCGCCGCCCGAATGTGGCTCTGGTAGAGCGGGTTGCGCGCGCCGGGCGGCCCGAGCAGCGCGGGCAACTCGCCGGAAACAATCTGGTCTTGGAGGTTTTTGGTCGAAGTCGCCACAATCACCCGCCCGCCGTTCGTCTTCCGCAGGTATTCGAGGGCGGGCACGAGGTAGCCGAACGTCTTGCCCGTGCCGGTGCCCGCTTCCAGCGCGTACGGCCCGCGCCCGCCAATCGCGGCGGCTACGAACTTGGCGTACTGCTCCTGCGCGGCGCGGGGTTTCCAGTCGGGCCGCTGCCCGCCGAGGTACTTGAAAACGGCGCTCAGCTCGGCGCCGGTCGGGGGGAGCGGGGTGCCGATCTCGACGTCGCCGCTCGTGCCGGAATCGGTCGCGCGGGCACGCCAAGCGCTCAGCCATTGCGCCAATAGCTTCCGGATTTGCTCTTTTTCGATCCGAAACGTGAACGTCTGCGGCGCCACCAACCGCCGAAACGCGAGCTGTTCCTGCCCATCGGGCGGCAGCGGCTCGTCGGCGCAATCGGGCGTTCGGGCGAGGGCGCGCAGCAGCCGGAAAGCGCGTAACCCGGCGGGCCGCATCCCTTCCACGGGCGCAATAATGCTGTCGAGGAGCGCGTAGGCGGGCTGCCACCGGGCGCCGTTTTCCGCCGATTCGTCGGCAGTAGGGCCGTTAGGCCGGTGGATGGCGAGCAGACTCGCCAGCACCCGCCGCACCACTCGCCGCAGGCAGTGCAGCACGAACGGCAGGCGCGGCGCGGCCTCGCTGAACCCGATGCGCCGCTGCCACGCCGCATCGGTCCGGACGAGGCGGTCGAGTAAGTCGTCGGCGTCGTCGAGGGTTTCGGCGGGGAGCCAGAAGGCGGTCAGCTCATCGAGCCCGATGCACACCGGCGGCCGGGTGAGGCCGGTCAGAATATGATGCTCGAACCAGTGCCGCTCCGGCCCCGGCTGCCCCGCCCGGTCGAGAATCAGCAGCGCATCAAACGCCCCAAACGCAGCCTGAATCTCCGCTTTTTGGTCTGACCAGTTAGGAGCCTCCGCCACGTGCTTAATCGGAATCTGCGCCGCCTCACTCACCGCCTTGCTGATAGCCCGCTCCGGATTCAGACGCCAGTGCAACGGCTCAGCCCCCGCCATCAGCGGCAGCAAACCGACGTGCAACAGCCCGTGCGGCCCCTCCGCCGCCCACGGCCCGCTCGCGTACAAGTGCGCTACCGCCACGCGCGGCCCGCCCGCCGCGTTAGTCACAACGGCCGTAGCAGGGGCATTTTCAGCAGATTCAGCAGACAGTTCTTCCATACAGAGCGGCGACGACAGGGCAAAAGGAGCAGGGCACGCAAAGGTCGTGACAAGGAACTTGGGATTCGCGCCCAGCTTCCCGTTCGCCGGTGCCAGAAGCTCAGTAATTCTTGGAAAATGATATTCTGATCTTGGAAAAAGATATTCTGGAGTCGGAAAATGGTCTTCTGGGGTCGGCAAACCGGCTTCTGGCCTTGGCAAATTGGCCCCCGGGGGGGGGGTTTTGGGGCTTGGGGGGGGGGGGGGGGGGGGTTGGGGGGGGGGTTGGGGGTGCGGGGACTGGCGCTTGAGGGTCAAGTCCAATTCCAAATGAACCCAATCATCCCTGCCTTGCCCAAGCTGGTGCGCGTTTAGCCCACTCATCCACCCCAAGCTGGCGCGCGTTTAGGTCGACCGCAGGTCGAACTAACGCGTGTCTAGCCGGGGAGTGCGTCTGTGACGCACCGGCGCGGAACGCGACGCATTACGGCCGCTTGGCTATTTCAAACAGGCCGCACCGCTCAACCGCAGTGGTTCGCTGACGCGAACGCGCGTCACAGACGCGCCCCCCGGTCAGACACGCGTTCGCTCGACCTGCGGTCGACCCAAACGCGCGCCAGCGGAGTATGGGTAGGACAGGTGGGTTCGTTTGTGCTTACGCCCCAATTGGGTTACTCAATGCCGCTTATTCCGAATCCCATACGTCAAACCAAACTGCCAAACGGGCTTACTGGACGCGTATTGGCCCGGCCCGGCAATCTGTCCGGTCAGTAGGAGAGGGCCGACGCCGAGAATCAGGTTGGCATACGCACTGCCATCGACGCCGCGCATCAGAAAGCCGCCTCCGAGGCCAATGGTCGGCGCATTCGGGCGGGGCGAGCGGGTCATTAGTTCGGTGCCGACTGACGAGGCTTTAAGCCAATCGGATTGGCCAATCGGGCTTGTAAATTCAAGGGGCTGACCCGTGGTGCGGTCAGTGGGGTTTCTGCGCCAATCAGATGCCTGTCCCCATTCGCGCGCTATGGATAAATGGGCGTTCAGGACGCGCCATTCCACCCCGAACCGGTGAACGGTGGGCGCTCTATTACTCGGTTTGATGCTGCCGCCGACCTCAAGGCCACCACTGCCGTAGCGCAGCTCGGCCAGCGCGGGGCCGTTGTAATTGGGGCCGTACGTATAGCGTCCGCGACTCCCGAAAGCACCCGCCGAGAGAGCAAAATTTTGTGTCACCCACGCCCGGTGCACCTGTCCGCCGAAGGCCAGATTTTCGTCGAATTCGTTGTAGCGCATCGCTGCGCCGCCGTAGCCGCTTACGTAGGTAACGGCCGTATCGCGGCCCAACCACGCGGGCCGCGTCTGATAAGGCATCGTGGCGCCGTAGCTGCCCGGGCCGGTGTAGTAGGGGCGGGCAGGAGTGCAGGCGTGCAGCCAGACGGCCACCGGCGCCAGTAATAGCCAGCCGAGCCGCCGCAGCGGGGAGTCGTTTTGCATCGAAGTCGAAAGGGGAAAAGGGCGGTTAAGTGGCTTAAAGATAGGTTTTCCCGCCGAAGCCGCATTTCCGGCTTCCCCCAGAACCATCCGCCCATCAATGGCTGTTCTCATTCGCTTGGCAAAACGCGCTAATTTGATCTGCAAATGCTATTTTTGTGGGCCGAAGCGCACTTGATTCCCCTTCGAAAAAAGCGGATGAAACGCCGGGAACGAATCACGTTCTTTGCACTCTGTTTCAGCCGCAGGAATCGGTTCGCCGCCCGCTCCACGCGCCTCCAGATGAGAAACAGGAAACACCCTCTCCCGAATATGTCCACGACGACGACTGCAATCTCGACGACGCCCGCCGAAGCCATTTACACCGAAGATTCCATCCGCTCCCTCGACTGGCGCGAGCACATCCGGCTGCGGCCGGGGATGTACATCGGCAAGCTCGGCGACGGCTCGGCGGCCGACGATGGCATTTACGTGCTCGTCAAGGAAATCATCGACAACTCGATTGACGAGTTCGTGATGGGCAACGGCCGCACGATTGAGATCAAAATCACCGACCACCGCGTGGTCGTGCGCGATTACGGACGCGGGATTCCCCTCGGGAAGGTGATTGATTGCGTGAGCAAGATCAACACCGGCGGGAAGTACGACTCGAAGGCGTTTCAGAAATCGGTGGGGCTGAACGGGGTGGGTACGAAGGCCGTCAACGCGCTCAGCACGCATTTTTTGGTGCAGAGCGTGCGCGATGGGCAGATGAAAGTGGCCGAGTTCGCGCAGGGCGAGCTGGTGGCCGACAAAGCCCTCGAAACCACCTCGCAGCGGAACGGCACGCTGATGCAGTTCACGCCGGATGACTCGATTTTCCGGAACTACCGCTTCATTCCGGAGTACCTCGACAACCAAATCTGGAACTACGCCTACCTCAACGCGGGCCTGACGCTGTGGCTCAACGGACGGCGTTTCCACTCCGAAAACGGCCTGCGCGACCTGCTGGAGCGTAAAAACGACCCTTCGACGCTCCGTTACCCGGTCATCCACGTCAAAGGCGCCGACGTAGAATTCGCCCTCACCCACGGCGATGAGTATGGCGAGGAATACTACTCGTTCGTCAACGGCCAGTACACCACGCAGGGCGGCACGCACTTGGCGGCCTTCCGCGAGGCGGTGGTGAAAACGATGCGCGACTTCTATAAGAAGGATTTCGACGCGTCGGATGTGCGCGCCTCCATCATCGGCGCCATCTCGGTGCGGGTGCAGGAGCCGGTGTTCGAGAGCCAGACGAAAACCAAGCTCGGCTCCATCAATATGGGCCACGACGGCCCAAGCGTGCGCGCTGCTGTCGGCGATTTCGTGCAGGAACACCTCGATAACTTCCTGCATAAGAACCCGTTAGTCGCCGATGCGCTCCTCAAGCGGATTCAGCAGAGCGAGCGCGAGCGGAAGGATATGGCGGGCGTGAAGAAGCTCGCGAAGGACCGCGCCAAGAAGGCGAACCTCCACAACCGCAAGCTCCGCGACTGCCGGATGCACTTCGGCGAGGGCAAGGAAATGGAGAAAGAAGCCCTCTCGACCCTCTTCATCACGGAAGGTGACTCGGCGAGCGGCTCGATTACGAAATCGCGAAATGTGGAGACGGAAGCCGTGTTCAGCCTGCGTGGTAAGCCGCTGAACTGCTACGGTTTGAAGAAGAAAATCGTGTACGAGAACGAGGAGCTGAACCTCCTCCAGCACGCCCTCAACATCGAGGAAGGGCTGGAAGGGCTGCGCTACAACCGCGTGGTTATCGCGACGGATGCCGACGTCGACGGGATGCACATTCGGCTGCTGCTGCTCACGTTCTTCCTCCAGTTCTTCCCGGATTTGGTGAAAAACGGCCACGTTTACATTCTCGAAACGCCGCTTTTCCGCGTTCGGAACAAGAAAACCACCACCTACTGCTACAACGAAGAGGAGAAGCAGGCGGCGATGAAAAAGCTCGGGCCGAAGCCGGAAATCACGCGCTTCAAGGGTCTCGGCGAAATCTCCCCCGACGAGTTCGGCCGCTTCATCGGCGACAACATCCGCCTCGAACCCGTCATCCTGCGCGGTGAGCAGCCGATTCAGCAGATTCTGAGCTACTACATGGGCAAAAACACTCCGGAGCGCCAGACCTTCATCATTGATAATCTTCGGATTGAAGCCGATGTGGTCGATGACGCGCCGGTGGAAGCCTACGGCGCGCTGGTCGATTAAGAGGATTAGCCGCCGAACCGCCCCGAACCACCAGATAGCGCCCGTTGCATAGCAGCGGGCGCTTTTTTTTGGCTGACCTTTGTCGGGTGAATCTCCCTCAGCTCGTTCTGCAACGCGGTAAAGACGCGTCCATCCGCCGATTCCATCCGTGGATTTTCTCCGGCGCCATCGACCATATCGTCGCGCCCGCCGAACCGGCCGACGGTGATGTGGTCGGCATTATCGACCATAAAGGCGCCCCGCTGGGCTTGGCGCACTTCCAGCCGCACGGGTCCATCGTGGGGCGGGTGTTCCATTTCGGCCCCGAAACGGCCGCGCCCGACACTGCGTTTTGGGTCGGCAAGTTCCGCGCGGCGTGGGAGCGGCGCCGACAGCTCGGCCTCGTCGATAACCCAAAAACCACCGCCTTCCGGCTCATTCACGCCGAAGGCGACGGTTTGCCGGGCCTGATTGTCGATTATTACGCCGGAACCGCCGTCCTGCAAGCGCATTCGATGGGGATGTACCGGTCGCGGCAAGTCCTCGCGCAAGCCCTCGCCGATGCCCTCGGCCCGCGCTACCTCACCGCCGTCTACGACAAAAGCGCCGACACCCTCGGCAACGCCGCCGACCCCGCCGCGCCGAACGCCTACCTCGTCGGCTCGCCGCCGACCGACCCCGTGGTCCTCGAAAACGGCCATCAATTCCGAATCGACTGGCTCACAGGTCAAAAAACCGGCTTTTTCCTCGATCAGCGCGATTCGCGCGCGCTCGTCGGGCATTACGCCGCCGGGCGCCGCGTCCTGAATACGTTCTGCTACACGGGCGGCTTCTCCGTATACGCCCTCGCCGGCGGCGCCACCACCGTCGATTCCGTCGATGCCTCGAAAGGCGCCGTTGCGCTCACCGATATCAACGTCGCCCTCAACGGCGGCGCCGACCGTCACCAGTCCTACGCGGCCGATGTGTTCGAATTCTTCCGTCGCCCCGAAGTAGCCGCTAATCCCTACGATTTGGTCATTCTCGACCCGCCCGCGTTCGCCAAGAGCCGCGCCGCCCGGCAGCGCGCCGAGGCAGGGTATCGGCGGCTCAACGCCGAGGCGCTGCGCTACATCAAGCCCGGCGGGCTGCTATTCACTTTCTCGTGCTCGCAGGTCGTGGACCGCGAGCTGTTCACGTCCACCGTCCGCGCTGCGGCGCTGGATGTGGGCCGTCCGGTGCGCCTGCTGCACTATCTGGGGCAGCCCGCCGACCACGCGCCGAGCTTTTACCACCCCGAAGGTGAATACCTGAAAGGCCTGGTGCTGGCGGTCGAGTAGACAAACTTTTTGGTACGTAGCGCCCACGGAAGGGTTTTTAGCTATTTTCGCCCCGGCTGACCGCTATGGTCGGCCGCGACTCGTTCTCCTCTGTTTTTCAATCCGATGAATCGACTACTTTACGCCTTGCCGTTGTGTGCGCTGGCGCTGGCGGCCCCGCACACGTCGCTCGCCCAAAAAGCGGCCCCCCGCGACACTGTTCAGGCCAAAACCCTGACCGCCACGCTCCCCGACAAATTCTACAATACGGGGGTCGCGGAGTTCGGAAACCGCAACTTCCCGGCGGCCCTCGCTGCTTTCGATAAAGCGATTGCCGGGCGCAAGGACTTCGAGAAGGCGCTTTACAACCGCGCCGCCACCCGCTACGAGCTGAAGGATTACCCCGGTTCGCTGGCCGATTACAACGAGGCCATCCGCCTCAACCCAACCGCTGCCGGGGCATTTTTCGGCCGGGGTCAGGCGCAGGAAGCGAGTAACGATAAAGCCGCCGCTGAAGCCGATTACACGAAAGCCATCGAGCTGAATCCCGCGTTCGCGCAGCCGTGGTATTACCGCGGCGGCTTGCGGTTCGAGCAGGGCCAAAAGGACGAAAAGAAGTATCAGGCGGCGATTGAAGATTTCGATCAGGCGCTCAAAGTCGATCCGAAGTACGCCTACGCCCTCAACGACCGCGGTTCGGCGAAGCTCCAGCTCAAGCAGTACGACGAGGCCATCGCCGATTACACGAAAGCCATCGCCATCAGCGATCAGGTGCCGGTTTTCTTCACCAACCGCGCCGTTGCCTACACCCGGAAAGGCGATCAGAAGAGCGCCCTCGACGACCTCAACCGCGCCGATAAGCTGAAAGCCAACTCGGCGCAGACGCTCAACTCGCGCGGGGCCGTGCGTTACGCTGCTGCTGATTACAAAGGCGCCATCGCCGATTTCTCGGCTTCCCTCGCCGCCAATCCGCAGTACGCGCTGGCGCTCAACAACCGGGGAGCCGCCAAGCTCAAGCTCGAAGATTACACGGGCGCCGAAGAAGATTTCACCGCCGCGCTGAAGCTGAATCCGAAGTACGCAGAAGCGCTCCTGAACCGGGGAATCGTGCGGGAAATGATGCGCAAAGCCGCCGAAGCCTGCACCGACTGGCGCCAAGCCGGGGAGTTGGGCATCACCGTCGGCACGACCTACGCGAACGCTTCTGCTTGCAGCGAATAAACGGCGTAGTTTTCTGCTAATCAGGCCAGTATAAGGTCAAAATTCCTCCAGTATCTCTCTGCTTACTGCTTTCCCTTTCGACTCCGTGAACGATTCCTACCTGTTTCTCAAACGCTCTTTCTGCCTGGCGGTGCTCGGTGGCGCCCTGTCGCTGCCGCTCCTTAGCCAAGCGCAGAATATTGAGTTTGAATCGCGCAATTTTCCTTCAAATAAGGAAGCCTTCAAGCAAGCCACCAAAGAGCTGAAAGAAGGCGATAAGCTCTACGAGCAAGGCCCGAACCGGTACGATGCGGCCATTCCGCATTACTTGGTGGCCTACAAGCTCAACCCCAACAACGCGCTGCTCAACTTCCGGCTCGGCACGGCTTACCTAAGCTCGCCGTTTAAGGCGAAGGCGCTGCCGTATCTGGAATCAGCGAATCAGCTCAATCCGCGCGTCGATCCGCTGATTCAGTATTACCTCGGGCGCGCTTTTCACCTCAATGCCAAGTGGGATCAGGCGCTCGAAGCCTATCGCCTCTCGACGCCCGGCGCGCAGGATAAGAACTCGCCCGTAACCGTCGCCGATGTGCGGAAGCGGATGGATGAGTGCCAGACGGGTAAGGAGCTGATGAAGAAGCCGGTGCGCGTGTTCATCGATAACCTCGGCCCGGAAGTCAACTCGCAGTACGCCGAGTATTCGCCGGTGATTACGGCCGATGAAAGCCAGATGTTCATCACGTCGCGGCGCCCGAATACGCTCGGCGGCAAGATGGACCCCGACCTCGGCGATTATTTCGAAGACCTCTACGTCTCGAACCACACAGATAGCGACAAGTGGACTTCCGCCCAGAACCTCGGCAAGCCGCTCAACTCGGAAGGTCACGACGCCACCGTCGGCATCTCGCCCGACGGGCAAAAGCTGCTGATTTACCTGCAAGACAACGCCGGTGACCTCTACGAATGCACGCTGCAAGGCGCTTCGTGGTCGGTGCCGGAGCCGCTCAGCAAGAAAATCAACACCGCCGACCACGAGTCGTCCGCTTCCTACGCTCCCGACGGCAACTCGCTGTTTTACGTTTCGGATAAATCGGAAGGCTCGCTCGGCGGCCACGATATCTACCAGATCGGCTTAAGCAACGCAAAGGGCAAAGCCAGCCGCAGCCAGCAAGCCGTCAACCTCGGCCCCACCATCAACACGCGCTACAACGAAGAGGCCGTATTTATGCACCCCGACGGCAAAACGATGTACTTCTCGTCGGAAGGTCACAACACGATGGGCGGCTACGACATCTTCAAATCCGTCTTCGAGAACGGGAAGTGGAGCGAGCCGGAAAACCTCGGTTGGCCCATCAACACTCCCGACGACGACGTGTTCTTCGTGATTTCGGCCAGCGGCCGGCACGGCTACTACTCCTCCGCCCGCGCTGACGGGCTGGGTTCGCGCGATATCTACCGCATCACCTTCCTCGGGCCGGAAAAGCCACCGATCCTCAGCACCGAAGACAACCTGCTCGCCTCGCGCGCTGCGCCAGTTCAGGAATCGAACGTAGCGGCAGCCGTCGCCGTCGCCACCACGCAGGTGACGATTCTGAAAGGCGTCATCACCGATGCGCTCACCAAGGCGCCGCTGGAGGCTGATATCGAGGTGATTGATAACTCGCGGAACGAAATCATTGCGTCGTTCAAGTCGAACTCTACCACCGGGCGTTACCTCGTTTCTCTGCCTTCCGGCGTCAATTACGGCATCGTGGTGCGCAAGGAAGGCTACTTGTTCCACTCCGAGAACTTCGATATTCCCGCCGCTTCCGCTTATCAGGAAGTCGTGAAGAACGTCGCGCTCAACAAGCTGGCGGTCGGTAACAAGATCGTGTTGCGCAACATCTTCTTCGACTTCGACAAAGCCACCCTGCGCCCAGAATCGCAATCGGAGCTGGAGCGCGTTTATAAGCTGATGGCGGAAGAAGTACCGACCCTGAAAATCGAGCTTTCCGGCCACACCGACGACCGTGGCGCCGCCGTCTACAACCAAGACCTCTCGGAGCGCCGCGCAAAAACCGTCGTCGATTACCTCACCAAAAAGGGCATCGCCGCCGACCGTCTGAAAGCCGCCGGATACGGCCTCACCCAGCCGATGGTACCGAACAACAGCTCCGCCAACCGTCAGCTCAACCGCCGGACGGAATTTAAGATCCTGAGCCTCTAGCATTTCAGAAGCACGCTTCGGTCCAATAAAACGCCGTTCCACTTACTGGTGGAACGGCGTTTTTGTGTGCGATAATGGGACTGGGCCTTGAGCCCGCCCGTCCGGCGCGCACCTTATTTGATCGCAGGGTTGTAGGGGCTGGGCCTTGTGCCCGCCCGCGCATTCTGATAATGAGGCGTGTGCGTTCGAATAACCCAAGCGGGTGGGCACAAGGCCCAGCCCCGCCGCCCCCCC
>JANNMJ010000146.1:0-4123 GCA_031397815.1 Hymenobacteraceae bacterium
TGGGGGGCATTGGAAGGGAAGGAAATGCGCCTCGGCAGCGCGGCGTCGGCGTTTTGGGGCATCACGAGCACCGTCATTTCGGTGGGGTCGGTGAACTCGATGCACGATTCGTGGATGCCGGTTTCCGGCGCGATGGCGATGCTTGGGATGATGGTCAACGCCTTTTACGGCGGCTGCGGCGTAGGCGTGCTCAACTTCCTGATTTACCTCATCATCGCGGTGTTCATCGCGGGGCTGATGGTCGGCCGGACGCCCGAGTTTCTGGGTAAGAAAGTAGAGGCTTCGGAAGTGAAAATTGCCATCATCGTGGCGCTGCTGCACCCGCTGCTGATTCTGGCGGGCACCGCCCTCGCGGCCCACGGCTTCAACCAAAACCCCACCGCCCTGAGTGGCTGGCTCGCGAACCCCGGCGCCCACGGCTTCTCCGAAATCCTCTACGAATACACGTCGGCCTCCGCCAACAACGGCTCCGGCTTCGAAGGCCTCGGCGACAACACGCCGTGGTGGAACGTGAGCATCGGCATCGTGCTGATTCTCGCCCGCTTCCTGCCCATCATCGGCCCAGTGGCGATTGCCGGGCTGCTGGCGCGCAAAAAGCTGGTCCCTGATTCGGCCGGAACCCTGCAAACCGATACCGGCACGTTCGCCGTGATGGTGCTCGCGGTCATCTGGATTATTGCGGCGCTCGCGTTCTTCCCGGCCCTCACGCTGGGGCCGCTGGCGGAGCATTTTTCCCTTCCGCGCTGATGCCCGGCGAGTTGGCACTATTCCGCAGTCCGGTGCTGCTGCTGGCACTGGCATCGGTGTGCGAAATCGCGGGCGGCTACTTGGTGTGGCAGTGGATTCGGGCCGACCGGCCGTGGTGGTTTGGGGCATTCGGCTTCGTGCTGCTCGCCGCTTACGGCCTCGTGCCGACGCTCCAGCCCACCACGTTCGGCCGGACGTACGCGGCCTACGGCGGCTTTTTCATCGTGGTGTCGCTCCTCTGGGGCTGGCGCTTCGACGGCACCCCACCCGACCGCTACGACTGGCTCGGTCTCGCGCTCTGCGTCCTGGGAACGGCCACCATTCTCTTCTATCCGCGCCGCTGAAACCCATTATCAGCCCCACGTACCCGGCACCGTCTCGGTGCCGGAGCTGCTGATTCCAATCTGTCCACATCCACCGGCACCGAGACGGTGCCGGGTACATCCCTTCCCAGCGGGCGGGCACAAGGCCCGCCCCTACAACCATGACATCGTCCTCCTCATCTCCCTCCCTTTTCCAGCCCGCCCTCGTCCGCGAGGCGTTGCAGCAGAGCTTCGTGAAGCTCGACCCGCGCCGGATGATTAAAAATCCGGTGATGTTCACCGTCGAGCTGGGCACGCTCGTGATGGGCGTGGTGGTGGTCTACGTGGCCCTGAACCCGCACGGCGACCAAGGCGCGCTCGGCTACAATGTGGCGCTTTTCGGGCTGCTGCTCGCCACGCTGCTCTTCGCCAATTTCGCTGAAGCGATTGCTGAAGCGCGCGGGAAAGCGCAGGCCGATTCGCTCCGCCGGACCCGGCAGGAAACCCCCGCGCGGGTGCGCCGCGAAGGCGGCTACATCGAGTCGGTATCGTCGGCCGACCTGCTGAAGGGCGATGTGTTCCTCGTCGAGGCTGGAGAGCTGATTCCGACCGACGGCGAAATCATCGAAGGACTGGCGACGATTGACGAATCGGCGATTACCGGCGAATCGGCGCCCGTGATTCGGGAAGCGGGCGGGGATAATTCGTCCGTCACGGGCGGCACGAAAGTGCTTTCCGACCGCATCACGGTCATCGTCACGACGGCCCCCGGCGAGTCGTTCCTCGATAAGATGATTGCCCTTGTGGAAGGCGCTTCGCGGCAGAAAACGCCGAACGAAATCGCCCTCACTATCCTGCTGTCGGGCTTTACGCTCGTGTTCCTGATTGTGTGTACTGCCCTGGTGCCGATGGCGACCTACGCCCACGCAACGCTCACCGTCGCGGCCCTCGTGAGCCTGTTCGTGTGCCTGATTCCGACCACCATCGGCGGGCTACTCTCTGCCATCGGCATCGCCGGAATGGACCGTGCGCTGCGTGCCAACGTCATCACCAAAAGCGGAAAAGCGGTGGAAACGGCGGGTGATATCGATGTTTTGCTCCTCGATAAAACCGGCACCATTACCATCGGCAACCGCAAAGCCACCGCTTTCTGGCCCGCGCCCGGCGTGGGAATGCCCGAGCTGGTGAGCCGCAGCGTACTCGCCTCGCTCGCTGACGAAACGCCCGAAGGCAAGTCTATCGTGGAGCTGGCCCGCGAGAGCCAGGGCGCGCTGCCCGAACACGACGGCCAACGCGCCGCGCAAGGCGGGCAGTTCGTGAAATTCACGGCCGAAACCCGCGCCTCGGGCGTCGATTTACCCGACGGCACCCGCCTCCGCAAAGGCGCCGCCGATGCCATTCGGCAGCAGGTGGAGCGGGCGGGCAATCCGTACCCCGCCGAAGTGGCCGACCGCGTGCAGACCGTGGCGAGCAACGGCGGCACGCCGCTCGTGGTCAGCGAAAACGACCGCGTTCTGGGCGTTCTGGAGCTACAGGATATCATCAAGCCCGGCATCCAAGAGCGCTTCGAGCGGCTGCGGAAAATGGGTATCAAAACCGTAATGGTCACCGGCGATAATCCGCTGACGGCAAAATTTATTGCTGAAAAAGCGGGGGTCGATGATTTTATCGCCGAGGCGAAGCCAGAGGATAAAATGCGCTACATCCGCACCGAGCAGCAAGCCGGAAAGCTCGTGGCGATGATGGGCGATGGCACCAACGACGCGCCCGCCCTCGCGCAAGCCGACGTGGGTGTGGCGATGAACTCGGGCACGCAAGCGGCGAAGGAAGCGGGTAATATGGTCGATTTAGACAACGACCCGACGAAGCTCATCGAGATCGTCGAGATCGGGAAGCAGCTTCTCATCACGCGCGGAACGCTCACCACTTTTTCCATTGCGAACGATGTGGCGAAATACTTCGCCATCGTACCGGCGCTGTTCATCGGCTCCATTCCGGCGCTGCAAGCCCTCAACGTGATGCAGCTACACTCGCCGGAATCGGCGATTTTATCGGCTGTCATTTTTAACGCCCTGATTATTCCCGCGCTCATTCCGCTGGCCTTGCGCGGGGTGGCGTATCAGCCTATCGGCGCCAGTGCCCTGCTCCGCCGAAACCTGCTTTTCTACGGACTGGGCGGGGTTTTAGTCCCTTTCGTGGGGATAAAAGCCATTGATTTGGTGGTGGGGCTGCTCGTGTAAAAATCCCTGTTCAAAAAATAAAACCTCCCTATGAATCTCCTCAAGCAATCGCTGATGCTCACCTTCCTGCTCTTGGTGTTGTGCGGCGTCGTTTACCCAGCGGTGCTGTTCGGCATTGCCCAGCTAGCCCCCAACCGGGGCACCGGGGAATTAGTGACCGCCCCTGACGGCCGCACAGTGGGCTTTGCCCGCGTCGGGCAGCGGTTCGATGAGCCGCGTTATTTCCAATCGCGCCCATCGGCCGTGGATTACAACGCGGCCGGTTCCGGCGGCTCCAACAAAGCCCCGAGCAACCCCGAATACCTCGCCACGGTGGCAGCGCGCGTCGATACGTTCCTCCTCGAAAACCCCACCGTCGCACGCGGACAGGTACCGGCTGAGTTGGTCACCGCCTCCGGTTCCGGCCTCGACCCGCACCTCTCGCCCCAAGGCGCGGCCGTGCAGGTGGCCCGCATTGCCCAATTGCGCGGTTTGGCGCCCGCCACGGTGCAGGCGCTCATCGAGCAGCACACCGAGCGCCCGCTGTTGGGGCCGCCCGTGGTGCACCTGCTCCGGCTGAATCTGGCCCTTGACCAAGCGCAACGTTAGATGAGCGCGTCAGCGGTTTACCCGGTTGTGCATAGGGCGTACACGGCCGCGTTCAGGTCGTACACAGCCACGCACATGTCGTACACGGTTGCGCACATGTCGTACACGGCTGCGCACATGTCGTACACGGCTGCGCACATGTCGTACACGGCTGCGCACATGTCGTACACGGCTGCGCACATGTCGTACACGGCTGCGCACATGTCGTACACGGCCGTGCACATGTGGTACACGGCTGCGCACATG
>JANNMJ010000179.1:0-34448 GCA_031397815.1 Hymenobacteraceae bacterium
CAGGGAGCCAATCTGGGCGCTGGTGCGGCCAGCAGCAAGGCCAAGCGCAATTTCCTCGCGCTCCGGATGGGTTAATCGCGTGTACGACATAAGGGCAAATGTTCGCCCCTAATTGATGCACTAGCACCTAGACACCGCCCAGTATATCGACCAAAGCATCATAAGGCTTACCACGTTGTCGCAGCTTACTTATGGCTGGTTTGGCGTCGGTTAAGTCAGACATAATTTGCTTGGCGCTGTAAACTGGCGCCGTGGGTACTGACTGTCGTGTTTTGCGTTTCATACGTCGTGTTGCTATCTGATCACTTTGTAGCTCTGACAGTGCGGGACGGCGACAGGTCGTTAGTTTATGATCTAGAGTACAGACCGGTAAGCTTGGCGCGGGTGGTTAGGTGCATCGTAGCGCCGTTCTAATTTTTCAGCTTGCAAAAGAGCTGGTATTACTCTGTTTATCAGATACTTTCCACTCTTACCTGTGGCTTCAGCCAGCTCCGCAATAGTATGCCATCCGGTGCGGGCAGTCATTAGTACCACCTGTTGCAGTTTGGCCGAGCTAGTCGCATCCGCGGAACTCTCCACCTTTTCGGCAGAGGTTTCCACCTTTTGGGGTGAACTCTCCACATTTTCAGGAGAGGTCTCCACATTAGCTGGTGGATAAGGCCCCCCTTGAGGGGATACTTCGGGAGACCTAGTTATGCTGTCTGATTCGTTCAAGGTGTAGGTG
The DNA here is from genome assembly GCA_031397815.1 of Hymenobacteraceae bacterium. GTDB lineage: Bacteria > Bacteroidota > Bacteroidia > Cytophagales > Hymenobacteraceae > JANNMJ01. Next base: position 725 of record JANNMJ010000179.1, read on the forward strand.
GTGCCCGAGCCACGGCCGCTGGCAACTAGATAGCCTTGTTGACACAGGTTTTTCAGCAGTACTGACAAATCTGCCGCGTGGAGCGATACGCGGTATTTCAGCCCTCGGTGCGTCGCGTGGCCTTCTATGGCTACGATAGCCAATACCGTCAAAGCTTCACCGAAGAGCGCATCGGCCCGTTCGCCGAAAACTTCGCGCAGCCGCCCCTGCGTTTGGGCCGACAGGATACTCTCCATCTCCAGTTCCAGAAGCACCCGGTCGGGGTCATCGCGGACGTCGAGGTAAGGGCGCATCCAGTGAGCGCTCTCCCAGCCCTTCACGATCTTGGCCGCGCCACTGCCGGCTTTCTCGGCCCCGCCGATCAGGCCGAACATCTTTTGCAACGCCTTATTGCGGCAAACACTGACGCCGCCCTCGTAGTACTGCCGTATTGAGACGAGCAGCGTGCCAGGGTTGCTGAATCGGAAGCTGTTGGGGCGCCGGACGATAGTTACGCCACCGGGCGCGGTGTAATCGGCATGGACCAGCGAATTGATGAAGGCTTCGCGCAGGGCAGTGTGGGCCAGCGTTTCATCTTGCCGCTGCCCATTTTTGAGTTGGAATGGTCGTGGTAGCCCCGATGAAAGTCGGGGCCACACAAGTCGGTAAAATTGGAATAGGTTAGCTTCCCAAGTACCGTCCAGGTAGATACGGTCAGTCCAGCGAACTTCTGGATCGGTAGTAAGTGCTTCTTGGTAATCGGGTGAGAACTCCGGTGCGCATTCGGGGTCGTGGATGGCTTCCGTCTTTCCAAACATCAACAGCCCGGCTAAGGTCAGGCCCTCTTGCCGAGTTTGGCGGTCGTAACGGTAACCTCCGAGCATTCGCAGCAACTCCAGATCGTTCTCTGTCAGCCACGGATGGTCGGGGCGGAGGCTGCTCATCAACTGCCGAAACTGTTGGAAGCTGCGCTGATCGATATCGTCAGGATAGCGAAAGTTGCGCAGAATGCGGCTGTCGGCCGACACAGTAGGGTCGCTGTCAGCAATCATCCGCTTCACCACTGGCGGAGTACAGCGGTAGTCACCGCCATCACGCCGTTTATACGTTCCCGTAGCGGAATTCATACCTACATACACAGGCATCTGCTCGCGGGTAGCGCGAGGCACGTCAAACACCAGAATGTAATGCTCTGGCTGGCCTGGTACCTGCTGCAACCGCACGTTGGCATCAGTCAGCAGATCAGTACTGATCTTATTGGGATTGTTCTGGGTGTTGAAAAAGTCCTGTTGCAGGCGTCGAGCATGCTCCAGCGTAAGTCCATCGGGGCTGAACTGATGGTCGGCCTCCTCTTTAACCCCCAGCACAATCAGTCCACCTTCAGTATTCGCAAAAGCCGAATAGGTCGACCAGAAAGAGGTTGGAAAACCTCCTTTGGCCGATTTATACTCAATCTCGCTGCCCTCAAACTGCGGAAAAGTACTCAGTACTACCTCTTCAATAGGGTCAGCGAACAAGTTATACTGGTGAGGTAACACGTGAAGTAGGGTTTTTTCAAAGGTACCGGAGAACACGCAACGTGGACTGACAACACAGGAATCGCATAGCTGAAGAGGAGCAGCACTGGCTTTTACTAGCGCGGGGAAGAGTTCTATGATGCTCAACTACTGCAAGAAGGCGAACGCGCAACCTAGCCACGCCCGCAACGTCGGAGCCATCTGTCGCATGGCAAAAGCTAGCCCCGCCGGATGCCAATATTGATGCGCTACCCTGACTCTGAGACCAGCAATGCGTACCAACCTACGGCGGAGTTCAGGTGGATTGTGAATCACGCACTACCACCCAGTATGATGTCAGCAAAGTGTGGCCGCAAACGACAAATGAGCGGTTGCATTGTACGCTAAGGTTGGCGCCTAGGGGCGCTAAAGTAGCGAAATCGTAGGTGCGCGCACTTGCTTCGTTATCGCTGCTTTACTCGCTTGCGAGGAGCAGATGAACCCCTGAAATCGGTTCTTTCTAAAGCCGAAAGGGTAGGGGTGGTCGACAAATGGCACGCTGCATTGCACGCTAAGGTTGGCGCCTAGAGTCGCTAAAATGGCGAAATAGCACCTCTAAGCTGGCGCGAGTGAGCGAGCACGATTCAGCCTCGTTGACTTGGTCAACTTTGGTGTGTAGCAGGCCGCGCTAGCGGTTCATTCGGTGGGATGACTCACGCAAGCTGCAAGCTGACGAAGAGTGGTAAAAGGCGCTCGTGTCTATCTAGGCACTGCACCATCACCTTGTCATCGTTGATAGGTTTGTGCGATGGAAGAGTCCCTGATATTCGCCATCAGCCGTCATGTCGATGGCCCAGCAGTACACCGCTCAGGGCCGTTCCGGCTGGCGACCGCTTGGATTTTCGGCACCAGCCGCGCGATGTCTGGTACCTAACCCGATTCGTGGACTTGCGGGTGCGATGCGAGCAGGCTTCGCTTGTGTTTGGGCAGCGCGCCGGCGTGCCAGCCCACTGGGAACTGAAAGCGGGCATCCTGACCAGAGATGATGGTGATGAGCTGGTGGTAGGCGGCGACATCCGCCTCGCTGTTCTGGCGGTTCGAGAGCTTGCCTTCGGCCCGCTGGCCTGCGCAAGTGAGGATACCGCTCATCAGCCCGCAGAGCAGAAACTTAGTCAGGGCATCGTCGCGCAGATCAGGCCGCTTCACCTGCACGGGTGGCAGGGTGGCCAGGGGTGGCAAGAAATGGTCGATGCCCATTGCGGGCGTGGCCTAGAAAGCCGGATAGGTGCGCCAACGATTCATCATTTGGCCGGTTGTTCCGTTCGGACGAACGTGCCATCCATCATAGCTACATTATCAACCCGGAGTGTGTCAGAGCTGACGATTTTAATGCGTATATTAAAGTCTTCTACGGTGGTGTAGATGTATTTATCGTCTATCTTGTAGTCGTTCGCTACTTCTACCATAAACATAGATAGGATGCACTTGGATGGCGTTAGCTCAATCCGGCCGAGACTATGACCAGGCTCGTCGTCCTTAATCAGCTGATAAGTGCCCTCCACACGTTGGCGGTTAACAGTGTCGCAGCCAGACAACCCGTAGAGGGTTAGTAAAAGGCTGAGGATCGGGAGGAGGCGGGGAGAGTAAAGTATCATAATTGAGGGTGCTTTCATCCGCCAAAGCTAATCGCGAAAATCCATTTAGCATCACTCGTGATGCCAGCGCCGGGTTAAGGCGGTCAGAGTTTGCGGCCTTGAAAAATCTGGCCGCTATTCGCGCTTTTGGCATCCGCCTGCGCCAACTCCGCGAACAGCGCGGCTGGAGTCAGCAGGCACTCGCCGACGTGGCCGACGTCTCAAAACCTACGATCCAGCGTATCGAGCAGGCCAAGTTTTCGGTCACGCTGGACGTGCTGATCTCGCTGACCCGTGGTCTGGAGATTCCGCTGAGTCAGCTACTAGACGTGCCGACGGAGGGCACACCGTAGCGTGGATGTTGCCGCTGGTTGAGTCCTGAAGAGTTGCGCTATCCATAGCAGCTTGCCCCTACCCGGGGTAAAGTACTGCATCTGATCCTCCATCAGTATCGTCATAATGCGCCAGCTTGGATGGACGATAGCAGGATTGTCGTTGCAGGTGCTGCGAGGGTTTGGCAGTTGTTTTCTGCCACTTTCTTACTCTGTCCAGACCGCTCAGCATTTGGGAAAGTCGGAGTGTGGACATTGGGCAGCGTCCAACTTCTGGGTATCGACTGGCAATAGTAGTGGGGCCGCCCAGCCGAACAGAATGTCCTGCTGGGTTAGCTGCGTAGACAATCCGTGGAACGTGCTACCGTTCCTGATAGACGGTCGCGTTCGTTCCTAGGCTGACGCGCCTAGCCTACGGCAAGAATACACAGCCCTTCTGACAATAGAGAACCTGCTGCGCATCCTCGACATCCTTAAGCTCACGCTGGCCGAGTTGTTTGCAGATTTGTAAGTATCGACTACAAACGGTCAAAAGGCGATATTAGTCCGAGCAAAGTCCCATTCTCTACAACCAGTATGGGCGCCTGACAAACTCCCGCCGGGATCGGCTCATCAGGCCCTATGCTCTCACAAGAAGTCAGTTCAAGGAATTGATCATTGCTTTTTGTGGCGACCTCAATGCGTTGATTTAACACAGCGTCTCTTTCATCCCGCTGCCGTCTCGTGCCACCATGGGTTACGCAATGGGCTTGCATAAACTCCACCAGCTTATAATCAGCCAGCAGTTGCCATTTGCCTTCGTACTGAATAGGCAGGTAGGAGAAAGAGTTGCGGAGCATTAGCTGCCTTGCTTCCCGCAGAGTTTGCCATGCAGCGACCGTCATCGGGTGGCCGATCATAAAGTGTTTGGCCAGCGGCGTCAGTTGCATCAGACTTTCTTCAAGTAAGAGCGCCAAATCAACGGCGTGTTGCGTGATAATGCGAGCATAGGCCCCTTCGTGGACAGCGCTGTTACGAGCTTCCTTTGCCAGAGTGAAAACAGGGTCAAAGTGCTTCACAGCCCAGTTTTCGGAAAGATTGAACGCGGCCAGCTTGCGCAGGTCGTCGCAGTAGTCGCCCAGTCCCTTGCCCTTGCCCCCTGCCAAGTAGCGACCTAAGCTTTCGATTGCCTGAAACAAAGCGCCGAAGCCCTCAGCATCCCCCAGAGCAGTGGCGCGCGCTTCCCGAAGTTGATTCAGATAATGGGCTGCTTGTTCAGCCGTTAAGTCAGGACGGTAGGGATCAGTGTGTGCGTGAGTATTAGCCTTCGCCATGTCAGTTGATAGTGGGAATATCATCGGTTCGCTGAAATACCACCGTCGTTTCCAAGCACGGCCGGTAAGCTAAGTCATTCGCGCCGATGCTGAACCAGTTCTCGGGACGCTGGTAGAAATCGAGGCCGCGGCCTGAGCGGATGACCCAGCCGTTACTAAGCCGTATTTCGCGGTCGTGCAAGGTGGGACGGAATTCATAATCGAAGGCGATGCCGTAATCTTTGAGGCTCCATCGCAGGTCGTCGAGCGCCTTCTTCTGCTTTGTGGCTTGTTCTTCGGTTTCCGCTTCGCACGTCAGCATATGGAGTTCGCGACAGTCGCCGAGGCGGGCTAGAAGCTCAGCAAAGTGGACAAGGTTAGCCAGCTGGTGCGTGACGCGTACATACGGCTCGTCCAACTCTACGCGGACGGCCCCGCGCAAGTAAGGGCCGAAGAGCGACTCGTAGGTATGGCCCGTGTCGCCGTACAACAGCTTAATCGTCTTCTCTTCAGGTGCCGCTGACGTGGCATTGAGGCTAATGTCTGAGCTAGGGCTCACTAGTGCGGCTGGTGCTGCCGCAGTGGGAACTGCGGCCGGTATGCCGACGGGTATGTCGGCGCTCGTATCGGCCGCTTGCCCCTGCACCACGTGCTTCGACTCCGGGCACCACACTTCTTCTTCCTGCCCGTCGGTGGCGCGTATGTAGCTCAAGTTGATGCGCGCGAATTCGTCGTCAGGCTTCTGCTTGTTCATCTGCTCCTTCACGCGGCGGCGTCCTTCCACTGCGTAGGCCACATACTCATCGAATTCGGCGTCTGTCGGCTCGTCGGCGGGGTGCAGAAGTTTGAGTAGGCCAGCTACTGTCTTTTTGATGGCCTGCTCGTCACGTCCTTCAATGGCCGCTCCCAGCCGGATACGATTGTTGATAGTAGGGTACTTATTGACTTTCTTTTTGAGGTAATGCAGTGCCTCTGCCAGATAATCGGTGATCAGTCCGTACTGGCCTGTTAGGTAAGACGACGAGTTCTTCGGCATCTCCCAACCGGGTAGGAAGTAGTGAAGCCGATCCTGTACGGCCAAGTCGAAGTTGTCGGGGAGCGTTAGAAACAACGTGTGCTGCGGCGACGATACCAACTGCGCGATGGAGTGATCGATGTTGCCCACGAATGCGAACGAGGCATCGGCGATGACTTCGGCGCCGCGCGAGAACCGTCCGTTGGCCATATAGTCTTTCATGACCTGTATGGTGTTTTGGTCCTTAATCCGGATGCCGCCTACTTCATCGAAGCCGATGATGTCCCAGTAGCCTACTAGCCCCACCGTACGGCGCGTGAGGTTGTAGAAGAGCGTGGCCGTGCTGGCCTGCCCACCGCTTACCAGCGTCCCATAAGGTGAAAATTCACTGAATGCGAACGATTTACCCGTGCCACGCGGCCCCAACTCGATAAAGTTGTAGTTCGACTCTACGAAGCCGATGAGCCTAGCCAAGTAATGGAGTTTGAGCCGAAATGTGAATCGCGCAGGATTTAGTCCGATGGTGCGCATCAGCACGTCAAGCCACTCGTCGCGGCTGAACGCGCGGCGGCCGGTGCAATAGCCTTCAAAGTCGAAGCGGGCGAGTTGCACGGGACGCAGCTCCTCAATGTAGAAGGCGTAGGCGTCCTCGGTTTCGTTGCGGGCCACCTTCACCTCAGCCCACACGCCGCCTTCGAGCAGGCGCTCATTCTTAGAGTAAAACTCCTCCGGGATGGCAATACGCTGCGAGTTGAAGTTTTCCATTGTGGCCCAATGGCGTCTCTCGCGCTCCTGATACCTCACGTGGACCTTATCAATGAACCGATGCGCGCCCGTCTGCTGCACTAGCGACTGCGCCTTGTTGGCTTCATCAGGGCGCACATATTGCCGACTCAGCGTTTCTACGACCGCCTGCTTGCCAGCTTCTACCTCGTCGGGATCGTCGGTGGCGCAGTATCGAGCCAGCAGAAATTCCAGTACAAACGACGGGACATTCGTGCTTTTCTTGATCTGATGCAGTAGGTCCTTACGCACGGCCTTGCCGGCGAAGTGCTGATTGAGCTTGTGGTCGAGGGCGTCGGGGCCAGTGAATTTCATTGTTGCGTGTGAGGAGAATGATGGCAGCAAGATGCTTCGCCTCAGCCCATAAAGTCGGTTTGCAGCGGGAGCCGAAACAACTCGACACTAGTATCTGGGTGCAACGCTACCACCGCGAAGGCGCCCTCGAATCGTTTGCCATTCACTTGCTCGTCCAATAGGATAGGCAATTTGAGAGTTTCGCCTGCTGGGATGCTGACCAGCGCCGCACGGTCAGCCGCCGTCCCTGGATCGAGCACGGCGCGGTGAGTTCCAACCTGCCCGACTGCGTTTCCTGATGCGCTCAATACGCGCAGCCGGATTTCAAGGGCAGGTGCCTCCGGCCCGAACGCGTCAAGCTGGCTAGCCTTACCGACTGGCGCTACCACCTGCGCCGTGGCTGTAAGCAGGAAGAGTTGGGTCGTAACTACCGTCTTCCCGTAGCTCAGTATGAGTTGCGGCATTGCCACGGCGAGGCGGCTAGGACCGAACTGCACGCGTAGCACCGGTAGCACGGTCTCTGGCAACGACAGCCCCTCGTGCGCATACGAGCGGCCCCGTTCGAAGCCTCCCCCTAATGCCCTCGGCACTACGTAGTGGAACCACGGGCCGGGAATGCTGACATTGCCAGCATCAAGGCGTAGGGTAGCAGAGGTTTCATCGGCACGGCCGAGTAAGACGCGTGGCTTTTGGAGTGCGTATTCGCCGGGCGGTACGGGCACTAAGGCACCGTCATCAAGGGCGGGGCGCAGTAGGAAGCCGTGGTCAGTAGCGATTACTATTTCCGTGAAGCCTGCCTCGCAAGCCAGTAATGCCGTGCGCCGGAGCTTCCGCAAAGCCGCCGGCCACTGTTCGATGCCAGACAGCCCGGCGTGTTCGCCGCCAGCGTCAATCTCACTCGATCGAACGACCAGTAGCTTCACTAGAGGCGGCACGGTAGTCGGATGGTCAGCCAGCCACTCGGTTTGAGTAAATATCTGAACTTGAGTGCCTAGGCGCCGCGCCCAAAAAGCATCGCGTGCGGCGGCACCTGCTACTGGTGTGGCGTCACTCTCTCTACCTACCACTGGCACCACCCGGCCGGTGGCGTCTGACGCCAGCGTCCAAGTTCCGTCGTGGGGCAGCAGGGCGCTCATCCCTACTGGGGTGATAGTAGGTAACTGCGCGCACACGGCCTCCACAGCTACTGTAGCGCCTTGTTCTTCCAAGGCGATACGTAGCTCTTGGGCGAGTTCATATCGCAGGGCATCTACTAGCAGCAGCGCCACCCGGCGGCCGGCCTGCACGGCTGGCAGCACCCAATCGGCAGCCACATTGCGGGCCGAACCGAAGCCCGCGGCCGGCCAACCCTGTTGCGCCACGTAAGTCACCAACCGCGCTTGCAGTTGCTCGGCAATGGCTGCCCAGGCGGCTCGAACGTGCTGCCGCAGCAGAGGTAGTTCCGGCACTGCCCCTGCGGGCGCACCAGGCAGGTTTTCGGATGCTTGCTCGTGACGTAGTAGCGCCGCCTCGAACCCACGGTGGCGCTGGTCGAGGCGGTGGTAGCGTTGTTCGTAGGCGTGTAGCAGGCTGCTCAGGTCGCGCGGCGGTTCAGCTTGTAGGTGCGCGTTGGTTTCGGCTACTGCTTCCAGCAAGGCTAGGCCCGTTTCGGCTACCAACCAGCCAGCACCCCGCTGGTCACGCCACACTGAATCGGCACGTAAGGCGAGTTTTGTGCGAGCCGCTTCGAGGTCTTGCGCCAGTGTGGCTTGTAAGACCTGCCGCAGTAGAGTAGCATCTTCGAAGCCGAAGGTGAGGCGATCGCCGAGGTCATCGTAGGTGGTGAAGTGCGGTGCCAATCCAATGCGCGTGGCCAGCGCGCCGGCCTGTTCCTGATACGCTTCCGGGTAGCGCTTGCGGAGCTGCTCAGCCAAGGCGTACACCAGATCGGTGGCGTCAGGAGTGGCGCGGGGTACGGCGGCGAGCGCAGCAGGGAGTGGGCAGCGAAGATCACTCACGAACTCGCCCAACAGCACCAGTTGCCACAGCGACTGCCGCAAGCGTGGGACGGAGCCAGCTTCGACATCCGTTACGGAAGCACCAAGACTTAGATCTACCAAGGCTCGTGCTTCGGCCATAGCGCCGGGGGTGGCTTCGAGTTGGGCGTCAGTATCTGCCTTTGCGGGCACTAGCAGTGCCAGCAACAGCTCGCGCCGCCCTTCTACGCCGGGCAGTGCGTGGCGCAGGCAGGGCCACTGGGCATCGGTGCCCTGCGCTACGGCGTCGAGCAAAGCGAAGGAGGGTGGGGTAACACCGGCCTCGGCCAGCACGCGCGCCACGGCGGTGCGGTGATCCGGGTAGCAACGGTACACGAGCTGCTCGAACTGCTCACTGTCGGCTACACCGAAAGCGGCCCCGCCCAGCGCCAGCGCCCAGAAGGGGTCTAATAGCTGCGCTTCAGGCGTGGTGGGTGCGGATGCGGCTACGTAAACTATTAGCCCTGGCTTATCGGGGCCGTCGGTCAGACTTAGATCGGCCCAGTAGCGCCAAGCGAGGAGCAACGCGGCTGTAGGACCGGGTAGCGCCTCCACCAACACGGCGGCCGGTGTAGGGCCAGTAGTCAATTCCTGCGCTAGCGGGTGATAGTGGCCTATTGGATCGTACACTACTACGCACCGGCGCTCCGTGAGCTTTTTGCGAATTAGGTCGAGGACGAAGGCGCGGAAGGTGGGCATTCAGGAACGGGGTCAGTCAACGAAAATGTATAATCTCTGGGCGCAGTGGGTACTTGATCGGGAGGTTGTTTGCCTTTTTTTTCTTGGGTGGAGTTGTCTGGGCGGTCAATTGTAGTTCGCTTGCTTTTTGCAGGCTGAGCAGGCGTAGCAGGTCGTCATCGTAGTGGCTGGTGCCAATTACATTAATTAGTCGAGGTAATACCTTGTCCCGAAATGATAGCAAACGAAACTTATCAGCCGCTACTGGGCAGCCGGACTCTTTAGCAAACTGCGCGAGCCGCTCTTGCCAAGCCTGCTCAGCTTCTTGCGAATGGTTGTAGTGCCAGAAACACCACACCCGCTCAATTTCACCCCACGGGGTAGCGCCATAACGCTTATAAGTTGCTTCTATTTCCGCCTGATAGTTCTTGTGCTCAGTCTCCGGGTTTTCAGGGGTGCCCTCTTCGGCGGATTTTAGTTCTCCGAAAAACTTCTGCTTAATTCGCTGCTCGAGCTCTTTGTTTAGTTTTGCGCCTTTCTTGATCCATTTCAAGCCGTGCGTCACGCTAATTTCTACGTGCATAAAAATGCCCCGCTCAACGTTGTAGGCGAGTAAGTCAAGTTGTCGATTTACGCCGCCAATTACTTTTAGATCAGTTACGGTAAGGCAGTTAAGGCATAGCCGAAAGTACTGCTCTACAATTCGTTCAGTCGCATTCATAATAGTTAATCGGTTTCGTCATTCATACGCGCCGAATCGGCATTGTCATTTTCAACTGGCGCATCATCCCCTAAATCATCCCACGTGCCTTCGTAGAGGTGTTCCAGACCGTGGGCGATGGCGAGCGAGCGGTCAGTGCGACACTTGGCGCGTACGCGGCGCGGGTGCAGGGCGTAAGCTAAATGCGCCCAGTCGTAGTCGCCGGCGTCGAGCTTGGCGCGGGTTTCTTCAAGCTTGCGACGCCAAGCGTTGTGATGGAACAACGGGGCTAGCAGACACGCGCTGATCACGGCGCCGTCGTCGGGGTGCGGCTGGAACTCGCCTTCTGGCTCACCGTCGGGGCGGCCTTCGAGCACTTGGGTGAGGTGAGCCGTCATCGCGTCGAGGCCCGCGAGCAGGGCTTGCAGATTTTCGCGTCGTTGGGCGCGGGCGTGGGCATCGCGAGTGCTGAGCGTTGGTTCGCTTAGCAGGGCGTCGAGGGGAGCTAGTGCAGCTTGGGCGCGCACGCGCCGCGGGGCCACGTAATCGTTGAGGAGGGCGTAGAGGGTTTCGCGGCTCAGGCGCGGAGCGTACAGCCACACTACGTAGTCGGTGCCGGGTGCTTGAAGGGGCCAGTAGAGCGGTGCCAGCCGCTGCGCGCGGCTATATTGGCTCAGGTGGCGCCCGAAGAATCCGCCCGTGCCCACGTTGCCCAGCCACTGCCCGAGCCATTCGGTCAGGCTGGCGCGGGCGGCGCCTAGGAGCCGACGGCTTTCATCGTCGAAGGCGGCTGCCGAGCCGGGGGCTTCACCGGGACGCACTAAATTGAGTAGGTAGCGCAGACGGCGAGCTACGTCATCTGGGTGGTCGGGGTCGAGGGGGAGCAGGCCTGACCAAGCGATGGGCGTTTCTGGCTGCTCATTGCTGGTTGCCAGATCAGCAAATGCAGCTTCCGCCTGCGCTACTTCCTCCGGCGTGGGCAAGCGCTGATGAGTGGCGCGGGCGCGCAACCAAGCCAGCGATGCAACGTGACTAGGCTGCGTAGCCAAGTGGCCCGTGGGCTGCACCAGCGCGCCGGGTGGAGCTATAGGCAGCGGCGCGAAGGCGGCGGGCAGGCCCGGCCACAGGCTTTGGTGCTGCGCTAGGCGCATATCCCAGCGGCCGAATGCCACCCCCAGTAGCCACTGCCACAGCTCAAACGCTACGGCCTCGGGCGTGGCAGTAGGCGCTACTTCCGCTTCTGCCTCCTCGTCTTCGTCTTCGTCTTCGTCGGCAGTTTCCGGCTCAAATAACTCAGCCGGGGTATCAGCGTCGGGGGGCGCAGAGGTGGGGCGGGCGGTGGGCGCGTAGAAGGCTTCAATAGCGGCACGGTCTGCTTTGCCGAAGCCGTAGGCGGCGTACACTATCTCGTTGATGCGGGCCTGAATGCCCTCAATAGTGCGCTGGCGTTGGATGGCAGCGCCCGCCGCCCCGTTGGCCGCATTGGTCAGGCTAGATGCTCGTTTCCCGGTTTCATCATCTTCGGGCAGCAGCGCCGTGGGCAGCCAGAAGAGTAGCGACGTTTCGCGGCTTTTATCGCGCTCACGCTGCGTTAGATAGCCAGTTGCAGCCTCGCCCACCAGCTTCGCCACGGTGGCCTCGTGCGCGGGGTCGTTGAGGACGGCAGGGAAGGGCGTGCGGTTGATGGCACCTCCGTCGAACTGTGGATGCCCTTCTCGCCCTAACATTAGCTTCAGCAAGTAATCAAACGGCTGGCTAGCGAGTACAGCCAGATTCAGCAGGTTCTGCGTGTGGGCAGTGCGGCCGGCGGGTGGGTTGGAGTAGATACCTTGACCACGTACGCTGATGATGGTGCCAGAAGGCATAACCTGCGGACTTAACTCGCGGGTGCGGAGCGGATAGGTTAGGCCGGAGCGGAAGTAGTAAGTGGGATTCCGAATGACAGAGCCACCGAACGATCGCATTTCTTTACCTCGCTGCTCCCACTTACACGTAAGCGAGAAATCGGCGTAAAATGGTGACCAATTTCCACCCTTCGCGAAAGTGGGCCGCGTAGTGCGGGCCGGGTGTTCCCACCAAGTACGAATAAAGCGGAAGTCGTCACCGGTTTGTAAGCCCACGCGAGCATCGCCCGCTTCTGGCTTAAAGGGTGTTTCGTGCCTAAACGTAGCCCGTACTCGTGTCGGTGCCCAATAGGCCAACGGCATTCCCGGAATCACCTGAAACTCGGGGGTGGCGACGGCGAAGTGACGCGGGTGACGAGCATCGGCCAGCGCGGCGTGTAGCTCGGCTTCCTTCTGCTCTTTGGGTACATCAAGCAAGCGCAGGAAGACGGTAGGGTGCTGGGCATCGGCGGGCCGCTGCTGAATGACGTAGGCCGCCGTCTCCACCATTGCATCGAGCACTTCCCCGCCCAAGTCGGCCACTAGCGGCAAGTGTTTTTTGAGAAGAATCTCTTGGCGGAATTTCTTGAAGGAAGAGATAAACAGCCCCGTCCGGCTCGACAGCACTCCCACGTAGCCGCCCGGCCGGAGCCGGTCGAGCGCCCGCGCCACGAACATCGCGAAGACATCCATCTTGGCCGCCGGGTACAGCGCTTCAAGGGTGCGCTTCGAGCGCTCACCCGGCGAGCCGAAGGGCGGGTTCATCAGTACCACATCCAGCGGTTGGCGGCAGAGGTCGAGCAAAGCCAGCGCCCGTGCCGCATCGGCCGCGAAGAGCTGGCGCTGGTAGGCGTGCGGCCCGCCGGCCCGCTCGGCGTAACGTGTGAGGGCCGTGAGCATTAAGTCTTCGGCCTCCTGAAAAAATCCTTTGCGTCGTAAGCCGCGCACAGCGTAAACGGCGGGGTTGTCGACTGTCGGTGCCCCCTTAAACAGGTCGAGCGCAATGCCTTTCTCGGCTTGTCGCCACGCGGCTTCGGCCTGCTGCACTACTGCCGCAGTGACGCGTTCGAGCGGCAGCAACCAGCCGGTTTCAGCTACCAGCGCGGTGTTTTCCACCAAGGCCGCCAGCATCTGGTTAAGCGCCCGCACCTCGGCGGGGGCCAGCAGGGTGCCGGGGTCGTCGGGGCGGGTCAGGTCGCGCAGCGTCTCGCCGAACTCGGCGAGGGGTTCGGTGGGCAGCGGCTCGGCCCAGATGAGGCGCGCTTCAGCCAGTTGGGGCCGTTGGGTGCGCCGCAGCTTCAACCCTTGCCACGTCCGGTGGGCGCGGAGCCACAGCGTGAGGCCCGCCACCTGAATGGCGCGCGGGTCGATGTCGACGCCGTATAGATTGTAGCTTAGAATAAGGCCTGGCACCCGCGTCCGAAAGGCGCGACGTTGCGCTGCCTCCTCCTGAGGATGTTCGGCGGCCAGCTCGGCGCGCTGGTCGGTCATCACGCCCGGCCCAAGGCGGTCCCAAGCGTCGAGGTAGATCATTTCGAGCACCTCGAAAGCGTACAGGCCGAAGTGCATCGAGCCGCAGGCAGGATCGAGTACCCGCAAGGCACGCGGGTCGGGCAAGGCGTATTCCGCGTCACCCGGCTTAAGCACCGGGCTAACGAGGGAGCTAGCGTCAGCCGGCAGCTCTGGTAATAGGTAAGTACACTGTGTTGTCAGGGCGTTGCTGGGGCCGGCCACATCGCGCCAGCGGCGCCCTAGGGTGTTATCAGTCAGAAACGCCACCACATAGCGGGGCGTGAAGAACTGGTTGCGCACGGCCATCTCGCGTGCATTACGCGGAGCGCGCGCTTTGCGCATCTCGCGGCGCTCTGCGTCGGAGTTGAAGTACTGGTAGAGCCAACCGAGGGTCTCGTCAGCGGCCCAAGCAAAAGCCAGATCCGGGCGTCGCAGGTGGTGCAGCACGGCGTCCAGCGCGGCTGGCTCAGGCCACAGCAATCCGTAGGGAGACGTAGCCGAGAATACCCCCGGCACCTCGCGCGCCAGCGCATCAAATGATGCCCGCAGGAAAGCTGCGTAACGTGCCGCCGGCTCAGGCAGAGCGGCGCGGGTGTACTCTGAAAACAGCTCGAAGCCTTCGCTATCCATCCCTTTCTGGATCACGCCGGGGCCGGTAATACCGCGCTCCTCGGCCAGTCTTAGCGCCGTTAGGCGGTTGAGCTGCGTGTAGGCTTGTTCGAGCAGCAGGCGGGGCAGCGCGCGTGCTAGGCGGGCAGCTTCTGGCTCAGTGCCTCTGGTGGTGCTGGTACCCAAGGGGGGCAACGTGGCGGCGGCGTAGTGCAGCCGCTCCTGCAAACGCGCCGCCAGCGCTTGAGCGGCGCGGGTAGCGCCGGGCAGGGCGGCGGGCGCCGTGAGGTTCACGGCGGTGTATGACCCGCCCGCGGCAGCCGGTGCGGCGGCAGTGCGGCCCCGTCGGCCCCGGCCCGCTCCTGGGGCCGCCACAGCCCCGGCGGCGCGCACCGCGAAGATACCATAGCGCGGTAGCTGGGTTTCAAAGTCGGCGTAGAGCAGGGCGCGGGCCTCGCTCACGAAGCTCCGGAGTAGGCTGCGTTCGGTAGAAGTCAAAATGAGGGGCGGTTTTCGAGTAGTAAGAAAGAGATTATAGGTCAACTGCCAAGCGCGGCCGTGTAATGCGGCGGGACTGGATTATTCCTCAAAATCCAAATCCACGGTCTGACCCGCCGCGAGAGGGGGGCGTAAGGTTTGCAGTCGGGCAAGTAGCACGTCGAGGTCGGCCACCGTACGCAGTTGGCGCCGCAAGCGGATGGGCTGACCAGGCGAGGGGAGAGGGGCTGGCTTGTAATCGCCGGAGTCCTCGCGAACGTGCTGATTCAGGCGGTCACGTATATCGTCGAGCGTTTCGCGCGCTGCAGCCCACTGATTCAATATGGTCCGTAGTTCTGCCAGTGTTGCGGTGGTCACTTCAGCGGCGGACTCAAACGGTGCTGCCAAGGCCGTTAGTTGGTCGTCAATGTCGGCAGCGTCGGCGTTATCCAGCGCATCCCAGTTGCGGTGGCCACGTAGGTCGTGGGTTTGCTGCGTGAGACGGTCGAGATAGCTTTTTGCCACGGCAGGTGCGGCCGTGGCTACGGCTGCCATCAGCGTCTGTAGCGCGCTGCTCAGTTCACGAGTGTAGCGTCCAAACCCGTCGGTAGCAAGCCAGTCGGCGACGAGATCCAACGTCGTGGCCGCCGCTCGCCGCAAGCCGTCGAAGAACGGGGTTTCGAGGCCCGGCAGTGCAGCAGGGCCACTTGGCGTCAAACTATCACGCAAGGGACGGAGTGCTTGCAGTGTGTCGGCTAGAGGACCGGTTAATTCTTGGCGTAGCCTACCGGCCCAGCGCAAGTCATCGAACAAGGTGCCATTAGGATCACCAAGCCAAGCGATTAGCTCGGTATCGTCGGCGCGTTGCACCTCGCCTAGTCGTATCACCAACGCGGCGGCGCGGTCGGCACCGGGTACGTCAAGGCCACGCAGCTGGCTTGGCAAGTTGGCTAGGGTGGTGAGCTGGTCGGGCAGCCACTCGCGCGCCACTCGCCCGATGGCGGCAGCTGTGGGGCTAACGTCACGGGTGCTCAGTTCTTCCAGTCGATTAGCAGCACGGGTGCGCAGCTCGGCTGAGGGCGCGTCGGTGACGGGGCGCAGCGCCACCCGCCCGAACGAGGCTGTATTGGCGAGGGCATCAATAGCCTCGCGTGATGTAGCAGACAGCGCTTGGCCGCCGGACAACAGACGCGCGCGGCCATCGCGCACCAGTGCGGCTACCAAGTAGCGCGTCACGTCTTTGGTCCAGCCGTAGGGAGCTGCATCGAAATGATCGAGCAGCGGGCGGCCATCTAGCTGGCCGCGGGCTGTAAGGAAGTCAGAAAGCTCACGCAGCGCTGGGTGATCGTGGCGGATGCCGCCCTGTGGGTCAGCCAGCCGCAATGGGTCGGCGTCTGGAGGGAGGGCCGTCAGGTCATTAGCCCGCAGGAACGTAGCAGCTGTGCTGGTCGCGGCGGGTACCGGCGCCAGCGCGTATTTAGGATAAAGAAACTCGGCTGCCTCACGTAGCTTGGAACTTAGGGCGCCAGGCAGCGTGGCTGCCAGCGCCGCCGTAGCGAATAGGTCGCCACGGTGTACGACTGAGCCAGCTTCCAGCGCTTTTCGCAGACGGTCGCGGAGCTTTTCAGCAGTGCGTCGGGCTTGGCTTCCTTGGTTACGGATGTACTGCGCTTGCTCTCCGGGTTCGGGTGTCGGGTATAGGCGTACCATCTCACGAGCGCGGAAGAGATCTATCAGCAACGGGCGCCAATCGGTGGGCACCCGACCGCACAACCATAAGCGAGCGGTTTCAGTGGGGGCGGTAGTGCGTGGGCGCAGCGCGGTCAACTCAGTATCGTAAGTGCCCGCATCATAGAGCGCCACTACTACTTGCACCGGATCGGCGCCTGACTTCACCGTGCTGGGAGGCGGAGCACCACCCTGCCAATCGAGGCCAGCGGTTACGGCACGAGCTGTGGTACCTGGTGTGCCCCCGAAGACTGTTACGCGCCGCAGCGGATCAGGCAGCAGCTCGCTTACGATCTCGTGTTCGAGTTGCTGCATCTCTCCGATGTTCGGCTGTTTGCCTAAGCGAATTTCTTCTAGGTTACGCGCCAAGTCACTGAGAATAACGAGTCGTCCGTCCTGCATTTTGAAGGGCAGTTCTGGACGCTCATCGAGCCGCGCGAGAGCTTTCTCTATCTCGGCGGCCGGGCGTAGGCGGGCGGCATCGGCTTGCAGCAGTGCTGCCACATTTGCAGGCGTAGCGGGGAAGTCATCGAGGAGCTGGAGTACGGCTACGGCGGCAGCGCCCTCGGCTTCTAGGGAGGTTGTGCCGAATGCGCTGCGGGCTTTTTCTACGGCTTCAGTCAGGTGTGAGGCCGTACGCTCGATTTCCAGTTTAAGTACGCGGTAGAAGTCGAGCAGTGTAATCAGCCGGCCAGTCGGAGCATCGGCTACTGCTGTTGCGTCACGGCTGTCGAGTAGCATATCCTGTGTCAATTTCAACACAGAACGCAGGCCCATCCCGCCGTGCTTCGTCGAGAGCCCGCTGAGCAGCCGCAGCATCAGGTCGAAGTGCGCTGGCAGAAAGGGATATAAATCCACGAATGCCTCGCGGTCTAGAGCTTGGCTAAGCTTGTAATAAGCCGGAACATCATGCAGGCTAGTGGCGTGGCGCAACGCTTGGCCGTGCTGTTCGTGCAGCTTGTGCAAGGTGGCCGCGCCCGCCCCACTCTTGCCCAACAGCCGCGATGTGATGATGAACCGAATGTCGGAGGCTTTCAGCTCCAACTGCATCGGAAAGCGTGCCAGCAGCTTGTCGAGCTTAGCCGAGTTGAGAGCCGCGTCGGGATTGTCGTTGGTGAGGGTTTGTTGAGCAGTTGCGATCAACAGCGCTTGCCCTTGGTTTTTGAGTGCTTCGGCAAGGCCCTGCAATCCTCGGATGCGATCATCGTTGCTGGCCACATACTGACCTACTTCGTCTACCACGAAAATCACTAACTCGCGTCCCGACTTCTGGCGCACAATGCGCAGCATTTCAGCGATGTCTTCCTCTCCGCCACGCTCCTGAGTCAGTTCCGGTAGCGTATACAGTGTATCTGGTGTGGCGAAGATTGATGGGTAAAAATGGTGCGCGAATTCGGCCGCATACTGAATTCCTTGGTAAGGGTCATTACTCAGTTCGCGCCACGGCGCTTTGGCTTTAGCTTCTACCAGTCGTTGAAACTCCTCGTATTTACCATCGCGGCTTAGGCGTAATTCTAAATCGCGGGTGCGTGGCTCAGTCGAGAAGCCGGCCCATTGCAGCACTTTGCGGTATAGCTCAGCCTGCACCAGCTTCATGGCGTTAGATGCTTCAGACGCCAGATCGAGCATAATTACAGTGGCAGGGTACTTCTGGCCCACCGTTCGCAGCAATTGCCGCACTGGTGCGGTTGGGGCCAGTTGTTCGGCCAGTGCCTCCCGGAATGGTCGTCCGTTGAGCTGACGGTCAGCGTCGAGCGCCATCCCCAAATACTTCGTGAATGAGCTTTTGCCTGAGCCATAGAAGCCCGATACCCAAATACCTGCTTCAGAATTAGGCTTGCCCTCCGCTATATCTTCTATGCCCCGCAGCAAGCGATCGGCGCTTTCCTCAATGGCAGCCGTAGTCACGTACTCACTGACTTCGGCCTGCAACGCTTCATCGCGTTGGGTTGCAGTAGCATAATTCACTACCGGCTCAATCGAGCGGTCTACTTTGCGGCTAAATAGCGAACGAATGGTTGTCATTGTACGGGAGAAAACGAAAGCATAGAAGGTGGAAGCAGATTGAGTGATAAACGGCGCAGGCTAAGCCGCAGCGCACTCGAAATGGGTTGAGCGGTAGTTGCCGTCTTCAGGGTATATATCCAAGAAGCGAAGAGCGTACTTGGCCGTTCGCCGGCCAGGGTATAGGATTACAACGGGGCCACTCAGGTCGTGTAGTAACTGATTTTCGAGCGCCCCAATACGTACGGCTGGATGTAGACATTCTACGTCAGTAAGCAGCAGCACGGTGTTGGCATCCTGACGAGCAATTACCTCGCGAAGGTCGGCCACTATTTTGTCGCCCGTGGCGCCAGTCACCTGTTGTAGTAGCCGGGCCGCATCGCGGAATTTTTCGGCCGACGAGCGGGTAGATGCCGCTTCAAGCGGCAGCGAACGCGCAAGCGTGGGATGCGCGTCAGCCAGTTCCGGCAACCGTTTAGCAAAGCTGTATCTGGCGGTTTTGAAGCCAGCGTCACGCAGTTTCTGCTGCCACGGCTTCAGGCGCCGCCGGACGTCGAGAATTCGCGCAGGTTCAAATACTAGATAAAAAACCTGCTGTTCTCCAGTTGGACTGATCGTCTGGTGGCGAGCGCGAAGCGCATCAAGTAATTGTTCGAAACCCTCGTTAAGCGGGGTCACCGTTGAGGTAGTCATCTAGAAAAATTAAAGCAGAAGGTAAGCGCCATTCTAGGCGTGTCAAGTCGCCCACTGTAAGGAGCGTAAAGTAATTAGCGGCGCCGAGGCGCCGCAACGTAGGCAATACGTCGAGATGGCGCACACCCAGCAAGTTCCATGCTGGGTGGTGCGCTAGGGTAGTAGCATCGGCTATTTGCTCGCGTAGCCAGTGGGCTAGGTACAGCAGAGTGCCGTCGAGGAGATGAAACCCAGGAAAGCGCCGCCGACCCGCCCTGTCTGGCTTGCTCAGCAAGCCAAATTCGGTGAGGGTACCCATTAAGCGACGACCAGTACGTTCAGTCAATCCTTCAGTCCACTGCGTTGCAGTCCGGCCGGTGCGTTGAGCTGAGATCAGGAATTCAGTAGCTGCTTCCATCGTCATGCCTTCGCGCCCTTCGAAACGTTGCGGCCAGTAGACCTCCGTTAGAAAAGCACCTAGCTCGGGGTGAGCGATTGCAGTATGCAACAGCGCTACTTGGTCAAATAGCTCGCGGCTGCCACGGGTGGCCTCAGCTTGATATAGCCGGTTCAAAGCGGCGGCGGCGGGCAGATAGTCGCTGAGGTAGCGGCGCCGAAAAACGCTTACCACATCGCGTACACGCTTTTCAGTAGCCCGTCCTAAATAGCCGGTGCGTAATGCCTCATCGGCTAATGTTCGAGGCGGTAAGCCAGGCTGCCAATGGAGCGCTAGCAGCCTCGTTTCAGAGAGCAAAGCTTGCCCCTTATTAAGCGATGATGTAAAAAGGGCTAGAGGTGCCATTCCCTGAACGGTCATCAGGCTTCGGTGAAATAAGGAAAAACGGCCTGTCTAGCCTTTAATGCCACGGCATATGCGTGGTGCAAGCGCGATATAGCACGTCCATCGAGCAGCTCTGCGCAGGTACCTAGGTGCAACGGCCCTGCTGCAGGTATTGTATCACTAGGAGCAGGTGCCGTCAGCAGGGTGGCGCGCTCTGCCAGCAGCGCTGTGGCATCGGCAGTAGGCAAGTGCAATGCGGCGGTATAGAGGGCTTCCTCCAATCCCTCAGGCAGTCTGAATAAGTGGTAGTCCATTCCGGAGAGCCACTTGTCGTGAATCTGGCATGCTATCTGACTACTAAGATTGAGTGCCACGGCTGGGGTAGCAACCCCGAAAACGGATTCCCAAAGCTGGGCGGCATCGGTGGAAAGCGATTGAGACGGCCACCAGCCGAGCTGACCGGTTTCGCCAGCAAAGGCGACCTGCATCCGCAGGGTTAAATAGCGAATTACGAGAGGGTCAATAGACATTGAGGGGTCGGACGGCAACGTCCAGTGGCGAAAGTAACGCAGGCCTTACCACCCTAGCCACATTGTCGATCAGAAGTGTACCCGCAAGAGCACTTCATGTAAGGGAATTATTGGGGCATAACACGTAGCTTGCTCTCACAATCTTCTGAAAACAAGCTTTATTCGATGGCTCGCTTACCTGCCGAACCTGTATTGGTGCTCGATGAAGACGGCAGCGGTCAGCCCAGAGCTGGCGTAGGCCGCGGTACAGGCCTAGCTTTCGTGAAGGCATACTTTCCACTGGTACAGCAGCAATTACGGATAGCTACAGCCTTTTTTAGCTTCAAAGGCTATGAAATGGCGCGCGGATTAGTAGCTCCACAGGTGCAGCTAAGCTTTTTGATATGTAATCGAGAAGCAGATCGCGACCAGATGCGTAATGCCGTGGTGGAAGAATTGGCTGCTGATTTACAAGCTGCCTCCCCACCACGCGCTCAGGACTCAGAGGTATTAGCTGAATTAGAATACGAGCTGACCCATGGCGCACTCCAACCGCTTGAAGAGGCAGTAGCCGATTTACTTGATCGGCTCCGAAAGAAGCAGTGCCGTATCCGCGATGCGCGATGGGTGAGACCTCGTTACCATTGTAAGTTTTACCTCTGCGACCAAGAACGTGTGTTTCACGGTTCGGCTAACTTCTCCATAAATGGTCTGCGCGACCAAGCTGAACAATTGAGCCTAATTACAGACCCGACGATAATTGAGTCGTGGGGAGTGTGGTATGAGCAGAAGATGGATGGCGCAGTAGATTTGGTGAAAGTACTAAGCGATATGCTGGAAGATTGGCTGAAACTGGCCACTCCGTACCAGGTTTACCTGCGCGCCTTAGAGTTACTCCTGACCGGCCGCAAGTTGACGTACTCTAATGGTGCGCACCCACCAGTACACTATCAGGAAGCACTTGCCAATTGGGCGGTCCACCAACTCTACGAGAACCAAGGCGCACTGCTTGTAGTTGCCACCGGCTTGGGCAAAACCATTATTGGTGCCGAAGTGGCCGGACTACTTCGCGAGAGCAACGCCCTGCGTAACGTGGTGTTACTGGCACCTCAAGCTGTTCATCGCGAGTGGCGCACACAGCTCACAGGTCGTAATCTCGAAAAGCGCGAGCTAACCAGTTTTAATGGAAAACTCCTCTTTCGCAAAGAGAAGACGCCCAATGAGCGGCACCAACTTGATCAATTACTCGACGAATTGATGCGGGCTGGGCCAGAAACATTAATTATTATCGATGAAGCCCAAGAGTACCGAAATGAGCATCAGCGCACGCAGTCGGAGCTAGCCCGTAAGCAGCAGCGGCACCACAGTCGGGTATTTGAGCGTTTGCAAGGACCAATGCAACGAGGCGCTCGCATTCTACTATTGACTGGTAGCGCATACGGTACCAATCTGCGTAACCTCACTAGTTTGTTGCGATTGCTTCCGCCCCCACGCCCTATGATTGACGGCGGATTAATGCCTGCGCCAGAGTGGGAGGCTAATTCACTCTCTGACTTTGCTCGTCTTCCCGTTACTAGCATATTCGCCTATCCGCACGCCCTACAATTGGCGCGGCGGCTGGGTCACGTACAGGCCGAATGCCCCTACCTTCCCTATACTGATACCGCACGTGGTTATTTGCCGCGACTGATTGATTCACGATTCGTGCTGTTTGAGGCCCCAGTTTGGGAGGCGGTAAGCGCAGCGTTTCGAGCTGGCTGCTTCGCTCAAGAAGACCCGATTCCAAGCGAGGGGTGGGACGACCGACATGGGCGTGTAGCTGGCCTGACCGACGGTCTGCGCAATTGTGCACTGGCAGCTTGGCTTGGCTCGCCGCTGGCTTTTCTTCGCTGCCTCGAAATGAATCTAGCAACTCCAGGCCCAGCTCATAATCAGGCCGAAGAGTTGCCGCTGCAACCACCGAAGGAAGATGGAAGCACTAGCCTTAATGGCCAGTTTACATTTTTCCCGCTGGCCGTAGGTAATACCCCACCACGACCTTTGAGAGGTCGCCCGAAGGTGCCTGGTTATAACACCCGATGCGCTCGACCACTGGCTGATCGGGAAACGCACCTGCGCTACCTGCTGAATTGTTTCAGTGCCCGCACCCTGTTCGACGAGAAGCTGAAGAATCTTGAAACAATCATTCGCCGACATTGCGTGGAGCAACCCGAGCGAGTGCTGATTTTTGTAGGGTTACACCTGACAGCAAGCTATCTCGAAAATAAGCTCAATCTTGCATTTCCACGGCTGCAGATTGCTAGTACCGTACTATCCGATGGTAGCGGCCTAAAATCGGCTGACGTCCGGCGCTTACTTCGACAGGGTTTCGCACCTGCGGCTCAGAGTGCTGAGTCCAGTATCAAGCAGTATGAGGTACTAATCTGTACCGACGCCGATGGTGTAGGCGTAAATCTGCAAGACGCCCGCGTAATAGTTAACTACGATGTGCCCAATGCAGCCGATGTATTGGTACAACGCCTAGGCCGAATTCTGCGTCCCACTGCCGCACCACACCGAGTGCCGCAGGTGTATACTTTCTGGCCAGCGTGCTTGTCCTCGCTGCCACCTGATCAGGATGGCGTTGAGGCGCGCATCAAGCGTCGTTATGACCGCCTCCGTCAGCGGCATGACACCTCGAGCGAATTGCTTACGTTTCAGGTGCTACCCAAAGGCCTTGATTTACTAATTCAGCTCGATTACCAAGTTGATCTTGAAGCTTATGAAGAGCAAATAGCACCGGGCGAGCACAAGTCTGTAGATGTTAACCTGACAACGCACCTGGCGGTCTTAGACCAGCACCACAAGAATCCCATTAAGTTGCCGGTCTTACCACAAAGCGCGCGTACTTGGCCACGGCTGACGCCGTGGCTGCTGCTGCTAGTAAGGCTGAAAAACTTGGTTCAGCCCTTCGCGTACGACCTTAAAGCCAGCCAATTCCAACCTGTCGACCGCATCACCTTTTTGAATTGGCTACACAGCGATGCCCAGACTGAGAAAGCGCCAGTAAGCGATAGACTCATCCGAGCGTGTGCAGACCGCGTGGTCCAAGAGTTGGCTGACACACGCGGGGTGACGGTAGAGCAAGTAGAGCGCTTAGCCGTCCTGTATCTGCACCCCCAGCATTTGGGTGCTGATATGAGTTATCTGTTCAGAAGTGCCTGAGTCGCGGCTGCAGCGTTGCTCTGAAAAACGATACTGAATTCAGGCTAACAGTAAGTCCGCCAGATCAATCCCAGCCGTCTTTTGGGCTTCAGTAGCCCGATTTTCGAGAAAATCGGAAACAGTTACACGTAGCCCTACATGTTGTAAGCTCTCCGCGCCAGCGAGCCACAGTTTGAAGGCGCTGCCGTTGGTCGAGGCGTCGGGAAAGAGTGTAATATTTCGTCCTCGAAGGGGGAGCAAACGTTCGGTTGTTAACTGCCCAAGTGACCCGACGGCCATCCAAACGGATTCAGGGAAGTAATGACTACATATGATGGCTGTCTTGGGCGCTTCAACGATTGCTACTGGTTGGTCAAGAGGGGCAGTAGCAAGCTGCTGAATACCGTATAGGCTTGGCGTCTTCTTAACATCAGCCGCCGTATATGCGATCAGCCATTCAGGCAGAGATTGCCCAATCCGCTTGAAGTGGTGAGTGAGAGCAGTATGTACCCAAGTGGTGCAACGCTTCAACCCGCCACTCAGATCAGGTAGCTTAGCAGTGTGACCATTTTGATCAAATAGAACTACCTGTCCGCCGCGCACGCGCCCTAGCTCGTCACGCTGCCAGAAAACGGTAGCTCCTGGCCAGTGCCGAGATGTTCCCACTTCGAAGGCGCGAATCACCTTGTCTGCTTCAGCTTCACTCCATCGCTCCCGGAGAAGGCATGCAAAGTTGTTTTGCTCGTAGTGGCCAAGCGATCGAATGAGTAGTTCTTCCGGTAGAGTGATTAAATGACGCGAGCTGACAGAGCTACGTCGTTTCTTACTACTCATCCGACTAGCTTGCCAGTGTTCCTTGGAATAGCTGAGTCCATTCGCACCCTTATCGTAAGGAGTTAGCCGGTAACCGCATTTATCTGCCCGGTTGCAGATGCCGAAACTTTCCGGTAGAAATTCGCCACTTTGGGTGTCTATGAAGCGAGTGAACTCGTGCGCCTTTCCACAGCTTGGGCAAGTGTATCGACTTGACTTCCCAGCATATTTCTGTAGCACATAGGGGTGGGTGGAAGCACTCACAAAAAAGTTTTTGAAGAGACTGCATTTGCTGCACTAGCTACACTGATGCTAGTGGGATGCAGTTAGTGTAGTAAATGAAGGCCGCGTGAAAACTTTAGAAATGGCTGGCCCTCTTGACCACAAAGTGAACGTGACCGAATGACCGACGAACACCAGCGATGCTAGCGCTCGCTAGACGGGTAACGAAGTCTCCGCTTTTGAGAGGCTTATCACCCTCCTCGATGCAGTAAGAGCGATACTCTTTGTAAAGGTCCTGACGTGTGGTGTACAGCTCTGGATGAGGCTCGTAGCCGCGATCATCAAGAAAAGACCGAACACTGTCGGACTGCTGCTGGTAGTCTTGTATCTGCTTAACTACGACTGCACTCTCAGTGAATCCCCCTTGGTGGAGTAAACGCGTCAAGCCATCAAGTACCCAGTTAAACACGCCTGATAGCTCGCTTGCGATGATCTTGGAGGCGAGTTGCTTGTCCTGTTCAGCCGCCGGGATAGTTACTGAAAATGGAATGGGAAGTAACCGACGAAAAAACGCGTGAGTGTGTTCTACATCTTGAGGTAGGTGATTGCAGTTGAAGATGAGTTTGGCGTAGCTGGTCATAATGAATGGCTGACCATAAGGCGAGCGGACTTCCACTGGCTCACCGGATACCAGTTGTTTAAACACGTCGACATCCATCCGTCCGCTCAACTCGCTGGCATAGTTCACCAGCTTATCGCCGAGTTGAATGCGAGAGTAAGCTGGTCCTGTAGTCAGGCTGCAAAGCGAGTAGTGAGTGATGTTCTCAGACCCGAGCAACGCTCTGACCACATCGAAAAAGACTGATTTGCCGTTCGCGCCTTGCCCATAGAGGAGCAACGCCTTCTCAAGCTTCAACTGACTTGAGGGTACGAACAAGTAGCCGATATACTCAGCTAAGAGCTTCTGGGTATCCAGATCTGGTAAAACCTTGTTGAGGAACTCGGTAAAGAGAGGCGCTGAACTTTCGGGGTCGTAGTTGAAAGGGAGTTGGTGCGTTAAAAAATCAGAGGCCTGAAATCCTGTCAACTCCTGTTTTCTTGTACTTACGTGGAAGGTACCGTTCTTCAAATTGATCTTCACCGCATCATCCGATTTGTCAGGAGATGGTAGGTAAGCGTCTGCCAGAAATTGCTTGTGAAGCTGTTCTGCGAACACGAAGTGGCGAGCATCATAGCGGTCTACTCCCATCTTTTGGGCAGCCGTTTTTAGAAATTCTCTAACTTCAGCGTCTTCTACTGCCTTCCAGAATGCGCCGTTGTAGATGTTGATCCTGCCATTATTAAGGCACAATCCCCATTGGTTGCGTTTCGCAATCTGAATGACTTCCTCTGCAACACTAACTAGGTAGTGCTTCTGGCGGAGCTTGTCAGAATCGTTTTCGAGGCCGACAATCCGCCGAAAATCTATTGATTTGACGTGCTTGAGAATCTCTTCAAGCACGTCCTTATGGCGGTTTACTATGACCACTGGTTGGCGTTGCGCTGCGAGGTCTTTCCTGAAATGCGCGCGTAAATCAGCGACATATCCTTTGGTGGCTGCAGATGTGGCTTTATTAGCGGGTATCATCATTACAGCGCTTTAGGGTTTTGGCGATTCGTTGTCTCTCCAGTCGCGTGCACACCTCGTTTCCCCGCCTCTACCCAAGCCAGCAGGTCGGCCCGATTGAAGAAGAGTCGGTTCCCTCGCTTACTATGCGGAATATCCCGCGCTGAGACGAGCGCGTAGACGCGAGCTCTGCTGAGTCGGGTGACCTCTTGAGCCAGTTCCATCCCGCCTACTTCAGGGCCACTTGTGGTCGTCCCTTCAAAAGCTTGTTGGAGTTCATAACGAACGACCGCACGTAAGTCATCGAAAAATTGGGCGTATTCAACGCCAGAGGTAAGTAGTTGAGCCATGGGATAGGCTTCCAGCCCTAATGCCGGAAAGCGCTAGCAAAGGACTACTAGCCACTAACCCGATTCTTGCGTTTCTGCGCAACGCAGAAAAAACGCAAAAAATAGGAACGCCCCAACTACTGAGGCAAAAGGTCCTTCACTTGATTGTAGACCTTGCGAGCATCGGCATTACTTGTGTTGAAAGCTTCCTGAAGAGTGCGTACACTCGGCAACCTTCCTAGGCTGGCACTACTGCCGTAGGTAAGCCTAATGGCCCTCTCTAGGTCTATACTGCTTGCAGATATGAATTTACGCTCGCGTAAAGCTTCGACTGCCGCTCGCCAAGTGCGTGGTTTCGACTCTTCCGTCAAGTTCAGCGATACACGGTCAGATATTAGCTTAGCACCTATAAGTACGTTCGTGAGACCCTCAAGTGTGAGGCCATTCTGTAGAATCCCACTCCAAGGATCCAGAAGAACGTGAGTAGACTTACTCGAAGTACTGGCAACTGTCTGAAGACGGGAGGTGAACCATTGAGCCACTCGGTGCAGCTTTAATTTGTCTTGGTCAGTGGCGTTAGATTCTTCGGCGCGAAGGATATTAAGGAGGTAATCAGCTTCTTCTGGAGTGATGCAATGTCTGTGTTCCCATTGCTCATCCTGTAACTCGGCTTCTAACTTCCAATTCACATTCAAAAACGCGTCTATTTCCTTTAAGGAACGTCTCGATATCTCTTCCATCCACCACGCATCGAACCCAGGGTGATACAGCCCATGAACCCAGAATCTTTGCGGTGACACTATACTAGGTTCTGTATCAAGAATGGCGGGCTGTCGAATATGACTGATTTTATCACCGCCAAGGATTTGTGGGTCATTATTATCTCCCTGAGTAGACTTCCAGAATCTCTCTGCCTCTCTTTTTAGAGCCTGCTCAATGATTGCCTCTGCAGCCCGCTCGTAGTAAGCTTTAGGCAGACTTGGATCAGCCCCTAACTTGTAGCGCACCCAAGCTGACCTAGCGACTATAACCTGGTGCGTAAGAGATAGCTCATTCACACCTTCTATCAAAGGGTGAAAAAGTCTCATAAAAATTGATTGGTAGTTTCTTTCAGTAATCCGCTTAGGGTAGGCAACATTAACAAGGTCAGCTCCTTTTATGAAAAGCCAAGTCTCATAAGGAATAATCTTTTTCACCTCAACCAATAATGCATCCGGCACTGGCCGAAAATCTGGAATCCCAGGGGCGTTTAAGCTATCTGGTCTAGGTTCTGATGGTTGATACCTATTCGGGAAATGGCCCGTGCTGCAAGCCAGTAAGTCAGATATTGATTCGATCTTAAGTTCCTGCATACCCTCTACTTAGAGAAGTTGCTCATAAGCCGCATCCACCGTCTCGGAAGCAAAGGAGCCGAGATACACAGCCGTCACGGCTTCTGACTGGTGACCCATCATCTCGCTGATGACACCCGTAGCGACTCCGCTATGCTTGAGGCTCGTAGCGAAGGAATGCCGAGCCACGTAGGTGGTCAGCGTCGTTGTGATCCCCACCAACTCCGCGATGCCCTTCAAGTCGTGGTTCACCTGCCCGAGGACTTTGTGAAGCCGATTCTTGATCTGCGTTGGGGTCTGGTGCTTGGCTGGGTCGAGCACAGGGAACAGGTAGCTGGTCGGGCCTGCGTGGGTAAGCGGGCGGTAAGAGGCGACGATGGCGACCGGCGGCGGAAGAAGCTTCATTGAAAGCTTTCCTCCAGTCTTCTGGCGCACATAGTTCAGGCGTATTGTCTGTCCGGCAGCGTCGACAGCCGTTAGGTCGCTCCAGCGGAGTTGGGCGAGGTCGACGAAGTTGATGCCGCCGCAGTAGAATGAAAACAGGAAGACATCTTTCGCCAGTCGCTGTCGGTCGGTGGTAGGGGTGAAGGCTTCGAGCTTGCGGACGTCGTCGCGGCTGATGGCGCGCTTGGTGGTCGAGACATCGAACTTGCCCACGCTGAACTTGTGCTGCTCGGCGACATTGCGAGAGAAGGGGTAATGCTCTGCCTTTGCGACCCCGTTGGCGATGGCCTTGTTGAGCACGGCACGTAGGGTGCGGAAGCGGAGCGAGAGCGTAATCTCCTCGACTCCGCTGGCCCGGAGGGTGGCCTCCCATTCGTTGCAGAAGGCAACCGTAATCCGCTCGAAGAAGAGGTCGTCGGTGGCATACTGGTCTTTGATGAACTTGGCGAGCTGGTTCTTCAGATCGCGGTACACGCTGGCGTTCCCAACCTGACCGCTGTTGGTCATCGTTACTGCCAACTCCTCGATGTAAGCAATGACTTTGACCCGACGTACGGTCTTCTTCGTCTCAATGGCTTTACTTGCTACCTCGTCGGCGGTGTGCGGCTCACCGGTGGCGGCTAACTCGTCGGCGGCGGCTTTGTACTTGAGTCGCCACTCCTCCATCTTCTTGATGAGCTGCTCGCGGTGCGGCTCGGGGTAGCCGTGGCTCACCTTCGGATTGCCGCCCTTTTTGCTCTCCTGCCAGTACTTGGGGAGAAGGCTGAGACCGGTAGCGATGTACTTTCGTTGCCGGTCTTTGGTGATGCATACCATGAAGGGGTGCGCGCCATCCGCCAGCTTCTTGCTTTTGTAGTAGATCACATCTACCGTGGCTCGTCCCTCCTTGTGCTCGGTCGTTTTGCTCATTGTGTAAACCAATCGCGGTTTACACGTTGGTTTACACAAACGTAAGAAAGGAAGAGATAACAGCAATCAACGCTAATGAGCAAAACCGCCTTTTTGATGCCTTCAGGCCACTTTTGCTAAATAACAACAAGGCTCAATCACCTGCCATCCCCTGCTTCCCAAGCTGAGGGTCGCGAGTTCGAATCTCGTTTCCCGCTCCATAAAAAAACAGCCACTTATCCGTACATCGGATGAGTGGCTGTTTTAGGTTTGGTGCTGCCGCAAGGGCTGCAAGCGGGGCGCAAGCTGGATGGTAGGGTGGCTTAACCGCCCGACCGGTTCCCCCACATCGCGGCCGTCACCACGGCTACGACGAAGCAGACGGCGATGATCAGCGATGCGATCAGGTCAATCGGCTTGGCCCGAAATAGCTGAATGAAGATCAGCACACCAACGATGGACGCCATCGCGAGCACGACGGCGATATGGAGCGATTCTCCGCTGTTACTTGAGTGGTTATCCATGGCCGCAAGTTAGCCCCGCGCCGCCGAGAACGGCCGCTGACCAACTGCTCAGGCAGGGTTTCGGATAGGTTAAGCCGCCGACTAGCAAACCCGTTTCCGAGGAACCTACATTTGCCGTCGGTCAGCCCGCGTGGCTGCCGCGCTGCGGCTTCTCTGCCGCTTCTCTACCGACTCTCTCACATTTCCTCGCTCATGATTGACGTTACTCCGGCTTGGCTCGGACAGTGGAAGGCGTTGGCGGATGTGCCGCCCGACCAGCTCGCGTGGTTTGCGCAAGTGGCTGAGCACTACGTGGTGCCGGAAGGCGAAACGGTCTTCACCATCGGCGAGGCGATTACGCACACGTACGTCATCGTGAGCGGGCGCATCGAGCTGTTTCTGGTGCAGGCGAGCGGGCGCCGCGTGACGGCCACGTTTAAGGCCGGCGACATTACCGGGTTCCTGCCGTTCTCGCGGATGAAGGCTTCTACCGCGACGGCCCTCGCCGTGGAAGAGGCGCAGATTATGGCTTTTCCGGCGGCGCTGGCGCGGCAGATGCTGCAAGAACACTTCGAGCTGGGCGAGGCGCTGGTGCACATCATGATTTCGCGGGTGCGCGATTTCACGTCGATGCAGCAGCAAAATGAGAAGATGATGGCTTTGGGGAAGCTGTCGGCGGGGTTGGCGCACGAGCTGAATAACCCAGCGTCGGCGGTGGCGCGGGATGCGCAGATGCTGCAAAAGCATTTGTCGCTGATTCCGGAGTCGTTTAAAGAGGTGATGAATATCCGGATGACGGCGGCGCAGGTCGATGCCGTGAGCGAGGTTTTATTCCGATTGCTGCACGCGCAACGGCCGCAGCTCTCGCTCCTGCAACGCTCCGACCGCGAAGACGAGCTGACCGACTGGCTCGACGACCACGCCGTGGCCGACCCGATGGAGCTGGCCGAGCAGTTCACCGATTTCGGCTTCTGTCCCGCCGACCTCGAAGAGTTCGCGGAGCACATCCCGGCCGCCTACCTCAAGCCCGTCCTCAAGTGGATCAGCGATAACGTGGTGACCGACCGCATGGTGGGCGATATCGGCGAAGCCGCCGGCCGGATTGCGACGCTCGTGCAGTCGATCAAAGCGTTCACGCATATGGACCGCGGCTCCGAAAAGCAGCTTGCCGACATCCACGACGGCATCCGCAACACGCTCACGATGCTCGGCCACAAGCTGCGCGCCGGGCACACGCGCGTCGAGGAGGATTACGATACCACGCTGCCGCCCGTGAAAGCGATGATTGGCGAGCTGAACCAAGTCTGGACGAACCTCATCGATAACGCGCTCGATGCGCTCGAAGGCCAACCCGATGCCGTCCTGCGCATCGCCACGCGCCGCGCCGCCGACACCGTCTGCGTGACTATCACCGACAACGGCCCCGGCATCCCCGACGATGTGCGGGCGCGCATCTTCGACCCCTTCTTCACCACCAAAGCCATCGGCAAAGGCACCGGACTCGGGCTGGAAGTAGTGCAGCGCATCGTGCAGCAGCACGGCGGCACCGTGACGCTCACCTCAAAGCCCGGCGAAACGGCGTTCACCGTCTGCTTCCCGATTAATGGGTGAAAAGCGGGCCTTTTTCGCTGAATAAATATTCGCTCTCCTTTCTTTTTCATCTCTATGGGTCTCCCGGTTATTTTTTGCATCGACGACGACCCGCAAGTGTTGCGGGCGATCACGCGCGACCTCAAGGCGCACTACCGCAGCACGTATAAAATTCTGAGCACCACCGAAGCCGCCGAGGCGCTGGAAATGCTCGGAACGCTCAAAAACCGAGGCGATACGGTCGCGCTCTTCCTCTCTGACCAGCGGATGCCGGTGATGGATGGGGTCGAATTTCTGAAACAGGCGCTGCCGCACTACCCGCAGGCCAAGCGCGTGCTGCTCACGGCGTACGCTGATACTGAGGCTGCTATTCGCGCTATCAACGACGTGCGCCTCGATTATTACCTCACCAAGCCGTGGAATCCGCCGGAAGAAAAGCTGTACCCCGTGGTAGATGAGCTGCTCGACGAATGGCAGGCGGGCGTGCGGCAGACGACGGGCGGTATCCGGCTGATTGGGTATCAATATTCGCCGAAAAGCCACGATATCAAGGAGCTGCTGTCGCGGAATCTGGTGCCGTATCAGTGGCTTGATATCGAAGACAGCGAGGCAGCGGAAGAGCTGCTGACGCGAAATAATCTGACCCGAAAAAATCTGCCGGTCGTTTTCTTTGAAGACGGGGAATTTCTCGCCGACCCCAGCATTCAGGAGATTGCCGCCCGAATCGGCCTCAATCCGCATCCGCCGGATAAGATGTACGATGTGGTCATTGTGGGCGCCGGTCCGGCGGGCCTCGCGGCGGCGGTTTATGGCGCTTCCGAAGGCCTGCAAACGCTCGTCATCGAGCGGACGGCGCCGGGCGGACAGGCGGGCACATCGTCAAGAATCGAGAATTACCTCGGCTTCCCGTCGGGTGTGAGCGGCGCTGAGCTGACCCGCCGCGCTATGACGCAGGCGACGCGCTTAGGAGCGGAATTTCTGGCGCCCCGCGCCGTAAAAGAAATTCAGCAGCTCAACGGCTATAAGCGCGTCGTGCTCGACAATGATTTGGTGGTGAATACCCGCGCCATCATCGTCACGACGGGCGTCGATTACCGCAAACTCGATAAAAAAGGCATCGAGGCGTTTACGGGCGCAGGTATTTATTACGGCGCCGCGATGACCGAAGCCGCCGCGTACACTGGGAAGCAGGTCTACATCGTGGGCGGCGGAAATAGTGCGGGGCAGGCGGCGGTTTATCTCTCGAAATTCGCGGCGAACGTCTTCATCGTCATTCGGCGGGCGTCGTTGGTGGATACGATGTCGGCGTACCTCATCGACCAAATCAAGGCGCTGCCGACAATTGAGGTGCTGCCTTTCACCGAAATCGACGAAGCGCGCGGCGACGACCGCCTCGCCGAGCTGGTGCTGGAAAATGTCAAGACCAATACCTTCGAAACCCGTCCCGCCAACGCGCTTTTCATCTTCATCGGCGCCAAACCCGTGACCGATTGGATGGGCCTCGATTTTCTGATGGACGAAAAAGGCTTCATCGAAACCGGCCGCGATGTAAAAAGCCGCGCCGATTTCCAAAAAATCTGGAAGCTCGACCGCGACCCCTATCTGCTCGAAACGTGTAGTCCCGGCGTCTTCGCCGCCGGTGACGTGCGCAGCGGCGCAATGAACCGCGTGGCGTCGGCGGTAGGGGAGGGGTCGATGGCGATTTCCTTCGTGCATCGGTATTTGGCGGAGGTGTAGGGTGAGGGCTGGGCTTTTTGCGCCACGTCGTGCTCGTACCTGCGGTTTATTCGCGCCACCGCACCGCCGCATCCCCGCATCCCCGCATCCCCGCATCCCCGCGCCGTACCCGGGGTAGATTTTTTCAAAATCAACCCCGGGCTTCTGTGATATAACCCCTTCGGGGTACAATGATTAGTGGTTTTGTGAAGAGTCAAATTGATTTTTATTCTCCACATCTCCACATCTCTTTCACATCTCCTCAAAATGAACCCTAAACCCCCTTGCGCTCACTTGACGGCGCTTACTGAGTTGAAGACGGCGGCGGCGCACGAGTGCGCTGAATGCGTGAAGATTGGTAGCCGGTGGGTGCATCTGTGGACGTGCCAAACCTGCGGCGTCACGCTGTGCTGCGACCAGTCGGAGCACCGGCATATGACGGCGCATTTTAACGCTACCGGGCATCCAGTGGCCGCTTCTGCCGAACCCGGCGAGCAGTGGCTGTGGTGTTACGTCGACGAGCAATTTGCGACGTATGACTGATTAGCGGAAATCAGTAGCTCCGACGTACCCGGCGATCGGTAACATGATCATTGACATTGGCGGCGGCACAACGGAGATCGCAGTTATTGCTTTGTCGGGTATCGTGTGCGACGAAAGTATCCGTATCGCAGGTGATGAATTGACCAACGATATCATGGGCTAT